>JAGWAI010000004.1:1042-28813 GCA_021296485.1 Acidobacteriota bacterium
GTCGTCGCCGACGCGACGAAGCCGCCCGCGGGCGTACCGAGCACGACCGCGACGCCCGGAAGGGCCAGCGCCTGGGCGTCGGTTATCCTGCCGGTGACCGGGGCGCCGTCCTGCGCCCGCGCGCCCGGCGCGCAGACGGCGATGACAAGGCTGGCGAGCGCAGCGGAAAGGTGCGCCCGGGTGAATTTGCAGCACATGCGTAAGTACCTCCGCGCTGTGTGCAGCAGACGGCGGCGCGGACAATAGCCCGAACGCCCGCCGCAGGCGGCACACGACAACCTGGACAGTCGGGGAACGAAACGATCAGGTAGAGGGCGCGTCAGGCGCGCGGCGGCGGAGATGGAGGTGCGCGATCGAGAGAGTTGGCGGAATCAGCGACCGGCGTGGTGCGGCCGCTTGCGGCCAATTCAGCCTGCGCCTCCGCGGACTCCGGCGTGAAGCCGGTGAGGCTCAGCAGGCCGAGCAGGGCGTCGTCGGGCGAGTCGCAGGTCTGTAGTTGCGGGACGTCCGACGGGCCGGAGCCGCGGCTCTTGCTCAGCGGGCAGAAATCGCCGTGTTCCTTTCCGTCGCAGCAGGCGCGCCCTCCGCCGTCGGCATTCAGCACGGCCTGGCAGCAGAACGCCGCCGGCAGCAGCGCGAGAGCCACCAGCTTCCAGACAATGACGCCGGTCACGGTACCGGTGCGGAGCGCACGGACGAGGTGCATGGCCTTGTCGGAAAAGATAACACAGGCCGCGGGCGCGGCACGCGCGAGGCGCGGCTCGGCGCTGCGGTAGGATCTGGCCCATGCCCAACGTGTATGAGCAGACCTACCGTCGCGCGCAGGACGATCCGGAAGCGTTCTGGGCCGCCGCAGCCGAATCGCTGTATTGGCACCGCCGCTGGGAAACGGTGCGCGACGATGCCCGCCCGCCGTTCCATCGCTGGTTCGCCGGCGCTCAATTCAACACCTGCTACAACTGCCTGGACCGCCACATCGAGCGCGGTCGCGGCAAGCAGCTCGCGCTGGTCTACGACAGCCCGGTGACCGACACGGTCCGCCGCTTCACCTACAGCGAGTTGCGCGACGCCGTGGCGCGGGTCGCCGGCGCGCTGGCGGCGCAGGGAGTTTCGGCCGGCGATCGCGTGATCATCTACATGCCGATGGTGCCCGAGGCGGTGATCGGTATGCTGGCGTGCGCCCGGATCGGCGCCGTGCACTCCGTCGTCTTTGGCGGGTTTGCCCCGAAGGAGCTGGCGGCGCGGATTGACGACGCCCGGCCGAAGCTGGTGCTGTCGGCCTCCTGCGGCATCGAGGGCAACCGGGTGTTGCCGTACAAGCCGCTACTCGACGAGGCCATTGCACTGGCGACCCACAAGCCGGAACGCGTCATCGTTGTCCAGCGTCCGCAGGCGGAGGCTTCGCTCGTCGCGGGCCGCGACCTGGACTGGCGCGACGCGTGCGACAGCGCGGCGCCGGCCGACTGCGTGCCGGTGGCGGCAACCGACCCGCTGTACATCCTCTATACGTCCGGTACCACCGGCGTGCCGAAAGGGGTGGTGCGGGACAACGGCGGCCACGCCGTGGCCCTCAACTGGAGCATGGAGCACGTCTACGGCGTCGGCGCCGGCGAGGTGTACTGGGCCGCCTCGGACATCGGCTGGGTCGTGGGCCATTCGTACATCGTTTACGGTCCGCTGCTGCGCGGCGCCACGACCATCCTGTACGAAGGCAAGCCGGTCGGCACGCCCGATCCCGGCGCATTCTGGCGCGTCATCGCCGAGCACGGGGTCAGCGTGCTGTTCACCGCGCCCACGGCCTTCCGGGCAATCAAGAAGGAGGATCCGGAGGGGCGATTCATGCAGCAGCACGATCTCTCGCGGTTCCGGACCCTCTTTCTGGCGGGCGAGCGCTGCGATCCCGACACCCTGATCTGGGCGCGCGAGCAACTCGGCGTGCCGGTGATCGACCACTGGTGGCAGACCGAGACCGGTTGGGCCATCGCCGCGAACTGCGTCGGGCTGGGCATGCTGCCGGTCAAGCCGGGATCCCCGACGCGGGCCGTGCCCGGCTTCGACGTCCGGATTCTCGGCGAGGACGGCGCGCAGATGCCGGACGGCGAGATCGGCGCCATCGTGCTCAAGCTGCCGCTGCCGCCCGGCTGCCTGCCGACGTTGTGGAACAACGACGCCGGCTACGAGGCATCGTACCTGTCGCGCTACCCCGGCCACTACCTTACGGGCGATGCAGGCTTCCGTGACGACGACGGCTACCTCTACATCATGAGCCGTGTCGACGACATCATCAACGTGGCGGGACACCGGCTGTCGACGGGCGGCATGGAGGAGGTGCTCGCTTTTCATCCCGATGTCGCCGAGTGCGCCGTCGTCGGCGTCGCCGACGCGATCAAGGGCGAGATCCCGATCGGCTTCGTCGTGACGAAGGCAGGCGTGACCCGGGGGGAGGCGGAGATCGTCCCGGAATTGGTGGAACGGGTCCGGGAGTCGATTGGCCCGGTCGCCGCCTTCAAGATCGCCGCCGTGGTGCCGCGGCTGCCCAAGACGCGCTCCGGCAAGATCCTGCGCGGCACGGTGAAGAAGATCGCGGACGGCCAGCCGTACACCGCCCCCGCCACCATCGACGACCCCGCAATTCTCGACGAGATCACCGACGCCCTAGCCCGGCTCGGCTACCCCAAGCCGGCCTGAGAGCGGCTTGCCGCCGGCGATTCGGCGCACAGCCCCGAGATGAGATGCCAAGTACTGCTGTAAGGTCCCCACGGTTGACCGCGGCGGGGGACGGGGACATGGAAGCGCCCGTCCCAAAGCCGCGCACAGCGCGGCACGGCGGCGCGGCGCGGGGCAACGGGGTCCCCGCTAGCAGCCGCCGGGGGTTTGGGGCGTAGCCCCAAATATCAAATGGAGCGGGAGACGGGGGTCGAACCCGCGACCTTCAGCTTGGGAAGCTGACACTCTACCACTGAGTTACTCCCGCTATCCGGCCGGCCAGCCGAAAGCTCATTCTACCAGCGCGCATGTCTGAGCGGTGGCAGTTGCGAGGGACCACCAACTCCGGTCCACGGTGGTCCCAAAGCCCGCACAGCGGGCCTCGGCAGATGCGGCGCGGGGCTATGGGGTCCCCGCTAGCGCCTGCCGGGGGTTTGGGGCGCAGCCCCATCTGGAACGAAGCCCCCGCGCAGCCCCAGCTTGGGAAGCTGACACTCTACCACTGAGTTACTCCCGCTATCCGGCCGTCCGGAGGCCCATTCTAACAGACCGCCGAACGGTCATTCCCCGTGCTGGTTTCGTATGAACGCCAGCACCTCGTCGCGCTTTTCCGCCATCAGCTCGGGCGTGTCGCCTTCCAGGTTGAGGCGGAGGAGCGGCTCTGTATTCGACGGGCGCACGTTGAAGTGCCAGGTCGGATACTCGACCGAGACGCCGTCCATGCGGTAGACGTGGGCGTCGCTGTAGCGCGCGGCCAGCGCGTCGATGGTCGCCGCCACCGCGGACATGTCGGCCATCTCCGTGTTGATCTCGCCGGAGATGAAGTACTGCTCCCGCAGCGGCGCCAGCAGCTCGCTCAGCGTCTGTCCCTTCTCGGACATCAGCTCCAGAATCAGCAGGGCCGGGATGAAGCCGTTGTCGGCGTAGAAGTTGTTCCGGAAGTAGTAGTGCCCGGTGACCTCGCCGCCGAACGCCGCGTTCTCCTCGCGCATTCGCTTCTTGAAGAAGGCATGCCCGACGCGGTTCATCAGGGCCGTGCCGCCGCCGGCGGCCACGGTGTCCTTGACCGCGTAGCTGGCGCGCACGTCATACACGATGGCCGCGCCCGGCTCCTTGCGGAGGAATGCCTCGGCCAGCAGCGCCGTGACGAAGTCGCCGGCGATGAACTCGCCCTCGCCGTCTACGAAGAAGCAGCGGTCCGCGTCGCCGTCCCACGCCACCCCCGCGTCTGCGCCGTCCGCGACGACCCGCTCGACCAGGTCGCGCCGGTTCTCCTCCAGCAGGGGGTTGGCCTGATGGTTTGGAAAGGTTCCATCGATCTCGAAGCAGAGCCGGGTGGTACGGCAGGGGAGCCGGTCGAACAGCGGTGGCGCCACCAGCCCGCCCATGCCGCTGCCGGCATCCAGGACGAGATGAAACGGGCGAATCGCCGCGGGATCTATGAACGACAGGACATGGTCGACGTAGTCGTCGAGCAGGCTGGATTCGGAGCGCCGCCCGCCACCCGCGCCGTCCGGGATTCCGCCGGCGAGAATCATCGTCCGGATGTCGGAGATGCCGGCGTCACCGCTCAGCGGCAGCGCCTGCCGGCGCACCAGCTTCATGCCGTTGTACTGCTTCGGGTTGTGCGAGGCGGTGATCTGCGCGCCGCCGTCCAGGTCCTCACGGGCGACCGCGTAGTACAGCATGTCGGTGCCGAGCATGCCGAAATCGACTACGTCAGCTCCCTGGGCAAGCGCACCGTCCGTGAACGCCGCGGCGAGCGATGGCGAGGAGACGCGCATGTCGCGCGAGACCGCAATCCGCCGCGCGCCGAGGTAGGCCACGTACGCGCGGCCGATCTGAAAGGCCAGATCCTCGTCGAGCTGGCCGGGATAGATCCCCCTGATGTCGTACGCCTTGAAGATTTCGGGATCGATTGTTTGCATTATCAGTCGGTTACACCTTGCTGAAAGCGGTGACGACGGAATCGTCACCGAGGACGGAGCCGGGACCGACGACGGCGCCTGCTTCCACGCGCGCGCCGCGGCCGACGATCGCGTCGCGCACCGTGGCGCCGGCGCCGACTGCGCTATCCGGCCACAGGATGGCGCCGTCTATGACCGCCTCCGTCTCGACGGCGGCGGAGGCGCCGACCACGCTGTTGGCCAGGATGGCCGCGCCGGCCGCGACACGGGCGCCGGCCCCGACGAAGCAGGGCGCCTCGATACGTACGCCGCGATCGACCGCGGCGCTCGTATCGACGAGCGGCTCATTATCGGCGCGCCCGGCGAACGGGTGCGCCGCACAGCGGCCGCCCATGACGTCCCGATGCACCTGCATGTACTTCGCCGCCGTCCCGATGTCGATCCAGTAGCCGCGCTCGACGTAGGCGACGAACGTCTCGCCGCGCTCGACGAGCGACGGAAAGTAGCGCCGTTCGATCGAGTACTTCGTACCGGGCGGAATACGGTCGAAGGTGCCCGGCTCCAGCACGTAGATGCCGGCGTTGATCGTGTCGCACGTGATCTCGTCCGGGTCCGGTTTCTCGCGGAAGGCACGGACGTTGCCGGCGGCGTCGGTTTCCACGAGACCATAGGCGGACGGGTTGTCGACCGGCGTCAGCACAATCGTGGCGCGCGCGCCGCGCGACCGGTGCAGGTCGACCACCGCCCGGAGATCGATGCCGGCCAGCACGTCTCCGTTGAATACGACTACGGTGTCGTCCAGGTAGGGCTCGGCGAACTTGACCGCGCCGCCCGTACCGAGTGGTCGCGGCTCGACCAGGTAGCGGATCCGCGGTCCGTTTCCGCGGCGATCGCCGGCAACCCGCTCGATGGCGTCCGGCTGGTAGTTGAGACTCAGGATGACCTCGTCGATCTCCGGGAGCTGTTCCAGCAGGTCGAGCTGGTAGTGAAGGAACGGCCGATCGAAGATCGGGACGACAGCCTTGGGGGTGTTCAGGGTCAGCGGACGCAGGCGGGTGCCGAAGCCGCCCACCAGCAGGATGGCCTTCACGAGATCAGAGTACAATACCGGTCGCAGACAGCACGGCCGTCCGGCTCGAGTGCGTCATGAATCTGCCCAACACGCTAACCCTCGCGCGCATCTTCCTCGTGCCGCTGCTGGTCGTCGTGCTGCTGACCCGCTTCGAGGCGCAACTCATCTTCGGTGTGCCCAAGGAGGTGATTGGCGCGGCCATCTTCGCGGTCGCAGCGTTCACCGACTGGCTCGACGGCTACCTGGCCCGGCGCCGGCAGCAGGTGACGGCCCTCGGGCAGCTGATGGATCCGCTGGCCGACAAGCTGTTGATCACGGCGGCATTCATCTCGTTGGTGCAGATGGGGCTCGCGCCGGCCTGGATGGTCGCCGTCATTCTGGGGCGCGAGCTGGGCGTCACCGTGCTGCGCAGCCTCGTGCACTCGCGCGGCGTCGTCATTCCGGCTTCGCCGCTCGGCAAGGTGAAGATGGTTGCGCAGGTGGTGGCGATCCTGCTGCTGATGCTGAGCAACCAGGTGTGGTTGTTCCTGTTTCCCGGCCTCGTCGCGCTATGGGTCGTGCTGGCGACGGCGCTCTGGTCGGCGGCCGACTACTACCGGCGCTACAACCGCATCCTGTCGAATTCCAACCTGGCCAGCTTCGAGCAGGCCCGCCGCCGCGCCGAGCAGTCGCGGCGCGCTGGCGTGGGCTGATTGGTCCGAGGCCCCGTCCGGGGCTGAGAGCTCCTACCGTTCGCCGGCCTGCGCGCTGCGACGCAACTCCGCCAGGCTCTCGGTAGCATCCTCGATGAACTCCGACTGCGGGAACTCTTCCATCAGGCGCTCGAACATCTCCAGTGCGTCTTCCTCGCGGTCGGAGTTCTGGAAAGAGTCGGCCAGATGGAAGTAGACGGCGTCGCGTCCGCGGAAGCCCGGATCCTCTTTCAGAATCTGCTCGAGCCGGTCGATGGCGCCCGGATACCAATTCCTGCGGAGATAGTAGCGGGCGACGACCAGGTAGGACTCCGAGAGCCGGTCGCGCGCCTCCCGCAGGTGGCTCTCCACCTCGGGCCGCAGCGGACTGTTCGGGTAGCGCTCCAGGAACAGCTCGAACTCGGTCATCGCGTTGCGCGTATCCGCCTGATCACGCTCGGGCCGGCGCATTTGCAGGAAGTAGACCATGCCGAGCCGGTACTGCGCGTAAGCCGCGCGGTCGCTGGTCGGGTACTGGGCCAGGAAGTCGCGGAACTCCGACAGCGCCGAGATGTACGCCTCGATGGTGCCCTCCGCGATCAGGGTGTCGCCGATACCCAGGCGGGTCGCGGCCCGCAGCGGGCTCTGCGGATAGTTGTCGCGAATCTGCAGGAAGTGCTCCCGCGCGTTGCGCCAGTCGCCGTCCTGCAGCAGCGCGGTCCCGCGCTCGAAGAGCAGATCGTCGGCGCCGGCCGTTGCCAGCGGGATGTCGGGTCCGCTGTTGCCGCCGCACGCCGCGGCAAGCAGAGCAAGTGCGCCGATCAACGCTATGAAAGTGTTGCGGAAAGCCATTCGTACTCCGCCAGAATCCCCTGTTCCAGATTAACAGATGGAGCGTATCCGAGATCGCGCCGGGCGCGGCTCGTATCGGCCCATGTATCGCGCATGTCCCCCCTGCCGGGGTCCTGCCGCCGGACGTTCGGCGTGCGGCCGGTGCAGCGGGCGATGAGCGCCAGGGCGTCGTTCATCGATACCTGCGATCCGCCGCCGATGTTGTAGACCTCTCCGGGCGCGCCGCGCAGCCCGGCGGCGACGGTCGCGTCCACGGCATCCGCGACGAACGTGAAGTCGCGCGTCTGCGTGCCGTCGCCGTACAGCGTGAGCTCGGTCCGGTTGTGCAGGGCCGTGAGAAACCGGCGGAACGCCATGTCCGGGCGCTGGCGCGGTCCATACACCGTGAAGTAGCGCAGCGAGACGGTCGGCAGGCCGTAGCTGCGGCAGTAGAGCCGGCACAGGTGCTCGGCGGCCAGCTTGGTCGCGCCATAGGGCGAAACGGGTTGGAGCTGCGCATCTTCGCGCATCGGGGTCCCGGCGGCGTCGCCGTACACAGAGGAGCTGGAGGCATGCACGATGCGCTGCAGCGGCGCATCGCGGCACGCTTCCAGCAAGACCTGTGTCGCGTCTATGTTGTTGGCGGTGTACAGGCGGAAGTCCCGACCCCAACTGCCGCGGATGCCCGCCTGCGCTGCAAGGTGAAAGACGTGGGTGACCCCCGGCAGGAGCGCCGGCCATTCCGCCGCCTGGATGGTGGTTTCCACGAAACGGAACCCCGGGTGCGTCCAGAGCGCGGCCAGGTTGGCTTCCTTCAGCTCGCGTGCGTAGTAGTCGGTGAAGCAGTCGATGCCGACCACGGATGCGCCCCTGGCCAGGAGCCGCTCCGCCAGGTGCGAACCGATGAAGCCCGCGGCGCCGGTGACCAGCGCGATCACGCCAGCACTCCCTGGATGTCCTCCGGCAGCCGCCGCGGCCGGCCGCGCTGGTCGACGACCGCGTGCTCCGTGCGCCCCTCCGCCAGAGCGGCGCCGTCGGCGCGGCGCCGTACCGCGTACGTGAATTCGACCCGGGCGGGAGATAGCAGCGCCCCGCTGGTCCGGATCTCCAGTTCGTCGTCGTAGCGCGCCGGTGCGCGGTACGCGCAGCGCGCCTCGATCACGGGCAGCATCACGCCGCGTTCTTCAAGGTCGCGGTAGGTGCTGCCGAGCGATCGCAGCAGATTGCAGCGGGCGACCTCGAACCAGACGAGGTAGTTGGCATGGTACGCCACGCCCATCTTGTCGGTCTCGGCGTACCGTACCCGCACCGTCGAGGAGAATTCCGGCACTACTGACTACTGGATGTGCTGCGCCGCCGTGGTCGCCTGCCGCAGCCTGCGCGTCGCGGCCGCCGGGTCGTCCGTGCCGAAGATCGCGGCGCCCGCAACCAGGATGTCGGCGCCCGCCTCCACGACGCGGGCGGCGTTGGCGGGCTGGATGCCGCCGTCCACTTCGATGGCCGCGGCGCTGCCGGCGCGATCGAGCACGGCCCGCACGGCCGCAATCTTGGCCACGCTCGCGGGGATGAACCGCTGCCCGGAGAAGCCGGGATTGACGGACATGACCAGCACGAAGTCCGGCAGATCGGCCACCGGCTCGAGCGTCTCCGCCGGTGTCGACGGGTTCAGCACGACGCCGGCCTGCACGCCGAGCTCCTTGATGGCGGTCAGCGTGCGGTGGAGGTGCGGGGATACCTCGGCGTGGACGGAGATCATTGCCGCGCCGGCCTCGGCGAAGGCGCCGACATGGCGTTCCGGCTCGACGATCATGAGGTGCACGTCGAGCGGCACGCGGGCGACGGCGGCCAGCGACTGCACGACCGGGACGCCGATGGTGATGTTCGGGACGAACCGACCATCCATCACGTCGACGTGCATCAGATCCGCTCCGCCCGCTTCCGCCGCCGCCACTTCATCCGCCAGACGGGCGAAGTCGGCCGACAGAATGGACGGTGCAATCCGCACGCTCACTGGCTGACCTCGAGCGAAATCGGCTCTCCTGGTGCGATCTGGAATCCGGCCTGTGGCGCCTGCCGCAGCACGATGCCGGCCGGCACGCCGGCGTACGGGTGATCGCCGACGACGGTGACGCGAAAGCCGCTCGCCCGCAGCACCTCGGCCGCAGTAGTCGCGTCGACGCCAATCAGATCGGGCATGACGTAGGTGCTCTCGCGTTCGCCCCGGTTGACTAGCAGCCAGATCGCCTGGCCGCGGCCGCGGGGCGGCGACTCCTGCGCCACGACGGCGTCCGTCGGATACCGGGCGGAGCGGATCTCGGCCATGCCCTGCAGCGCGAACGAGGCCTCCGCCAGCCGCTGCCGCGCGGCGCGCTCGGAGGCGCCGATCAGCGTCGGCGCGGCGCCGGGGATGAGGCCGGAGCTGAGCCAGATCTTCACGCTTCGGCCGTGCCGCGTGACGACGGACGGGCTGGGGTCCTGATCCGCCACGCGTCCCGCTTCGATTGACTGGTTGACCCGCCGCGTCGACTCGATACGGAGCGCCAGGTTGGCGGCGGAGACCGCCGCCGAGGCTTCCTCGGGGGTGAGGTTGGTCAGGTCCGGGACCAAAACTTCGCGGTTCTGCAGCCCAAGCTGCAGGCCGACCAGCGCGAACAGGGCGTACGCCACGCCGAACGCCCCGAGCATGACGATGGTCTTGGCGATCCTGAGCAGGACGTTGCGGCTCTGCTTGCGGCGCGCCATCGCTGTCAGGAAGTGTACCGCATGTGACGGCGCCGCAGCACGACCGCGAAGAACGCTTCCAGAGCGTCACGGTGGGGCAGCGTCTGGAAGCGTCCGTTGGCGTCGACGAGCGGCGCAAGGGCGCCGCCGGCGGCCCGCTCCGGCGTGAATGGCGCGCCCCCGGCCAGCAGCTCGTCGACGACGAGCTGGTTCTCCTCGGGTTCGCTGGAACAGGTGGCGTATATCAGCCGCCCACCCGGCGCGACGGTCGCGGCGGCGGAGCGCAGCAGCGCCGCCTGGTTGGCGGCCAGGCCCGGCAGATCGCCTGGAGCGCAGCGCCAACGGATGTCGGGATCTCGCCGCAGCGTGCCGAGGCCGGAGCACGGCGCGTCCACGAGCACCTGGTCGAAGAGGGCGCGGAAGGGCAGCGATCGGCGCGCGTCGAGCCGCACGACCCGCGCGCAGCGGCAGCCGCAGGCGGCGAGCGTGCGCGCCAGCAGCGCCACGCGCGCAGGCCGCAGGTCGGCCGCCAGGATGAGTCCGCGGTTCGACATGCCGCCGGCAATCGCCACGGTCTTGCCGCCCGGCGCCGCGCAGGCGTCGAGCACCCGCTGACCCGGTTGCGCCGCAACCACCTCCGCCACCAGTTGCGAGGCTTCGTCCTGCGCCAGGAAGAGCCCCTGGCCGGCCAGGTCCGTCGCCAGCGGATTGCCGCGCCGCACCACGAGCGTACGGGGCGACCAGCGGCCGGCGACGACTTCCACACCGCGGGCCTCGAGCTGCGCCGTCAGTTCCTGGACAGACGTCCTGATCGTATTGACGCGCAGGGTCATGGGCGCCGGCGTGTTGTTGAAGGACGTCCAGCGATCGGCCGCCGCGAATCCGTAGCGGTCGAGCCAGCGCTCGACGAGCCAGCGCGGGTGGGACTGGGAGATGCTGAGGTACGCCAGCGCCTGTTCCCGATCGGGCTCTCCCGCTCCAGGCGCTGCGGCCGGTCTGGCCGGCAGCGCGGCGAGCGGCGGCCGGCCGGCAAGCGCACGCAGCACGGCGTTGACGAACCCCGCGGCGCTCGTCTTGCGGGCGCGGCGGGTGAGCGCGACCGCATCATCCACGGCGGCATGGTCTGGAACACGCTGGAGGTGCAGGATCTGGTGGGCTCCGGCGCGCAGAATGTCAAGGATGTCCGGATCGACGCGATGCAGCGGCCGCGATGAGACATGGGCCAGAAGGTGGTCGAGGCGCGCCCGCCAGCGCAGCACGCCGACGGCAATCTCGGCGGCGAGCGCGCGGTCGCGCGGGTCGGCGAGCGCACCGGTGGCGCGCGCCTGGGCCGTCGCCAGATCGGCCCGCCCGGTATTCACCGCACGGAGCATGCGGTGCGCGGCGGCGCGCGCCGGAGCGGTCATGGTTGGCTGAATATTGCTCCCGGCCTCACCCTGCGACCTGCCAGGAACGCGCGCGCGGGCAGCGGGCGCCCGCCCTCCGGCTGAATCACGAGAATGGCCAGCGCGGTGTCTGCCCCGGCCGCGACCACGAGCCGTCGGAGCGCCGCTTCGTTCACCTGCCCCGGCCCGGCGGGGCCGCCGGCGGGCGACGCCGGCGGCCGCGCGGCCACGGCCGTCCGGTGGAGGAGATAGCGCGCCCCGTCCAGGTGGCATGCCGCGCGCGGCCAGGGATTGAGTCCGCGGACCTGGTCGTGCAGGACTCGCGCGGGACGGGTCCAGTCGATAACGCCGTCCTCCCGCGTCAGCCGCGGCGCGAACGTGGCCAGGGCGTGGTCCTGATCCTCCTCGACGGCGCAGCCGCGGTCGAGCTCGTCGACCGCCTCCATCAGCACCGCGGCGCCCAACCGGGCCAGCGTACCGTCCAGCGTCTCGCTCGTGTCGTCGGGGCCGATCGGCGCCGCTATCCGTCGCAGCATGGGGCCGGCATCCATCTCCCGCACGAGCCGGATGATGGTGATGCCGGTCTCGGTCTCGCCGGCCATCACCGCGCGGTGAATCGGAGCCGCGCCGCGGTATTTCGGCAGCAGCGAGGCATGCACGTTGATCATGCCCAGGCGCGGCAGCGCCAGCAGTGCGTCCGGCAGCATCCTGCCGTAAGCGGCCACCACGCCCAGGTCCGGCGCCAGGTCCGCCAGCGCGTCCATGAAGGCCGGATCCTTCATCCGTTCGGGCTGCAGCACGGGTACGCCGCCGGCGGTTGCGTACTGCTTGACCGGCGACTCCGATACACGCCGGCCGCGTCCGCGCGGTCGGTCCGGTTGCGTGACAGCCGCCACCACGGGGTGCGGAGAGGCGAGCAGCCGCTCGAGTGTCGGCACGGCGAACGCCGGCGTGCCGAAGAACGCGATCTTCACCATTTGCCGGAGCGTCTCAGTTTCTTGATCCGCCGGACGATAAGCTCGCGCTTGAGGCCCCGCAGTCGATCGACGAACAGGCGGCCGTCCAGGTGGTCGAGCTCGTGCTGGAAGGCGCGCGCGGTCAGCCCCGTGCCCGCCACCTCGCGGATGCAACCGTCGCGGTCGAGACCGCGCACCACCGTCCGTTCGGGACGCGGGACAACTGCCTCGAAGCCGGGCAGGCTCAGGCATCCTTCCTCCCGGTTCTGAATCCCCTCTGCGGCCACAATCTCCGGATTGATCATCACCACGAGGTCGTCCGCGTTCCGTCCCGAGGAGACGTCGGTGACGAATATCCGCAGGTCCACGCCGATCTGGGGCGCGGCCAGACCGATACCGGGTGCGGCGTACATCGTTTCGATCATGTCGTCGATGAGCGCGCCGATCTCCGGTGTGACCGCGTCGACGGAGTCTGCCGGCCGGTGCAGCAGCGGCTCGCCGTAGCGCTTGATCGGGCGGATCATCGCAGCTATTCGACGACGAACCTGCCGACGGCGGTGCGTCCGCCGTCGGCGCGCTGCCGGCGGACCGACGGCGTGTCCCCGACGGTGAACTCGAACGTGCCGGTGCGGATCGGCGTGAAGCTGAATTGCGCCGTGCCGCCGACGTCGAACTCGATGCCGCGGAACGCCAGCGCCTGCAGATGCACCTCGATCTCGTTGATGGTGACGATGCGCAGGTGCGAGTTGCGGAGCAGGTCGTTCACCTCCAGCCGCCAGGTCTCGACACCGTCGCTCGTGACGTTCAGCCGATAGTACTCCCCGGTGGTCAGATCGAATGACGCCGGGGCGAGCTCCGGTCCGTCGGAACCCGTTGTAATCTCCAGGTGGATGTCGAGCGGCGGTCCCGCGGCCAGGTTGCCGCCCACCTGCGCGAATGCGGTGGTTGCCGCCAGCGCCGGCAGGAGAGTCCCGAAAACGATGGTTCGTGGCAACATGCTGCTGGTTATACTCGAACGTCGCCGGCCGGGCCAGCGCCTGGGGTGCGCCGGACGACGGAGGACATTGCAATGAATCCTGGAGCTTATCCAATGGTGCGCAGCATGTTCGTACTGGCGCTCATGGCCGGTTTCGTGGCGTGCGCCGGTTCCGAGCAGACAGAACGGATGCCGGAAGCCGGCGGCGATTCGGGCGCCGTCGCCGTTGACGGGGGCATGGTCGCCGGCGCATCGGCGCGTGGGGATGGTGCGGTCCGGATGTACGGATCGATTCCCTACGCCGCGCCGCCGGTAGGCGAACGGCGCTGGCTTCCCCCGCAGCCGGTTGAGCCCTGGGATGGCGTACGCGACGGCTCGCAGTTGCCGCCCGCCTGCGTCCAGGTCATCCTGCCGGTGCCGCCGGGGGAGGATCCGTACTTCGGCCCCGGGGCCACCCACATGGATGAGGATTGCCTGTATCTGAACGTGTGGTCGGCGGCGGCGCCCGCGGATGCCGCACCCGTGCTGGTCTGGATTCACGGAGGGGCGCTCCGCATGGGCGACGGATCGTCGGTGGCGTTCGACGGTTCGGCGCTGGCATCCCGCGGCGTCGTCGTGGTGACGCTCAACTACCGTCTCGGTGCGCTCGGTTACTTGGCCCACCCGCTGCTGCGCGCGGAGTCCGCCAACGAGGCTTCCGGCAACTACGGTCTTCTGGACCAGATTGCCGCGCTCGAGTGGGTGCAGCGCAACATCGCCGCCTTTGGGGGCGACCCGCAGCGGGTCACCATCTTCGGAGAGTCGGCCGGCTCGTGGAGCATCAACTACCTTATGGCGACGCCGTCGGCGAGGGGTTTGTTCGCCGGCGCAATAGGGCAGAGCGGCGGCGTGTTCGCCCCCGGCGCCGGCGCGGTGCCGCGGCCCACCGCGGAGTCGGCTGGGGAGCAGTTCGCGGCGACGGTGCTCGGAGAGGACACGGACGTTTCGCTGGAGGCGCTCCGTGCGCTCCCGGCCGATGATGTGGTGGCGGCCGCCACCGGGCGGGTGCTGGTCAACATCGATGGCTGGGTGCTGCCCTCCGGCGTTAACGACATCTTCGCCAATGGCGCCCAGCACGACGTGCCGGTGATCCTGGGGTCGAACGCCGACGAAAACACGGCGCTGGCGCGGTACGCCCAGGGTCCGAGACCCGGCTCAGTGGCGGAATACGAGGAATGGGCGCACCATGAATACGGTGATCTGGCTGACCAGTACCTGGCGGCCTACCCTGCCGAGAGCGACGCGGACGTCGAGGCGCACATCATCGACAGCGGCGGCGACGGACGTTTCGTCTGGGAGATGCGCGCCTGGGCGCGGATGATGGAAACCGTTACCTCTCCGGCATTCGTCTACCACTTCACGCGGGTGCCGCCCGCGGCCGATGCGGCGCGCTACGGTGCGTACCACACGGCGGAGATTCCATACGTATTCGGCAACCTGGACGGCGGTGGCCGCTACTGGTTTGCCAACCGCGACTACGACGACACGGACCGCCGGCTGTCGGACGTGATGTCGTCCTACTGGATCAACTTCGCGGCGACCGGCGACCCGAACGGAGCGGGCCTGCCGGAATGGCCCGCCTACTCGCTCGAGACTGAGCCGGCGCTGGAGCTGGGCGACACGGTTCAGGTGCGCCACGGAATACGGGGCGACCGCCTGGACTTCTTCGACCAGTTGTACGCCGCCCGTCGCGCCGCCACCAATTAGATTTGTTACTTGGGGCTGCGCCCCAAACCCCCGCCGGCCACTCGCGGGGACCCCATCGCCCCACTCCGGGGCCGGCGGGCCGCGCTGTGCGCGGCTTGGGGACGGCCGCCTCCATGTTGCCGTCCCCCTCCGTACTTCACCGTCGGTGGGTTCTTGCTACTGGCTGCTGGACGACGAGTTCACGGGAGGCGCGCTGCGGGTGCATTGAGAAATATGCACACCGGCCGCCCCGGCGGCTCCGAAATTTCCGGACGACATCGGTTGATTGACGGCCGCGGCCCGACGCGCGGGCAGGCCGGCGCCGCCCGCCGCGCCGGGGGCGGGGATCTTGCAAACGCCGGCGCGTGGCTGCGGCGAGCCGGCACGCGCCGGCACAGCACGACGACCCACGGATCGCGCAAGCGCGCACGCGTGTGGCCAACGCGCCGGCGCTGGCGGCAGGCGGACGACATGCGTCGGCCGAGCGGATGCTGCGCGCGGCGCTCGGTGTGCTCGAGCGCCGGCAGCACTACGCCGGCGCCGCCCGGGCGGCGGCTACGCTGGGGCGGCTGCTGCGGGAGCGAGGCCAGACGGCGCGCGCGGGTGCGGCCCTGCAGCAGGCGCGGTTGCTGTTCGATTCGGTGGAGACCGGACCCACGGATGCGCCCGGCGCGTCGCTTGCCGGCAGCGAGCGGGAGGACTATCAGGCGGCCCGCGCGTTGCTGCGCGTTCCGGCGGCATCGCCGGAGGTTGGCCCTAAGCCGGCCGCACACGGCGCCGCCGTGCTGGACGGCGTGGCCGGCGACCTTGTGACGCTTGTGCGGGCCGTCGAGACGGCGCCGCCCGCCGAGGCACCGGCGCGGCTTTGCCGGGCGCTGCGGGATCGGCTCGGCGCCCGGTCCACGGCGGCCTACCGTCTCGGCCGCACGCCGGCGATGCTGGCGGCGGCCGGCGATGCCGATGCGCGCCTGCCCGATGCCGTCCACGCGGTAGTCAGCGCCGGCCGCATCGAACGGCTCGGCGCGGCCGGGCGCGGTTTCCACACTGCAGTGCCGATTGAGCAGGACGCGGCCGCGGTCGGTGCGCTCGTCCTGCGCTGGACCCGCGCGCCGGCGCGGATCGACGGGCCGCTGGCCATGGCCCGGGTGGCCGCCGCACTCCTCGAGCCGGACTTTCGGGTGCCCGCCGTCGACGCTCCCGATAGTGACGCGTCGGACGAAGACGCTCCGCTGCTGGGGCGCAGTCCCGAAATGGCCGTCCTGCGCGCAGCGATAGAGCGCGCCGCCGCGGCGCCCTATCCGGTCCTGATCGAGGGTGAGACCGGCACCGGAAAGGAGCTGGTGGCGCGAGCGCTGCACCGCCAGGGGCCACGCCGCAAGCAGCCGTTCTGCGCGGTCAACTGCGCCGCCCTGACGGACGAGCTGTTCGAGGCCGAGTTGTTCGGGCACAGCCGGGGCGCATTCACCGGCGCGGTCAGCGACCGCGCGGGGCTGGTCGAGACCGCCGACCGCGGCACGCTTTTTCTGGACGAGGTGGGGGAGTTGTCCGCGCGCGCGCAGGCGAAGCTGCTGCGGGTCGTGCAGGAGGGAGAGCTCCGGCGGGTCGGTGAGAATACGGTTCGGCGGGTCGACGTGCAGTTGGTGGCAGCGACCAATCGCGATTTGACGGACGAAGTGGCGGCTGGTCGGTTCCGGCTGGACCTGCTCTTCAGACTCGCGGTGGTCTGTCTGTCAATTCCACCGCTCCGCGAGCGCGTCGGCGACGTCGAGCTCCTGGCGCGCCACTTCTGGGCGCTGGAACTGGGCCGCGCCGGCAAGCGGGCCACGCATGCCGGCGCTACGCTGGCGGCGCTGTCCCGGTATCACTGGCCGGGCAACGTCCGGGAGTTACAGAACATGACGGCGCGTCTGGTCGTCGCCGCGCCGCGCCGCGGCGCGGTCGGTCCGGAAGCGCTCCCGGCGGCTATACGGGAGCATGCGGCGACCCGCCCCGAGACGCTGGCGGCGGCACGCTGCGCATTCGAGCGCCGCTTCGTGCGCGCCGCACTGGCCCGTTCGGGCGGTCGGCCGGGCGCGGCGGCGGACGAGCTGGGTCTGTCGCGCCAGGGCCTGGCGAAGCTGATCAAGCGGCTCGCACTCGATGGCGCCGCGCGGTCGGCGCCCTGACCCCGCTGCGGCGGGTGTACAATCTGCGGGCGGACTCGGACGGAACCAGCGGACGATGGCAGTGGGACATGCAGTGCGGCGCGCGGCGGCGGGACTGGCGGCGGCGTTCATTGCAGCTGCGTGTCTGCCGGGGGCGCACGGGGTGCGGGCCCAGGAGACCAAGCGCGACGCGCCGCTGCCGCACGCCGTCGGCCAGAGCGTGAGCCCGTCATTCGAGGGTTGGTACGAGAACCCCGACGGCAGCTTCAGCATCGTGTTCGGCTATTTCAACCGCAATCACGAGGAACATCTGGACATTCCGGTCGGTCCCGACAACCGAATCGAGCCGGGACCGGCGGATCGGGGGCAGCCCACGCACTTCCTGCCGCGGCGCCAGACCGGCGTGTTCGCAGTGCGCGTGCCGCCGGACTTCGGCGAGCGGGAGTTGACGTGGTCTCTGACAGCCCACGGGGAGACCATCGCGATTCCCGGCAGCCTGCGGCCGGAGTGGCGTATCGACGCGCTCAAGGAAGTGACGAACGGAAATACGCCGCCGGCGCTGCGATTCGAATCTGGCGCGGCGGCGGGTCAGGGACCGGCGGGCATCTCGACGCGCATGACCGCCGCTCCGGGGCAGCCGGTCGAGCTTGCGGTCTGGACGACCGACGACGGGATCAGCCGCGCGCGCGGCTCGATTCGCGTGCCGCCGGGCGTGGCCTGGAGCAAGTTTCGCGGGCCCGGCACTGTCACGTTCAGTGAGGCGCAGCCCGCTCTCGACGACGCCGGCCGGGCGGTTACGCGCGCGACCTTCAGCGAATCCGGCGAGTACATGTTGCGCGTGCTCGCCTGGGACGAGTCGGGCGCCCAGCGCGCCGTGATGGCCGGCGGATTCTTCTGCTGCTGGACCAACGGTTTTGTGACGGTGGATGTGCGATAGGACCGGGGGGTTGGGGCGCAACCACATATGCGACTGATGCCGCATGGCGTGACCCGGCGGTGGAATTTGGAGGGGACTGCGTGCATCGACGCGGCAGTCCCCAAGCCGCGCACAGCGCGGCTCGGTAAGCCCGGCGCGGGGCTACGGGGTCCCCGCCAGGGCTTACCGGGGGTTCGGGGCGCAGCCCCGAGCTAAGGAGGATACTGCTGATGGACATGACCATACGTCGCCGGGCAGCCGGAGCCGGATTCGTCGCCAGCCTGCTGATGTTCGCGCCGCAGGCCGCGGTCGCTCAGGACGAGGTGACGTTCAGCCGGGACGTCGCGCCCATCCTGCAGCAGCGCTGCCAGACCTGCCACCGGACCGGCCAGATGGCGCCGATGTCGCTCGTCACCTTCGACGAGGTGCGGCCCTGGGCGCGGGCCATCCGGACGAAAGTGGTCGAAAGGTCGATGCCGCCCTGGCATATCGACAAGACGATCGGCATTCAGGAATTCGAGAACGACATTTCCCTGAGCGACGCCGAGATCGACGCGATCGACCGCTGGGTCGATGCCGGCGCGCCGCGCGGCAATCCGGCGAACATGCCGCCGCCGATTGACTGGCCCTCTGACGAAATCTGGCGCCTGGAAGAGCGCTACGGCCGCCCGCCCGACCTGGTCGTGAGCTCGCCGCCGTGGACGCAGGATGCCGAAGGGCAGGACCAGTGGTGGCAGCCGGTCGTGGAGACCGGCCTGACCGAAGACCGCTGGGCAACCGGCATCGAGATACGGCCGACTATCGAGGGGCGCCGCATAACGCACCACTCGAACGTCTATCTGCAACAGGAAGAGGATCCGGGCGACCACGTCGCCGTGGTGGACGTCACGCCGCGCGGCAGCTACTTCAGCGAATTCGCCATCGGCAAGATCGGCGACGTGTTCCGCGAGAACACCGGCAAGCTGATGAAGGCGGGCTCACGGTTCTCGTTCGACAGCCACTACCACTCGGTCGGCGAAGAGGTCACTGCACAGACGGACGTCGGGGTGTGGTTCCATCCGCGCGGCGTAGTGCCCAAGTATCGCGTCTTCGGCCAGGCGCTGGGCGCGCGGCAGTCGCAGCGGGACATGGATCTGCCGCCCGGGAAGGTGACCGTGCATCACGCCTACATCCCGCTGCCGGCCCCCGCACGGCTCGAGAACTACCAGCCCCACATGCACATACGCGGCAAGGCAATGTCGATGGAGGCCATCCATCCGGACGGCCGTGTGGAGTTGCTCAACCACGTCTCCGAGTTCGACTTCAACTGGCACGTCAACTACGTATACACGGATGACTCGGCGCCCGTGCTGCCGCGCGGCACGGTGATCAAGCTGACCGCCTGGCACGACAACACCGCGTCGAACCGCAACAACCCCGATCCGCGGCAGTGGGTCGGCTGGGGCCAGCGCAGCTACGACGACATGTACCACGCCCACGTGAACGTGACGTATCTGACGGACGAGGACTACGAGCAGATCGTGGCGGAGCGGCGGGCGAAGCAGTCCAACAACCAGCAGTAGATTGACCGGTCCGTGGTACGGCGGCGTCGATCGGAGGAGAAATACGATGCGCAGGTGGGGAACAGCGATGCTGGCGGCGGTATTGGTGCTGGCTGCGGCGGTGGTCGAGGCGCAGCGCCCGGCGAGCCCGCGCGGCGAGGCGTCCACCCAGGTCGGCGGTGCATGGTCGGCGGGCGAGGCGCGCGGCGTGGCGGGCGGCAGCAGCTACTCCGGTGGCAAGTGGATCGACGTGGACTACGGCCGGCCGATTCTGCGCGGGCGCGAGGGGCTGTTCGGCGCGGGGGACGAGTACGGCCAGGGATTCCTGCTCGGGGCGCCAGTGTGGCGGGTCGGCGCCGACCAGTCCACCCGCTTCAAGACCGAGGCCGACCTGATGTTCGGCGGGCAGCGCCTGCCCGCCGGAGAGTACAGCATGTTCGCCGAGCTGTCCGAGTCGGAGTGGACGCTGATCTTCTCTACCTACGGCGTCAAGCAGTCGTTCCGCGAGGATACGCCGAACACGCTGTGGGGATCGTACGGCTACACGCCGGACAGGGACGTGTTGCGGACGTCGATGCAGGTGTCGTCACACCCCGTCTCGGCCGACCAGTTGACGATCATGTTCACGGACATGACGCAGGAGGGTGGCAACCTCACCGTCTGGTGGGACGACCAGATAGCCTCCTCCGCGTTCACGGTGGCGCCGTAACAGCGGGCTGCCAGGACCGGTCCGATGCCTGTCTGGCGGCGACGGAAATCGACTGCATTGCTGGCGGCGTTCTGGCCGCTGCTTGCCGCGGCGTGCGCGTCCGGCCAGCCGAAAAATGACGCAGGTGGCGGTGAGGACGGTGCGGTGCCGATAGTGCTGGAGACGCAGGGCAGCTTCGCCTTCGGCGGCGCCGTCGTCACCGGCGCCGACGGCAATACGTTTCACGGCGACCACGGTTACGCGCAGTACCAGATACCGCCGGACGCCCGGGCGCTGCCGCTCGTCATGTGGCACGGCGGCGGACAGTTCTCCAAGACTTGGGAGACGACGCCGGACGGACGCGACGGCTTTCAGAACATCTTCCTGCGCCGTGGGTTCTCCACGTACATCATCGACCAGCCGCGCCGGGGGCGGGCGGGCCGCTCGACCGCGGGCACGACGATTCCGGACGGCGAGCCGGACGAAGCGAACCTGTTCACGATCTTCCGCCTGGGCGTCTGGACGCCGCCGGATCCGCCCAGGTTCTTCCCTGGTGTCCAGTTTCCGCAGGACGCGGATTCGATCGATCAGTACTTCCGGCAGGTTACGCCCGACACGGGCACGCCCGGCGGCGGAGCGGACGGGGTGGGGGATGGCGCGGCTGCGGCGACCGATGCGGTCGCGGCGCTATTCGAGAAAATTGGCCCGGCCGTCCTGATTACGCATTCTGCGAGCGGCACCCTGGGCTGGCAGACGGCGCTCAAGAACGCCAACGTCCGGGCGATTGTTTCCTACGAGCCGACGGTGTTCCTCTTTCCGGAGGGAGACGCGCCGCCTCCGCCGGGCTACGCGCCGGCGCTGCCGGTGTCTCCGGAGGAGTTCGACAAGCTGACGGACATTCCCATCCAGATCGTCTTCGGGGACAACATCGCCAGCGAGCCGGCCGGTATTTTCGGTGTCGACCTCTGGGTCAGGTCGGTTCCCGCCGCGGAAGCGTTCGTCGACGCTGTCAACGCGCGCGGCGGCCGGGCGGAACTGCTACACCTGCCGGAAGCGGGCCTGGCCGGCAATACGCACTTCCCCTTTTCCGACCTGAACAACGTCGCGGTCGCTGATCTGCTCTCGGAGTTCCTGGCCGAGCAGGAACTCGACCGGCGGGACGTGCAACCGGCGCCCTGAGGGAGGTGCGTTGCAGGGCCGCGGCGCCGCGGCCCTGCAACTACAACTGCAGTTTCATCAATCGCTGCCGGGCTGCGGATCCTGCGTGAATACGCGTTCCTGGAAACGCCAGCCGGCGGACGTCTTCACGACGGTGTCCTGGTAGAGACCCGCGGCCATGATGGTGTACGGCTGCGTACGCGAGTCGACGAGCAGCAGATAGCAGCTGCCGTCCGCCCCGTCAGCCGTCGGCGTTATGACCAGCTGGGTGTTCCAATGCCGCGCCTGACCTTCGAAGCTCCCCATGAATCCCTCGGCAAACGCCTTCAACTGGTCGTGACCCTGCGACTCGCCGAAGACCCCGTCGGGCGTGAAGGTGTTTGCCCAGCCCTCCGCATCGCCGAGATCGAGGGTGTGCGCGTACTTCGCGTACAACTGCTGGATCTCGATGTAGTCGTCAGCGCTGAACGAGCCGCTCTGTGCGCTGCCGGTCGACGCGACGGACAGGATACCGATGACGATTGCGGAAATGATCGCGCGCTTCATCTTGCTTCCTCTTTCTCCGCCAGCGGATTGCTCGCGGCACTGCGAATCTTACAGCGCGTACGCGGAACGTTCAACGGCGGGGGTGCGGACGTCATGCGGGGGAATTAAGATGGTCGCGTGCCGCAATGCCGGCGCTGCAGCAAGGCGATGGTGACATGAGGCTGAGCGTGTTTGGGCCGCTGATCGGGCTCGCGATCCTGTTGTCGTGCGTTGCGCATCCCGCGCAGGGTCAAACCGGTGCGCCCGGCGGAGAGTGGCGCACGTACGGCGGCGATCTGGCGAGCACGCGCTACGCGCCGCTCGACGAAATCACCACCGACAACTTCTCCTCGCTGGAACTGGCCTGGCGCTTCGACCAGGACGAGCTGGGGCCGCGGCGCGCGACGCCGCTCATGGTGGGCGGGGTGCTGTACTTCACCGGCGCCGCCGGGCGTCCCGCCGTTGCGGTCGAGGCCGAGACGGGACGACTGCTCTGGAGCCACCGGTTTGACGAGGGGGAGCGGGCGCGCGTCGCGCCGATTCCGGCAAGCCGGGGACTGGCGTACTGGAGCGACGGCAACGAGGCTCGCATCCTGTATGTCACGCTGGGCTACCAGTTGGTGGCGCTCGACGCCGCGAGCGGTGAGCCGGTTCTCTCGTTCGGCCGCGGCGGCATCGTCGACCTCAAGCGTGGCATGGACCAGGAGATCGACCCGCTGACCGGCGATGTCGGCCTGACGGCCGCGCCGATCGTGGTCGGCGACGTCATCGTCATCGGGGCGATGCACGCGCCCGGCGCCGCGCCGCGCAGCCGGACGAACGTAAAGGGCCACGTCCGCGGATACGACGTGCGCACGGGCGAACGGCTGTGGATCTTTCACACCATTCCGCTGGCCGGCGAATTCGGCAACGAGACGTGGCTGGACGACTCCTGGACGTACACCGGCCATACGGGGGTTTGGGCGCAGATGAGCGCCGACCCGGAGCTCGGCCTCGTCTATCTCCCGGTCGAGCTGCCGACCGGCGACTACTACGGCGGGCACCGGCCCGGCGACAACCTGTTCTCCGAGTCGATCGTCGCGGTCGACGCGCGCAGCGGCAAGCGGCGCTGGCACTACCAGCTCGTGCATCACGGGTTGTGGGATTTCGACATTCCCTGCGCACCGATACTGGCCGACATCACGGTCGACGGCCGGCCGGTCAAGGCGCTGGCGCAGCCCACGAAGCAGGGCTGGCTGTACGTGCTCGACCGCGTCACCGGCGAGCCGGTCTGGCCGATTGAGGAGCGTCCGGTGCCGGGCGGCGACGTGCCCGGCGAGCGGTATTCGCCCACGCAGCCGTTCGTGACGCGCCCGCCGGCGTTCGAGCGCCAGGGCGTGACGCCGGCCGACCTCATCGACTTCACGCCGGAAATCGAGGCCGCCGCCGAGAAGCTGGCCTCCCGCTATGCATTCGGACCGCTGTTCTCGCCGCCGATTCTGAGCCGCGCGGAGGGACCGCTGGCGGTGCTGATGCTGCCGTACGAACAGGGCGGCGCCAATTGGCCGGGCGGGTCCTTCGACCCCGAAACGCACGTGCTGTACGTCTTCTCGTCCACGAATATCGGCTCGCGCGGCCTGCTGCCGGCGGATCCGGACCTGACCGACGTGGCGTACGTCTCCGGCAATGTCGAGAGCGGCCCGGCGCCGATCGGCGCGGGCGGCGGAGGTGCGCTGACGGTGGAAGGGCTGCCGCTGGTGAAGCCGCCCTGGGGCCGGATTACCGCGTTCGATCTCGATGAAGGCGCGATCGTCTGGCAGATCCCGCACGGCGAGACGCCGGACGAAGTGCGCAATCACCCGCTGCTGGAGGGTGTCGCGATCACCCGCACGGGGAGGCCGGGGCGAGTCGCGACGCTCGTGACGTCCACCCTCCTGATAGCGGCCGAAGCCGGGGTGTTCAGCGCACCTTCGGGCGAGCGCGGCGCCCTGCTGCGCGCCTACGACAAGGCCACGGGCGAGGACGTCGGCTCGGTGCTGGTGCCGGGACCGGTCACCGGCTCGCCCATGACCTACGTTGTGGACGGACGCCAATACATCGCGCTGGCCAGCCGCGGCGAGTTGCTCGCGTACCGGTTGCCGGCGGCCGGGCAACAATGATTCGCACCCGCGGCGCCGCGGGCTGGTAAGATACCCATACGCTTGGGATAAGTATGACTACGCGTTGGCTCGTTCGCGGCGCGGCCATGGCGGCACTGCTGTATCCGGGCGGCGCATCCGCGGCGCCGCCGGCGCCTGCCGCGGCCGCCGCGCTCATCGACGAGTACTGCGTCCGCTGCCACAACGAGCGGTTGCAGACCGCGGGACTCGCCCTTGACGCGGCCGACGTGGACCACGTCGCCCGCGACGCGGCGGTCTGGGAACGGGCCGTGCGCAAGCTGCGTGCGCGCGCCATGCCGCCCGCCGGCTCGCCGCGTCCGGACGAGTCCGCTTATGACGGGCTCGTTGCCTACCTGGAGACCGAGCTCGACCGGCACGCGCTGGCCAACCCCGATCCCGGCCGCACCGATACGTTCCGGCGGCTCAACCGCACGGAATATCAAAACGCCGTGCGCGACCTGCTGGGGCTGGACGTCGACGTGACGGCGCTGCTGCCGCGCGACGACGCCAGCTACGGCTTCGACAACGTCGGCGCCGTAAACCTTTCCCCGACGTTGCTGGAGCGCTACCTGTCCGCTGCGCGCAAGGTCAGCCGCCTGGCGGTAGGCAGTCCGCTGCCGGCGCCGGGAAGCCGCGTGGTCGTGCTGCCGGCCGACCTTACCCAGGAGGACCATTTCGAGGGCCTGCCGTTCGGCACGCGCGGGGGAACGGCGGTAGATCACAATTTTCCGCTCGACGGCGAGTACGAGATACAGGTGCGGCTGTCGCGCAACCGCAACGAGAACGTCGAGGGTTTGACGGAGCCCCATGAGCTGGAGCTCACGCTGGACGGCGAGCGGCTGCGCGTATTCGAGATAGTTCCGAACCGCAACGAGCTGGCCGGCTACTACGCCGACGAGGACGTCGACAAGGGGCTGCTGGTGCGGCTGCCGGTCGGCGCGGGACCGCACGTTGTCGGCGCCGCGTTCCTCAAGAAGAGCTCCGCGTTGATCGAGACGGAGCGCCAGCCGTATGACGCCCACTTCAACATGGACCGGCACCCGCGCACCCAGCCGGGCGTGCACTCCGTGTCGATTGCCGGTCCGTTCGGCGCTACCGGGTCGGGCGACACGCCGAGCCGGCGGCGCATCTTCGTCTGCCGTCCGGCCGATGCGGCCGCGGAGCCGGCATGCGCGAGGACCATCATCGGGACGCTGGCGCGCCGCGCCTACCGCCGGCCGGTCGGCGACGCGGATCTCGCCGCGCCGCTGGCGTTCTACGAGCGCGCGCGGGCGCGGGGCGATTTCGAGGACGGCATCGAGCTGGCCCTGCGGGCATTGCTGACGAGCACGGAGTTCCTGTTCCGCGTCGAACACGACCCGGACGGGCTGGCGCCGGGCGCCGCGTACCGCCTCGGCGACGTCGAGCTGGCGTCGCGGCTGTCGTTCTTCCTGTGGAGCAGCCTGCCGGACGACGAGTTGCTCGACCTGGCCGAACAGGGAGCGCTGAGCGACCCTGAAACGCTCGCGGCGCAGGTGGCGCGGATGCTTGCCGATCCGCGCGCGGAGTCGCTGGCGACAAATTTCGCCGGCCAGTGGCTGCACCTGCGGAACCTGGCGGCGGCGCGGCCGAACCTGCGCCGGTATCCCGATTTCGACGACAACCTGCGGCGCGCGTTTCGGCGCGAGACCGAGCTGCTGTTCGCGAGCATCGTCGACGAGGATCGCGACGTGCTCGATCTGCTGCGGGCCGACTACACCTTCCTCAACGAGCGTCTTGCCCGGCACTACGACATCCCGAACGTCTACGGCGATCACTTCCGCCGCGTACGCCTCGGCGCCGCGAGCGAGCGCGCGGGCCTGCTCGGCCACGGCAGCATCCTGACGGTCACGTCGTACGCCACGCGTACGTCGCCCGTGCTGCGCGGCAAGTGGATACTCGAGAACATGCTGGGGATGCCGCCCCCTCCGCCGCCGCCGAATGTCCCGCCGCTCGACGAGGACCGCACGGGCGGCGGCGCGCTGCCGATGCGCGAGCGCATGGCGCAGCACCGCGCGAATCCGGCCTGCGCCGCGTGTCACCAACTGATGGATCCGGCCGGCCTGGCGATGGAAAACTTCGACGCAATCGGCCGCTGGCGGGAGCAGGACGACGCGCGCCGGCCGATCGACGTCTCCGGCAGCCTGCCCGGCGGCCAGGCGTTCGACGGCGTCTCCGGCCTGCGCCAGGCCTTGCTGGCGCGTCCGGAGCTGTTCGTGCGGACCCTGACGGAGAAGCTGTTGACGTTTGCCCTCGGCCGCGGCGTGGACCACGGCGATGCCCCCGCGGTGCGCCGGATCCTGCGCGAGGCCGCCCGCGACGACAATCGGTTCTCGTCTCTTGTGCTCGCCGTTGTCGAGAGCACGCCGTTCCAGATGCGGAGGTCGCAATGATCGTGAAGAAGATGGCGTTGCCGCGGCGGACATTCCTGCGCGGCCTGGGCGCAACGGTGACGCTGCCGCTGCTGGACGCCATGGTTCCGGCGCTGACGGCGCAGGCCAGGACGGCCGCCGCGCCGGTGCGCCGGCTCGGCTATGTCTTCATTCCGATGGGCATGAACCCGGCGCCGTGGACGCCGAAGGCGGACGGGCGCATAACGGAGCTGTCGCCGTCGCTGGCCGCGCTCAAACCGTACCTCGACGACCTGACCGTCGTGACCAACCTCGAGTTGCGCAATGCGTACACGACGGGCAACCACGCGTCGTCGAACGCGTCGTTCCTGAGCTGCGAGCGCGGCAAGCGCACCGAGGGCAGCGATTACGAGCTGGGCACGACCGTCGACCAGCTTGCCGCGCAGGCGGTCGGCGACGAGACCGCCATCCCGTCGCTGGAGCTGGGAACGGATCTGATAGCGCAGGTCGGAAACTGCGACAACGGCTATGCCTGCGTCTACATGAACTGTCTGTCGTGGTCGTCGCCGACGACGCCGCTGCCGCCGGAGCCGGATCCGCGGGCGGTATTCGAGCGGCTGTTCGGCGACGGCGGGACGCCCCAGCAGCGCCAGGCCGAGTTGCAGGCGGACGCCAGCATCCTCGACTGGGTGCTCGACGACATGTCGCGGCTTCAGGCGCGGCTCGGCGCCGGCGACCGCTCGAAGGTGAGCGAGTATCTGGATACCGTGCGCGAGGTCGAGCGCCGCATCCAGCGCGCGGAGCAGTACGCCGAGGCGTCGCCGCTGCCGGCGCTCGCGCGGCCCACCAGCGTGCCGGAGTCGTGGGAGGAGCACGTCAAGCTGATGTTCGACTTGCAGGTGCTGGCGCTGCGGGCGGACATGACGCGCGTCATCACGTTCCAGCTGGCCCGCGAGGGGAGCACGCGCACCTATCCGCAGATCGGCGTGCCCGAGCCGCACCATCCGGTGTCGCACCATGTGAACGACCCGGAGAAGCTGGCCAAGCTGGCCAAGATCAACGCCTATCACGTGTCGCTGTTCGGCTACCTGCTCGAGCAGCTGCGCAGCACCGCGGACGGCGACGGCTCGCTGCTCGACCACACGACATATCTGTTCGGCAGCGGGATGGGCAATCCGGACGTGCACGATCACAGCAATCTGCCGATTGTCGTCGCGCGCGGCGGGGCCGGCGGCGTGCGCGGCGGCTGGCACATCAACTACGCCGAGCCGACCCCGCTGGCCAATCTGCATCTGTCGCTGCTCGATCACATGGGCGTGCATCTGGACAGCTTCGTCGACAG
>JAGWAI010000081.1 GCA_021296485.1 Acidobacteriota bacterium
GTCGTCTTGCCGGACATGTTCGATCCGCTCACGACCAGCAGTTGCGGCTCGCCGCACAGCGTCACATCGTTGGCGACCGCCGTGGCGCGCGGCAACAGCGGGTGCGCCAGCTCCTCACCCGCAAAGACCGGCGTGTCGCCGTCCTCCAGCACCGGGAAGGGATCGTCCGGACGCCCGAAGTGGTAGGTGGCCAGCGACGCCAGCGCCTCCAGCTCCCCGGCGCTCCGCAGCCAGCCCTCCACCGCCGGACCGTGCCGCGCGCGCCAAGCCTCGACGGCCGCCGCGCATTGCAGCCCCCAGAGCAGGATGGCGGCGATCGGCGCAAATACCAGGTTGTGCTGCCATTCGTGCATCTGGACCCAGCGGCTCAGTTGCCGCGCGGCCCGTACCGGGTCGCCCGCGCCGTCGCCAAGCGCGCCGGCCAGCTGCTGCAGGCGCTCGGCGGCAAACCGCTCGCGCCCGGCGCGGGCGGCCAGCGCCGCGAAGTCGTCGAGCTCGCGCGACGGCACGGAGGCGCCGTGCAGCACGCGGGCGACCGGGCCGCCGAACAGCATCCCGGCTACGGCGTTGAATACGGCCAGGCCGAGCGCCGGCGTCCAGGGCGCGAGCCCGGCAACGGCCGCCGCGATTGCGGCCAGGACCGCCACCGCCAGCGCGACGGCTACCGTCCGCAGAATGCCGCCGGCAAGCTGCGGCGGAGCAATGGCCCACGCGATCAATTTGGGCGATTCGACACCGCTGCGCACATCCGCGCCGAGCGTGTACAAATCCTCCCGGAACGGCGGGCGGGCCGCCAGATCGCGCACCGCCGATTGCCGGCGGCGCACCGTGCCGGCATCCGCCCCGGCCAGCAGCCAGCCGGCCAGCGCCTCTTCGCCGGCAGCGGTCCGCGCGGTCGTCAGCAGCTGGAAGAGAGATCCGCTGCCGAAGATGTCGAGGTCGAGGGCATACGGATGATCGGGATCCCGGAACCGCTCGCCCGCCTCGCCCCGTCCGACCCAGCGATCCTCCAGGCGTGCGAGTCCGAGCTCGTGCCAGTCCGCGCCGCGGTTGGCGACGCGCAGCGCGGCGAGCACGCGGTCGTGCACGACGGCCAGCGCCGCGAACAGCGCCGCGGGAACCGCCAGCCACCAAGTGGAGAACCAGCCCTGCCACACGGCGCCCCCCAGGGCGAGTAGCGCCAGCACCGTCGCAATTCGCCCGCGGCTCAGCCACAGGTGGCGGCTGTCGAGCCGCGCCGCGCGCGCGCGGCGCGCGGCCAACTGCTCGCGGTGGAACCGAACGGGGTCGGTGATGTCCGGCACGGCGAGCGGATTATAGTGAGAACCGTCGCGTCCCCGAGTCATATAATGCGCTAGCAGTCCGTGGTGAAACCCCGCGTCGCACCGAGACCGTCCAGGCGCCCGGCTGGCAAGGCGTGAGAAGCGAGCATGTTCGACTATATGTGAGTGAGGTAGCAAGACGCGCACGGCGCGGCTCGGCAAGCACGGCGCGGGGCTACGGGGCCCCGCTAGAGCTTGCCGGGGGATTGGGGCGCAGCCCCATCTAACGGATGATGCATCGGCGGTCGAATGCAGCGGGGCTTTTGCCACGGGCTGCTAGAGGACATCCGCGAGATTCGTGATGGCACCAATAACGGCGAGGCGAGGTATGCACAGGACCCGGCTCATCACGGTAGTACTGGTGCTGGCGCTGCCACTCTCCCTGGCCGGCAGCGACTGGCCGCGGTTCCGGGGCCTGGAGGCCGGCGTGGCCCCCGACCACCCCGACCTGCCGGAACGCTGGAGCGAGACGGAGAACGTCGTCTGGAAGGTCGACATCCCCGGGCTGGGCTGGAGCTCGCCGATCGTCTCCGGCGACCAGGTGTTCGTGACGACCGCCGTCAGCGCGGGTGACGAGCCGCAGCCGGTCAAGGGGCTGTACGACCCGGGCGACGAGCACGGCAAGCGGGACGCGGTGGCGGGCCACCGCTGGATGGTGTACTCCATCGATCTGGCGACCGGCGCCATCCGCTGGGAACGCGAGCTGCGCTCGGCGGTGCCCACGATCAAGCGCCACATCAAGGCGAGCTTCGCTTCGGAAACGCCGGTCACCGACGGCCGGCAGGTGTACGTCTACTTCGGCAGCATCGGCCTCGTCGCGGCCCTGGACGCCGCTAGCGGCGAGGTCGCCTGGACGCAGGAGCTGGGCGCGTTCAACGGGCACCAGGAATTCGCCCCGGCCGCCTCCCCGGTGCTGCACGGCGGTCGGCTGTACGTGGTCAACGACAACACGACCGAGTCGTTCTTCACCGCCTTCGACGCGGAGACCGGCGAGCAACTGTGGCGCGTCGTGCGGGAAGAGACCGAGAACTGGTCCACGCCGTTCGTCTGGGAGAACGAGCTGCGGACCGAAATCGTGGTTACCGCGCGCCAGAAGGTCCGCTCCTACGACCTGGACGGCAACGTGCTCTGGGAGCTGCGCGGCATGACCGGCAACGTCGCGCCGTCGCCGTTCGCCAAGGACGGGCTGATTTACCTCAGCTCCGGCTATCCCGGATCGTCCGTTCGCCCGGTCTACGCGGTCCGCCCGGGCGGCTCGGGCGACATTTCGCTCGATCCGGACAACCCCAATGCGGACCATCCTTACATTGCCTGGTTCCAGCCGCTGCTCGGGACGTACGTCACCTCCGCGCTCGTCTATCAGGACACGTATTACACCCTGCTGGACCGCGGGTTGATGCTCGCCCACGACGCGCGCACCGGGCGGGAGATCTACGGCCGCAAACGCCTCAAGCCGGGCAGCGGGTTCACCGCCTCGCCCTGGGCGTACAACGGCCGGATATTCGTCCTCAGCGAAGACGGCGACACCTTCGTTATCCCGGCCGGGCCGGAATTCGAGATCGTCGCCACGAACGCGCTGAACGAGATGGCGCTGGCGACCCCGGCGGTCGCCGGCGGCAATCTGATCGTCCGCACGCAGTCGAAGCTGTACTGCTTCTCCGAGCGGGGAGGCGCGTGATGGCCCGCCGGACGTTGCGACGGGTCGCCGGCATGCTGGTCGTGCTGGGGCTGTTGCCCGGCGCCGCTGCGCATGATGCCGCGGCACAGACGCACAGCTTCACGCCGATCGGTTCCATCTCCGGCCCGATCGATCTGGTACGCGCGCACGGCGCGTTCGCCTACATAACCAGAGGCAGCGCGCTGACGGTGTACGACCTGTCGAACCCGGCGGCGCCGGCGCGGCGCGGATCGTACGAGCTGCCGGAGAAGGTGTGGGGCTTCACGGTGATCGGACCGCTGGCGTATCTGGCGGCCGGCCACTCGGGCATGTGGATCGTCGACGTGTCCGACCCGGACAATCCCGCCCTGCGCGGTGGCGTGAAAACGCCCGGCCAGGCGAAAAACGTGGCGGTGTCCGGCAGCCGCGCAGTGGTGGCGGACCACATGTCCGGCGTGGACGTCATCGACATCTCGGATCTCGCCGCGCCGGCGACCGTCGGCTCCGTATACACCGACGGCTACGCGCGCGACGTCGCGATGTTCGGACCGCGGGCGTACGCGGTGGACCATCCGGCCGGCTTCTACGTGCTGGACATGACGCGGGACGACCCGCTCGATCCGGTCGGCTCCCTGCAGTCTGCCTCCGCGCCGCGCCATGTAGAGATCATCTCGGCGAATCCGGACGTCGCGGTGCTGGTGGGCGGCGTGCCTTACGACCCGCTGCGGGTGCTGCGCACGGAAGAGCGGCCGGACGACCCGCGTGGCACGCTCCAGCTGTACGACGTCTCCGACCCCGCGGCGCCGGAATTGATCAACACATTTCCCACACCCGGCAACGCACAGCGCGCGGAGTTCGTCGGCACGCTGGCCTACGTGGCCGACGGACCGACCGGGCTCTCGGTGGTCGACCTGTCCGACCCGGCAAGTCCGCAGGTCGTGGGGACGTACCAGACGCGCAACGCCGCGCGCGACGTGGCCGTCGCCGACACGGCGGTGCTGGTGCTCGACGGGACTATACGGCGCGGCTCCCACACCCACGAAGATGGCGACGTGATCATCCTGCGGGAATCGAAGGATTGACATGCGGATGAAGCTGCTGGCGACACTCTTCCTGCTGGGTGCGGCCGCGTGCGGCGGCGGCGATGCCACCGGCGGCGGCGACGGAACGGCCACGGCGGACGGCCCGACGGATGCCGGCGTGCCGATCATGATGGACGTGCCGGAGGAAGTTCTCGACGACCTGCACGCGCGGCTTAAGGACGCGCGCTTCCCCGACCAGCTGGAAGGCGCCGGGTGGACCTACGGCAGCGACCTCGACTACATGCGCGAGCTGGTGGCGTACTGGCGCGACGAATACGACTGGCGGGAGCAGGAGCGGCGGCTCAACCGGTTCGATCAGTTCAAGACGAACATCGACGGCCTCGACGTCCATTTCATCCACCAGCGTTCGCCGAACCCGGATGCGATCCCGCTGATGGTCCTCCACGGCTGGCCCGGGTCGTTCGTCGAGTTTCACAAGATCATCGAGCCGCTGAGCGACCCTGCCGGCCACGGCGGGGACCCCGCCGACGCGTTCCACCTCGTCATTCCGTCGATACCGGGATTCGGTTTCTCGGACCGGCCCGGTGAAGCGGGTTTCGGTCCGCTGCAGATGGCGGAGATCTTCGTCAAGCTGATGGCGCGGCTGGGCTACGTGCGCTACGGCCTGCAGGGCGGCGACTACGGGTCGATGATCAGCCGCATCATGGGCGGCATCGATGTCGAACACGTGGCCGGCATCCATCTGAACCTGTGCAGCGTCCCTCCGCCGCCAGGCGTCGAGGACCCGCTGGCGGGCGTCCCGCCGGAAGAGATTGAGCTGATGCGCGACCGGCAGGCGTTCTGGACGGACGAGGAGCGCGGCTACAGCGCCATTCAGAGCACCAAGCCGCAGACCATCGGCTACGTGCTCAACGATTCACCGGTCGGCCAGGCGGCCTGGATCATCGAGAAGTTCCGCGCCCTGAGCGACGTGAACGGCGACGTGGAGAGCAAGTTCACGAAGGACGAGCTGCTGACCAACGTCATGATCTACTGGGTCACGGGAACCGCCACCTCGTCGGCGCGCATCTACTACGAGGTGACGCACGGACCCAACCCCCTCAGCGGCGGCGCCGGCGACGCACCGCTCGCCTGTGCCGCGTTCCCGAAGGAGATTTCGTTTCCCCCGCGTCTATGGCTGGAAGCGGCGTACAACCTGACGCAGCGCACCGTCATGCCGCGCGGCGGGCATTTCGCCGCGATGGAGGAGCCGGAGCTGCTCCTGGAGGACATCCGCACGTTCTACCGAACGATACGGTAGGCGCTCTGACCGATTTGCGCCCTCAGTTCTGGTTCTGGCTCTGCCGCGCCTGCCGCTCGGCGCGCATCCGCTCGTAGTCTTCGTCCGTGACGAAGATGATCTGGCTGTTCGAGTGGGCCATCTCATCGACGGTGCGCGGGCCGTACGCCACCCACTGGCGTGGATCCGGGTTGTTGCGGTTCGCGGAAGTATTGTCGTGCCAGGCCGTGATCTGCAGCACCGTGCCGCGCGGCAGCAGCGGCGCGGCGTCCGGCTCGTAGATGTAGCTCACGTGCCAGTCGTTGCTGAAGCGGTCGGCGTGGTTGAGCAGCTCCCGCACACCGTCCGGGTAGATCGCCTCCATGGAGAACGCACTGCCGCGGTAGTGCATGTGCGGCTGGAAGTTGTGGAGGATGGCCGGCGCCGGCAGCGTGAAGGAGCCCTGGTGCACCGTGACGGAATGCGGCGGAATATGCAGCGGCTTGTTGTTCTGCGTGCCGATTGAGACGTAAGTCACGCTGTACCTCGGCGTGACGCCCCTGGGGTAGAACCAGAGCCCGATCTCCAGCTGGTCCGTAATCTCCTCGCCCACGGCGTGGTAGTGGATCTGCACCTCCATGCGGGCGCCGGGCTTCACCAGCTTGCCGGTGTCCTCGGGATAGATCTCGCCGCTCTTGCCCTGCGCCCACTCGGTGAACATCTCCCGCGTGTCGACCGGGTCCGCCGAGCTGCGCGCGCGGGACGTCTGCAGCACGGCGGCGGCCGCCGCCTGGCCGGCGAGCAGCTCGCGCTCCGCTTCCAGGAAATCGGTGGACTCGGGCTGGTGCAGATAAGCGGAGGCGTGGTGGGCGATACGCCGGCCCTGTCTGCCCGCGGGCTTGGTCTCGGCGGCCCGCACCCAGCGCGGCTCGTCGATGTCGATGTCCCCGAACGGCCTGAAGAACGTGTCCTGCGCCACGGGCGGCATGGTGAACGGCGGGAAACGCACGACCGTATCCGGCGGTCCCAGCTCGTCTTCCAGGCGGAAGCTCTCGCCGGACGGCCACTCCAGGGGCGGCGGCATGCGCGAGAGGTCGCCGGAGGGCGCCCCGGCATCGACCCAGCGGACGATGGCGTCGATCTCCTCGTCGCTCAACGAGATGTCGTTGATGAACTCCTGGATGCCGATGGTCTTGTCCAGGTACCACGGCGGCATCTCGCGGGCGGCGACGCGCGCCTTGATCGAGCGCGCCCAGGGTCGCGCCTCCTCATACGAGAGCAGCGACATCGGCGCCATGCTGTCCGGACGGTGGCACTCCTGGCAGGAGCGCTGGAATATCGGCGCGATGTGCTCGGCGAACGTCACGTCCGCAGGCGCGCCGCCGGCCTGCTGGGC
>JAGWAI010000082.1:0-421 GCA_021296485.1 Acidobacteriota bacterium
CGTTCGAGCCGAAGCGCAAGGCGCGCCCGTGGGTGCACTTCAGCCTGGTGGCGCATCTGCGGCAGGCGGCGGCGACGGTTGGCCGGCAGCGTGAGATGTCTCTCGTCTGGAACGAGGTCGAAGCCGCGGCCGTGCGGGCCGGCCTGCCGGAGCGCTCGACGGCGGCGCTGGTGGAGGCCGCATTCGGCTTCCGCCTGCGCAATCCGGGCTATCGTGCGCGGGCGCGCGTCAGCCAGCTGGTCGCCAGCCGCGACCTCAAGCTGCTCGTGGAGGCCGGCATGCTCGCACCGATCGGTGAGCGGCGGGGACGGTCGTACGTCGCAGCGCCGCGGTTGAAGGAACTGCGCGAACGGCATCGCCCAGCGGCGCCCGCGGCGGATGCGTTCGAAGTCGTACGCTGAGAGAAGGAAAGTGGAGGGGG
>JAGWAI010000082.1:750-1065 GCA_021296485.1 Acidobacteriota bacterium
ACGGCCGGAAGCTACATCATCATCCCGGCCAGGGCGCACCATTCGTGGCACACGCACACTGACGCGGATGCGGTGCTGCTCGCTCGCCGGGACGGCCCGGCCGACTTCCACTTCGTTGATCCCTAGCGAAACACCTCGCTCATCGGGCGACCGGAGTATCCGGTCATCTCCAGATAGCCGCGTCCGGTCACCTGCCGGCCGGTGACCTGCCCGCTGACGCGCACTGCCCCTTCCCAGTAGGTGACGCCGGTTGAAGCTGCCGTGTGCAGCTCCTGGGCGTCGAACGCGGCGCTGACGTCGAAGTGCGCCTGCCGC
>JAGWAI010000082.1:1240-1721 GCA_021296485.1 Acidobacteriota bacterium
CGGATCCGTCATCGAGCTGGATCGAGAACCAGTCCCACCCGACCTGGCCCGGCTCCAGGAACGACGTGCCGAACTCGTGATCCATCCAACTGCTGCCGGTCACCTCGAGCCACTCGCCGTCTATCCGCAGCCTGCCGCTCGTGGGCATCCGCGTCATGGAGTAATAGTGCGACGCGTTGCCCGGCGCCGCACCCTTGCGGCTGTAGCCGTCCGCCCCATGCCGCGTCGGGCCTTTGCCCGGCTCCAGGTAGAGGTCGATGCCGAAGGCCCCGTCGCGTGCGTCCAGGTGGTGCCGGTCGCCGTCGAGGGCCGCGCGCCAGTCGCCGTTCCAGACGTCGAGCGTCCCGCTGCGCGCACCCGCCCAGCCGAGGCTGCCGCGATCGAGCCGTTCGGCGACCAGGTGCCGCGCGCCCGACAGGTCGGACAGCGCCAGGTGCGCCATGTAGAGGTCGCGGACGGCCCAGCGCGACGGGTTCTCGGG
>JAGWAI010000082.1:1775-2513 GCA_021296485.1 Acidobacteriota bacterium
TGCCGGTGTAGTACCACCATTCGATCTGGTACGGCGGATGGCTGCCGTGGTCGCGCGGAAAGCGCCAGGCGTAGCCGGGCTGCGCCCGGGTCCAGCCGTCGTCGTCCGGGATCGTCGCGCCGCCGGTTGGCTGGCCGCCGCCGGCCGCCGTCACGAACTGCCAGGCCAGCATGAAGCCGACGGCGCAAACCGCATGGCGCCGGAGGCGGGTCATCGGTCGGCCCCCGCGACGACGCGCGCCGCCACGCGGGCGGGATACAGCCCGGCCAGCGCCGTCGCCGCGGCGATGAGCAGGGTTGCCTGCGCGAGGAAGCCGAGCGGCAAGTGGAACTGAATGGTCCATCCGAAGCTCTGCACGTTGATGACGTAAATCAGGATCAGCGACAGCGCGATGCCGACCGCCAGCCCGGCGCCCTGGCTGACAAGGCCGATGAGCGCCGCCTCGATGACCACCATGCGCCGGATCTGCCGCCGCCCGGCCCCCACCAGCCGCAGCATCGCCAGCTCGCGCCGCCGCTCGAGCGCCAGCGTCAGCAGGGTTGCCGCCACACCCATGATGGCGACCGCGATCGCGATCGCCTCCAGCGCATAGGTGATGGCGAACGTGGCGTCGAATATGCGCAGCACGACCGCCCGCAGTGCGGCGTTCGTGTTGATGAAGAGCTGGTGGTCCGCTCCGGCCGCCGCGAGCAGCTCGTCGCGCACCGCCTCGGGGTCCGCGTCCGGCGCGAGGTAGAG
>JAGWAI010000082.1:2533-3138 GCA_021296485.1 Acidobacteriota bacterium
AAGGTCGAGACGTCCATCACCACCAGCCCCCGGTCGCTCGAATAGTCGTAGTAGACCGCTGCGATGCGGAATGGACGCGGGCCGCGCGGCGTGTCGAGATCGATCCGATCGCCGACCGCCGCGCCGTGCTTGATTGCGAAGCTCTCGGAGACCACGACCGCGTCGGCGCCGGCGGCCTGCCGCAGCGCGTCCCGCCCGTCGGCGGGATCCTTGAACAGCAGCCCGCCGTGGCGGCTCATGACGTCGAACCGGCCGGCGCCCAGCAGGATCAGGTCGCCGTCGGGCCCGTACGGCAGGTCGACCGTGCGAAAGCCATCCACCGCCGCGACCGCCGCGTGCGAGGCCAGCCGCTCCTCCGCCGCTGCCGAGATGCCGGTCTGGCTGCCGGCGCCTACCGGCCCGCGGTCGCCGCTGGCGACGAACAGGTCGGCCTGCAGGGTCTGTCCGACCCAGTAGGCCACCGTGTCCCGAAAGCTGCCGACCATGATGGCGACCGCCGCCAGCATCGCCAGGCTGACGACCAGGGCCGCCACGGAGACGGCCAGCCGCGAGGCCGCCGCCGAGAGGTTCGCGTGCGCCAGCAGCCCTTCTACCCGGAACCAGCG
>JAGWAI010000082.1:3226-11934 GCA_021296485.1 Acidobacteriota bacterium
CCGCCGACGGCGTCCAGCGTCGAGAGCCACGCGGCCGCCGCAAACAGCGCCGCACCGAGCAAGGCCGCCCGCCATGGGCCCGGCCGGCGGTCGCCGCCGCGGCCGCTGTCGCGCACGGCGTCGACGGGCGTGATGCGGACCGACTCGGCCGCAGGAATGAGCGCCGCGATCATCGCGAGCGGGACGGCGACCGCGCCGGCCAGAAGCAGATCCGTCACGGCCAGCGCCGGCACCGTGGCCTGCGAGGTCACGTAGAGCGTGTTGACAGTGCTGGAGGTCAGGCGCACGGCGCCGCGCGCCAGCAGCCAGCCGGCCGGCGCGCCCAGCGCCGCACCGACGGCGGCCAATACGGCGGCTTCCCCCAGAAAGAACCCGAACACGAGGCGCCGCGTCGCGCCCAGAGCCCGCAACGTGCCGATCTCCGAGCGCCGCGAGATGACCGCCACGGCGACGGTGTTGTAGACCAGGAACAGGCCCACGATCAGCGCGATGTACGACAGCGCGGTCAGGTTGAAATGGAACGCGGCGAGCATCTTCTCTACCTGCCGCCCGCGTTGCTCCGGACGCTGCACACGCAGCCCGGCCGGCAGCCGCGCCGCAATCTCCCGTTCGCTGGCGTCGATCGCAGCCGCGTCGAACAGCTGGATCTCGACCCGATCGATCCAGCCGAGGCGGTCGAACAACCATTGCGCGGTGGCGATGTCCAGCAGCCCCAGTTGGCCGTCCACCACCTGCGCGGGACCTTCGTCGAGCAGCAGTCCCTGCACGACCAGCGGGTGCCTGACGTCGCCGACGACCAGCGTCACCGGCGACTCGATGTCGACGCCGTGCCGCCGCGCGAACCGCTCGGTCAGCACCACCGAGGTGGAATCCAGCAGGACGGAGAGCAGCTCCTGCGGCCGCGGATCGCGCTCCTCTCGCGCGAACTGCAGCAGTTGGTACTCGCGAAACGGGCGGTCGCGCAGCAGGTCGACACCCAGCACCCGCAGCGGATGCCGAGTCCCGTCCGGCACGGCGAGGCGGGCAGTCCGGTCGATGATCGGACTCACGCGTCCGTACTCGCGCAGCCAGTCCATCTCTTCCAGCTGGCTCTCGGGCACGCCGACACCCGCGCCGACGATCTCGAGCGACGTCTTGCCGGCGACGATGTCGAGCGCGGTCTCGAAGCCGCGCACCGACGCGGTGTTGGCAAGTCGGATGGCGATAACTACCGCCACCCCGAGCGTCAACCCGGCGACCGTGACGAGACCGCGCGCGGGATCACGCGCGAGGCCGCGGACGATGAAGCGGCGGAACAGCGCCACGGTCAGGTCTCGAGCCCGATGGGGGACAACGCCGCGGTTGCCGTCTCGGGAACCTCGGCGCCGTCCCGCATGCGGATGAGACGGTCCGCGGCCCCGGCCAGCGCCGGATCGTGGGTGGCCAGCAGCACCGCGGCGCCGGTTTCGCGGTTGAGGGTCTGCAGCAGCTCGAGCACGCGCCGCCCGTTGTCGGTGTCCAGGTTGCCGGTAGGCTCGTCGGCGATGACAAGCGCCGGACCGTGGACCAGGGCCCGCGCCAGCGCCGCGCGCTGCAGCTCGCCGCCGGAAACCCGCGCGGGATAGTGGCCGAGGCGGTGCCCCAGCCCGACGCGCCCGGCCCACTCGCGGGCGCGGTCCATGCCGTGGCGGCTGGACTTGCCGGCCAGCAGCAACGGCAGCGCGATGTTCTCCGCGAGGGTCAGCGTCGGGAGCAGGTTGAAGAACTGGAAGACGAAGCCGACGCGCTCGCGCCGCAGCGCGGTCAGCGCGTCGTCATCGAGCCCGACCAGGTCCACGCCGTCGACAACGACCGTTCCTGCGGTCGGCCTGTCCATCCCGCCGCACAGGTGCAGTAGCGTCGACTTGCCGCAGCCGGACGGCCCTACGACCGCGACGAATTCGCCGGCCGCGAGCTCCAGGCTGACGCCGCGCACGGCGTCCACGGCGCTGTCGCCGTCGCCAAATCGTTTGCGCAGACCCTGGGCCCGCAGCACCGGCATACGACCACGATACACCGTGGCGTGCTTCCTCACCGCCGCTGGCAGCGGGGACAGAAGTGCGTGCTGCGCTGCGCCACGAGGAGGCGCCGCACGGTTGTCCCGCACGTCACGCAAGGATCGCCGGCCCTGCCGTAGACCTGGATCTGCCGCTGGAAGCCGCCCGGCTCGCCGCGGCTGTCGCGGTAGTCGCGGATGCTGCTGCCGCCGGCGTCGATGGCGTCCTGCAGGACCTCCCGGATGGCCCCGTGCAGCGCGCGCGCCTTGCGCGGACCGACGCTGGCGCCGAGCCGCAGCGGGTGCAGGCGGGCGCGGAACAGCGCCTCGTCGGCGTAGATGTTGCCGAGACCGCGCAGGAATTCCTGGTCCAGGAGCAGCGCCTTGAGCCGCGCCCTGCGGGCGCCGAGCCGCGCGGCGAATGCGTCAGGCCCGATCTCCAACGGGTCCGGTCCCAGCGCGGCCAGCCGCGCCGGCAGCGACTCGGACCACTGCCAGCGGCCGAACTTGCGCATGTCCTGGAACACCAGCGTGCTGCCGTCGTCCAGGGCCATCGTCGTCCGCGTGTATTCGCCCGCTGCGCCGTTCACCAGCAGGTTCCCGGTCATCCGCAGGTGGATGACCAGCACCGATTCGCGGCCGTCCCTGCGGAGGCGCAGCAGCAGGTACTTGCCGTGCCGGTCGAGCCGCTCGATGCGCTGGCCCGCCAGGCGGGCTTCCGTCTCGCGCGCGTCGCCGACGCAGGTGCGCGGCCAGCGGAACGAAACGGACATGATCGTGCGTCCCGCCAGCGCCGGCGTCAGCGTGCGGCGGACCGTCTCGACCTCGGGGAGCTCCGGCATGCGCGCTACACCAGCGCGGGCAGGATCTCGCCGATCTCGCCGTGCAGCACCACGTCGGCGATGACGTCCAGCGGGGTCGGCTCGCGGTTGACGATTATCAGCCGCGCGCCGGCGCGCCTGGCGATGCGGGGCAGGGAGGCGGCGGGCTCGACCACGAGCGAGGAACCGACCGCCAGCAGGAGGTCGCAGGACTCGGCGGCCGCGCACGCCCGCACCATGACGTCGTGGGGCATGGCCTGGCCGAAGGACACGGTCGCCGGCTTGAGCAGCCCGCCGCACGGCTTGCAGCGCGGGGCGAGCTCGCCGCCCGCGACGCGCCGGCACGCCTCGTCGGACGGTATCCGGTCGCCGCAGGTCAGGCAGATCGCCTCGGTCGTGGTGCCGTGCAGCTCAAGGACCAGCTCGGCCGGCAGTCCCGACCGCTGGTGCAGGCGCTCGATGTTCTGCGTGATCATCGCCGTCAGCTTGCCCTGCTCGTGCAGTCCGACGAACGCGTAGTGCCCGGCGTTCGGGCGCGCGTCGCGCATGGCGGGCCAGCCTTCGACCTTCTGCCGCCAGTACTCGACGCGTCCCGCCTCGCTCGACAGGAATTCCTCGAAGTAGACGGTCCGGTTGCGCGCCCAGACCCCGTCCGGGCTGCGGAAGTCCGGCACGCCCGACTCGGTCGAGATGCCGGCGCCGGTGAAGCCGACCACACGTGACGCAGCGGCGATCAACGCGCGCGCCGCCCGCTGCTCCGTGCCGACGTCCGTCACCGTCTCGCCATCGTCAGTTGTCCGTCATGCCCACTCGCACGGCAGCCGCGGCCAGTCGCTTGTCCCGGGTCCACAGCGCACAGCGGCCCAGCAGCGCTGATGCAAGAAGGTGTACGTCGATCCAGCCGAGGCCTTGCCCGTGGAGGCTGTGGGTTCGCAGCAGGCGGAGCGCCTCGTCTTGGCTGGCGGCGGGCGCCTGGGGCAACGTCCCGAGCAGTTGCAGGACATGGTCGCGCCGTCCGAGCTGACCACACGCCAACTCTCCTACCACGAACGGGTGACAGCAGACGCGTCCCTCTTCGAGCAGCGCCACGAGACGGGGCACTCCCCGGCGCAGGTGGTCCACCCAGACCGACGTGTCAACAAGCGTCATCACGGAGCCGCCCGGGAACGGCGCCGGGGAATCGGTTGCAGCGCGCGTTCGCTGCCGCCCAGCGCCGCGAGACGGCGGGCGTTTTCATGCGCGATGAGCGCTTCGAGACCCCGTCGGACAAGCGCGGTCTTCTCACTCACACCGGTCAACCTGGAGGCTTCCCGCAACAGGCCATCGTCGATGTTGAGCGTGGTCCGCATATGCATCAGCATGCATGATTCATGCAGATGGGTCAACCGGCTGCCTCTCCCGCCGCCCGGGCGCGTCTCTGCAGGAACCACAGCACAAGCCATGCCGGGAGCGAGACGATCCCGGCGTAGATCCAGATGCCGATCGGCCCAAACAGGCCGCCGATGGTGGCGGCGCCCACCGTGATCGGAGCGAGCACCGCCGCACACGCGTAAGTCACCGGCCGGGAGAGCGGATACAGCCGTTCGAGGGCCCGCGTCAACGGGATGCCGCCGGGCCAGGCGAAGGCGAGCCCGAAGACCATCGCCGGCAGGGAGAACAGCATGGGGACGAGGCCCGCGGAGAGTCCCGGGTCGCGGCCGAAACGCAGCACCGACAGAATGACCACCCCAATCGGCAACCAAAGCGAGAGAAACAGCGTCTTTCTCATATGAACCGAGCTTACTACGCGCCTGTCGGCCTGACGTCCCGTCGGCGCTCGCGGCACTTACACTGGAGAAATGGGACTCGATCACTACCGCACACCGGGCGACGCCGGGCCGCGCGCAGCCGGGTGACGGGCTATAGAAGCACAACAGGAGGTATGCAGCCATGACGCGGAAGCAGTTTTTCGGGCGGTTGTTCGCGGTCGTGCTGGCGCCACTGGTTCCGGCGGCCTGGCTCAGAAGCGGCGGGGTCCAGGCGCAGGAGCCAATAGAGCGCCTCGACAAGTCGGATGCGGAGTGGCGCGAGCTCCTGCCGCGGGACGCGTACGAGGTGCTGTTCGAGGAGGACACGGAGCGGCCGCACAGCAGTCCGCTCAACGGCGAGAAGCGCGACGGCACCTATGTCTGCGCGGCGTGCTACCTGCCGCTGTTCGATTCGGCCACGAAGTACGAGAGCGGGACCGGCTGGCCAAGCTTCTACGAGCACATCAAGGGACGCATGGGCACCAAGCGCGACTTCAAGCTGATCTGGCCGCGCACGGAATATCACTGCATCCGCTGCGGCGGCCACCAGGGACACGTTTTCAACGACGGGCCGCCGCCGACCGGCAAGCGCTGGTGCAACAACGGCCTGGCGCTGCGCTTCGTCGCGCAGGGCGCCGCGCTGCCGGCGCTGCGAACGTAGGTCGCGCACGCCACCAATCTGCGATAGGCTGTCGGGACCGACCCCGATGACGGGATCCGGCCACATGCGGCCGGGCGCCCGTCGCGGGCTTCTGACCGGAGGTCACCGATGAAGACAGCTTTCACGCGGATCGCGCTGGCGGGCATCCTGGGGATCGGCCTGGCGGGTTGCGGCGCGGGCTCGTTCATGCAGCCGGAGGACCGCGCGCCGATCTCGGTCGAGCAGTTCCATACCTGGATGGAAGAGCTGTCGAACTGGGGGCGTTGGGGCGAGGACGATGAGCTGGGCGCCGCCAACCTGATGACGCCCGCGAAGCGCAAGGAGGCGGCCGGCCTCGTGCGCAGCGGGACCACCGTGTCGCTGGCGCACGATTTCCTTTCCGAGGAGGCCGCTGACGTCCGCGAGCCGTACCAGCTCCAGATGAGCATCAACCACGAAGGCCAGAATTCGGGCGACCGCATCGAGGTGTACTTCCACGGCATCCAGTACTCCCACCTGGACGGCCTGTGCCACGTCTTTTACAACGACCAGCTGTACAACGGGCACGACTACCGCGACGTCGTCACCGAGGACGGCTGCGCCGTGATGGATACCGCGGGCATGCGGGAAGGCCTCGTCACGAAAGGAGTGCTGGTGGACATGGCGCGTCTCAAGGGCGTGCCGTATCTCGAACCGGGCACGAAGCTGTACGTGGAGGACATCGAGGCGTGGGAGGAACAGGCGGGCGTCAGCATCGGCTCCGGCGACGCGCTGCTGCTGCGCACCGGCCGCTGGGCGCGCCGCGCCGAATTCGGCGCCGGCGAGCCGATGTCCGGGTGGGACGCGTCGGTGATGCCGTGGATGGCCGAGCGCGACATCGCGCTGCTCGGCGCCGACTCGGTGCACGAGGCGCCCGACGGTCTCGGCTTCAATCCGATCCACCGCTTCGCCATCGTCTCGCGCGGGATGAACCTGCTCGACAACCTGGATCTGGAAGCGGCGGCGGAGACCGCGGCCCGGCTCAATCAGTGGGATTTCATGCTGGTGATCGCGCCGCTGCGCGTGCCGGGCGGCACGGGCTCGCCGGTGAACCCGCTGGCGATCTTTTGATAAATGGGGCTGCGCCCCAAACCCCCGCCGGCCACTCGCGGGGCCCCTTCGCCCCACTCCGTGGGCATCACTTACTTGGGACTGCGCCCCAAACCCCCGCCGGCCACTCGCGGGGCCCCTTCGCCCCACTCCGTGGCCGGCGAGCCGCGCTGTGCGCGGCGTCGCCGCCTGGGCGGATTAGCGGCCGGTCGCGCAGTCGCCGTAGTACTGTTCCGGGCGCGACGTGAAGCCGATCAGCGAGACGTCGGTGTACTCGTGCCGCGTATGGACGGCCATGAGCTTGCCGTCCACCGTCTCGCGGTCGAAGATCGTGGTGCTGTAGAGCGGTCCGGCGCTGAACATCTGCAGAAAGTGCAGGTAGTCGCCGGTCAGCCGGGTGATGATGTGCGACGGGCCGAACGGCCCGATCACCTCGGCCGTCGCCTCCTGCGTGTCGACGGCCTCGAAGCGGAACGACAGCTCCGAGGCGTCGATCTCCGCCTCCGGCGCACCCTCGGTCCACGTCCCGGTCGACATCAGCGTGAAGTTGCAGTCGAGGCTGGTCACATCCGCCAGCCGACCGCCCTGCGCGCCAATGCCCTGGACCGCGAGGCCGCCCGCCCAGCACCAGGCCACCGCCATCCCCGCCGCGACCTGCCTGGCACGAGTCGGTGACATACGCCCTCCTCAGGCTCTCATTCTATACACGCGGATTCCGGTGGGCTGCCAAGTTTGACCGCGTGAGCGGCGCGCGCGCATAATCGCCGTTCCGGCATGGTGCGCCCGTCGAGAATCGTAACCGTCGCGTTCGCGCTGGCGGCCGCGTCCATCGTGGCCGCCCAGGCTCCGGCCGACGCAGAGCTGCAGGAGCAGTTGGCGCGGCTGTTCCCGGAGGCGACCACATTCTCGCCGAAGGAGGGCCAGCCGCCGCACTTCAAGGCGTTCGCGGGTTCCGCCGGGGGAGCGCGGGAACTGCTCGGCTACGCGTTCTGGACCACCGAGCTCGAGCCGCTCGAACGCGGGTACGACGGGCCGATCAAGATCCTGACCGGCGTCGACACCGACGGCGTCCTGACCGGTATCGTCGTGGTCGACCACCACGAGCCGTACGGCTACTTCTCCATCGACCTGCCGAAGTACGAGGTGCAGTTCCGCCGGAAGAGCATCCGCGACCGGTTCCGCGTCGGCGGCGACATCGACGCCGTGTCGACCGCGACGCTGACGGTCACCAGCGCTACGCGCGCCGTGCGCAATGGGGCGCGGCGCATCGCCCGGCAATTCCTGGTTCCGCCGGAAGCGCGCTGATGCGGTTCGTGGCGCTACTCGCCGGCGTGTGCGTCCTGCTGCTCGTTCCGGCCGCCGGCATCCACGCCGCACAGCCCGCCCCGGCCATTTCCGCCCAGCCCGAGCCCGCCGACGACCTGTGGAATTTCGAGGACGACGAGGAGGAGGTCGAGACCTGGGGCACGCTGCTGCGCGACCAGGCCGGCGACCTGCTGCTGTTCGTCGCCTTCGCCGCGCTGGCGCTCGTCAGCTTCTTCCGCAAGAGCGTCCGGCTCAAGTACGTCACGCTCGTGGCGGCGGTCCTCTATCTCGGATTCGCGAAGAGCCAGCTGATCTCGGTAGTCAACATCTACAGCGTGCTGACCGGCAATCTGCCGGTCTTCAGGTACAGCCTCGCCTGGTATCTGTTCGCCGGCTTCACGGTGGTCTCGACCGTGCTGTGGGGGCGGTTTTATTGCGGCCGCGTGTGCGCGTACGGCGCGTTGACGCAGTTGCTGGACCGGGTCGTGCCCGCGCGGCTGCGCGTCGACGTGCCCAGGTGGCTGGAGCGGCGCGCGGCGCTGGTGAAGTTCGGCCTGCTCGGCGCCACGCTGCTGTACTTCCTGCTGACGTCGGATATCGGCGCCTACCGCTACGTCGAGCCGTTCTGGATGTTCACGCGCCAGGCCTCCACGGGCATGTGGATCGGGCTGGCGGTGCTGCTTGCCGCCACCGTCTTCGTGCGCAACCTCTACTGCCGTTTCCTCTGCCCCGTCGGTGCCTTCCTCGGGCTGCTGTCGAAGCTGACCGTGTTCGGGATCAAGCGCTGGTCGGAGTGCAACACCTGCAAGATCTGCGAGAAGACCTGCGAATGGGGCGCGATCCGCGGCCCCGAGATCGTCATGACCGAGTGCGTGCGGTGCGACGACTGCGAGCGGCTCTACGCGGACACCGCGAAGTGCCCGCACTGGATAATTCTGCGCCGCAGATCCGACTTCCCGCAGGCCGCACGCTAGCGGGCGTCAGTCGTTCCCTTCGCCGCGCCAGACGTTGTCGGTCGGCGTCCGCTCGAAGGACGGCCAGGCGTCGATCAG
>JAGWAI010000083.1:0-4602 GCA_021296485.1 Acidobacteriota bacterium
CCGGCGCGGATGTGGGAGCTGCCTCGCAGCGGGGATTCACGGCGTTGCTCTTCGCGTCGCGCGAGGGGGAGATAGAGGTCGCCGGTCAGTTGCTCGACGCGGGTGCAAGCCTCGAAGACTCGTTGTCGGTCAACTCGCAGCGCACTGCCGGCGGCGTGGCGAGGACGCGGGCATCCGAAGACGGCCTGAACGCCTTCCTGCTCGCGGTGGGCAGCGCACACTACGAGCTGGCGGCGTTGCTGCTGGAGCGGGGCGCCGATCCGAACGCCGCGCCGCGCGGCTGGACCGCGCTGCATCAGGTGTCCTGGGTGCGCAAGGCGGGCGACGCAGGCAGCAACAACCCCGCCCCCGCGGGGTCGGGCGACCTGGACAGCCTCGCCTTCGTCCGGCTGCTGGCGGCCAGCGGCGGCGATCTCAACGCGCGCGTCACCCTGCGGCCGCCCGCCGGCATCACCCGCTTGAACATGATTGGCGGGACGCCGTTCCTGCTCGCGGCCCGCACGGCCGACGCCGACCTGATGCGCCTGCTGGCCGAGCTCGGCGCCGACCCCTTGCTGCCGAACGAGGACGACACGACGCCGCTGATGGTGGCGGCCGGCGTCGGCACGTCGTCACCCGGCGAGGATCCGGGCACGGAGCCCGAGGTGCTGGAGGCAGTGCAGGTGGCGCTCGAGTTGGGCGGCGACCTCGACGCGGTGGACGGGAACGGGGAGACCGCAATGCACGGCGCGGCCTACAAGCACGTTCCCGCCGTCGTGACCTTCCTGGCCGACCAGGGCGCGCGCATCGATGTCTGGAATCGGGAAAACGCCCGCGGCTGGACGCCGTGGAAGATCGCCGCGGGCGTCCAGCGCGGCATGAACATCGTCGGCTCCCCGGAGACCGAAATGGCCGTACGCGCCGTCATGGCGCGCGCCGGCGCCCGGCCGCCTGCTCAGCCCTGAGCCGCGCCGCCGTTCAGTTCTGCTGGTTCGTGGCCATGTTCGCGAGCTTCGCCTCGCGCTCGGCCACGACCTCCGCGTACTGCTCCTCGTCGAGGAATGTCACCTTCGGCAGCAGCAGGAACATGTCGTCGATGGAGCGGTTGCCCCAGCCCTTCCAGTTCCGCGGATCCACCACGTTGCGGTTCTTCGCGGTGTTGTCGTACCAGCCGATCATGTGCAGCACGGTGCCCTGCGGCAGAATCGGCGCGTGGTCGTCCTCGTAGACGTACACCCGCGCCCAGCTGTGGTCGTACTTTGAACAGTTGAGCATTTCCCGGGTCTGGTCCGGATAGACCGCCTCCACGCACATCCGCTTGCCGCTCGAGTGCATGTGCGGCTCGTAGGTGGTCAGGATGCCGTGCTGCGGCATGGTGTAGAAACTGTCGAAGCGGACGTTGTCCGCCCCGGCCGGAATGTCCAGCCCGTCGCCCAGGTTGCCGATGGCAAGGAAGCCCGACTGTTTGTATTTCGGCTGATACCCATCGGCATGGAACGTGAAGCCGATGTCGGCGCGCACCGGAATCTCCATGCCCGAGGAATAGAGATGGACCGTGAAGTTCAGCTCGGTGCCAGCGGCGAGCTTCACGCCGGTGTCGGCGGGATAGATGGTGGCATTCTGGCCAATCTCGTGCGTCAGCCGGAACCGGTCGCGGTCCTCCAGCGGCCGCTCGCTCTCTTCCGTGGTGCCGAGCGCCTCGCCGCTGTGTATGCCCATGTGGTGGATGGAGAAATTGCCGAAGCCGCCCATTGTCTTCGCCTTTTCCCTGGCTTCGTCATCGAGCAGCCGGACCTCCTTCACCTCGACCGCCTTGACCCAGCGGTCTTCGGTCAGGCCGGTCGGCACCGGGCCGATCTCGTCGTGGTAATCGGGGGCGACGGCGGGCACCGTCATCACCGGTGTCGAGACGATGAGCTCGGGTGTGCCGATGGTCCATTCGTCCGCGTCGGCCCATTCAAGCGGCGGCGGCATGTCGGCCATGTCGCCGCGCGGCGCCCCGGCGTCGGCCCAGGCGGCGAACGCCGCAATCTCGTCGTCGGCCAGCGAGAGGTCTTCCTTGAAGTGCTGGATGCCGATGTTCTTTTCGATGAACCACGGCGGCATCTCGCGCAGTGCCGTCTTGTTCTGCATCGACCGCGCCCAGGGCCGCGCGTCCTCGTAGGTCAGCAGCGACATCGGCGCGAGCGATCCCGGCCGGTGGCAGTTCTGGCAGGAGCGCTGCAGGATGGGCGCTATGTCCTTCGTGAACGTAACGCTCGTCTCGGGCTGTGCCTGCGCCGAAGCCGCGCATAGGAGAACGCCGGCGGTCAGTATCGCTGTCGCCTTCATGATCAGGACTCCCGGAGAAAAGGGTCTGACGCCCACAGGAAATCGCTCCCATTCTACGCCGCCGCGGCGGGTAGTCAACACGCATGGGGCTGCTATAGTGCCGCATGCCGGCGGCTGCCCGCATCCTGCTGATATTCGCGCATCCCGATGACGAGAGCTTCATCGCGGCGGGCCTGGCGCGGCGCTACGCGGATCGCGGCGCGACCGTGTCGCTGGTCACGGCGACGCGCGGCGATGCGGGGCGGGTCGGCGAACCGCCGCTGTGCCGGCGGGAGGATCTGGCGGCCCTGCGCGAGCAGGAGTTGCGCGACGCGGCCGGCGTCCTCGGAATCTCGGAGGTCCACCTGCTCGACTATCGTGACAAGCACCTCGCGGAGGCGCCGGCAGCGGACATTCGCGGCGCGCTCGTGCAGCGCGTCCGGAGTTTCCGTCCCCACGTTGTAGTCACCTTCGATCCAAACGGCATGAACGGCCACGCCGATCATGTCGCCATCTCGCGCTTTACGCTGGACGCGGTCGCGGCCGCGGTCGATCCGCGCCTGTCCATTGCAGGGACGCAGCACCACCGCGTGCAGCGCCTGCTGTGGAACTCCCCGGTGCTGCCGTGGGAAGTGACGCGGCCGGGGGATCTGCGACGGGAGCCGGGCGTCGACTTCGTCGTCGACGTGGCGCCGCAGCGTGCGGCAAGGGCGGCGGCGCTACGCGCGCACGGGACGCAGAATGTACCGATCAACCGCTGCTTCTTCAGCAAGCGGGATGTCGACCGAATCCTGAGCCTCGAGCTGTTCCGCCAGGCTTGGGGTCCGGAGCTGCGGCGTGTCCCGGAGGACGACGTGTTGGCCGGCATCGACCTCTCGGAGTAACAAGTTCGGAGTAACAGGTCATGCACTACATCTATCTCGCTGTCGCTCTGCCTGGAGCGGTTCGCGGTCGGTATCGCCTACGCCATCTGGTCGGGCGTCGGCATCGTGCTGATCGCGCTCCTAGCAGCCCGTGGTGAAATCCCGCGTCGCACCGAGAGCGGCGAGGCGCGCGGCTGACAAGGCGTGAGGAGCGAGCATATTCGACTATATGTGAGCGACGAGCAACACAGTCAGGCGTGATGCATCGTCGCTCGAATGCAGCGGGGCTTTCGCCACGGGCTGCAAGGGCTGCTCGTCCACGGCCAGAAACTGGATTTCCCCGCTGTTGCCGGTATGGGGCTGATCGTCGCGGGCGTCGCGGTGATCAATCTCTGGTCGAGCACGCAGCTCCGCTGATCAGCAGGTGCTCGGGCCGGCGCAGCGGCCGGCGGCGGTATAATCGCGTGCGGCGGCCGTTCCAACTCGAGCGGAAGAGGAGGGGTGCGATGACGCGTGCAATTCTGGCGTTGACCGGCGTGCTGCTGATGCTGGCAACCGGCACTGCGGCGGCGCAGTCGGCGGGCGGTGGTGCGGAGCCGGGCCGGACGCCCTGGGGCGATCCCGACCTGCAGGGGTTCTGGACGAACAAGACGACGACGCCGATGGAGCGTCCCAGCGAGTACGAGGGGCAGGCTTCGCTCAGCGAAGAGGAGCGGGCCGAGCTGGACGCGCTTGCGGCGAGCTATCAGGACCGCCAGCCGCCGCCCGGGAGCACGGGCGCGTACAACAGTTTCTGGGTGGAGCGGGGCACCAGATCCTCACAAACGTCGCTGGTAATCGACCCGCCGGACGGACAGTTGCCGGAGTTGACCGACCGCGTGCGGGAGCGTGACGCCATGGTGGCCGCCTCGCGCAACGCCGCGCCCGACAATTACACGGACCTGAACCTGTACGACCGCTGCATCACGCGCGGCCTGCCGGGCGCCATGATTCCAGGGTTCTACAACCACAACTACCAGGTCCTGCAGACGCCCGACCACGTCGTGATCCTCGTCGAGATGATTCACGACGCGCGCATCGTGCCCCTGGAGGGGCGGTCGCACGGGCCGTCCGGTGTCGGCCAGTGGCTCGGCGATTCGCGCGCGCGGTGGGAAGGCGACACGCTGGTGGTCGAGACGACCGGATTCAGCCCCAGGCACGATGAACGGGCCGTAAGCAACGGGCTGTACCTGGTGCACGCGTCAGGCGAGCAGCTCCATCTCGTAGAGCGCTTCACGCGGATCGACGCGGAGACAATGGACTATCAGTTCACGGTCAACGACCCCCTGACGTACACGAAGCCGTGGACCGCCTCGACGCCGATGAGCCGCATCGACGGGCCGCTCTACGAGTACGCCTGCCACGAGGGCAACTACGGCCTGTCGAACATCCTCGCCGGCGCGCGGAATGC
>JAGWAI010000083.1:4652-14370 GCA_021296485.1 Acidobacteriota bacterium
TGCTGCTTGTCCCTGTCCAGGGCGCGGCGCAGCCGGTTGAGAGCGCAGAAATACCGCGCACGCCCTGGGGCCGTCCGGTGCTGCAGGGCGTGTGGACAAACTCGAGTCTCACGCCGCTGGAGCGGCCGGAAGAGTACGGCGAGCGCGAATTCCTCACGGCGGAGGAATTGGTGGAACTGCAGCGGGGTGCGGTCCAGGGGCGGATCGATGCACTGCCGGAGCCGGAGGCCACCCTGGCCGTCGAGTTCAGCGAGATCTGGATGGAGCCGGGGCCGCTGAGCGGGCGCACGTCGCTGGTCACGGGACCGACCGGGAAGATTCCGGCCTACACGGACGCGGCGCTGGCACGGCTGGCGGACGGCCTCAGGCAGCCGCTCACCCAGCGCGCCGACTCCCACGACGATCGGGGCTACAGCGAGCGCTGCCTGCGCTTCGTCACTGGCGGTCCGCCCATGATGGCGTTCCCGTTCGCGCCCCTCCTGCAGATATTCCAGACCCCGGACCACGTCGTAATCCAGAACGAGGAGAACCACGAGATCCGGGTCATCCCCCTCGAAGACAGGCCGCACGTGGACCCGCGCATCCGGCTCTGGCGCGGCGACTCGCGCGGACGCTGGGAGGGCGACACCCTGGTCGTCGAGACGACGAACTTCCACGGCAAGGGCGGGTTTCGCGGGTCCGGTCCCGAGTTGCACCTCACCGAGAAGCTGACCCGCATAGACGCCGACACGGTCCTGTACGAATTCACCGCCGACGATCCCGGGACCTGGACCGAGCCGTGGACCGCCGAGATGCCGTTGAAGGTCTCGCCGGCGCCTATCTACGAGCACGCCTGCCACGAAGGGAACTACACCCTGCCGCTCGTCCTGAACGGCGCACGGGTGCAGGAGCGGGAATAGGAGGTCGTGATGCCGATTGGTTGCGGCGCCGGTGCGCCCATCCGTCAGCTCCTGCTCTGCGCCGCGATATCTGCACTCGCGTCCGCGTGCGGGCAGCCGGAGGTTGAACCGGCGGCGCCCGCCGCACTGCTCGACCCGGCCGTTCCCGTGCAGGTCACGGGCGGGGAAATCCGGGGCGCGGCCGCCGCCGGCAACCCGGACCTCGTCGCCTTCCAGGGCGTGCCCTATGCCGCCCCGCCGGTCGGCGACCTGCGCTGGAAGCCGCCGCAACCGGTCGTCGCGTGGGACGGCGTCCGGGACGCCGCCGCTCCCGGCCCGACCTGCATGCAGACCGGGCCGACCTGGGTGCGCGCGCCGACGGCCACCGAGGACGACCCGGAGAGCGAGGATTGCCTCTTCCTCAACATCTGGGCGCCCAAGGCGGCGCAGGAGCCGCTACCCGTGATGGTGTGGATTCACGGCGGCGGATTCTTCAGCGGCGCCGGGTCTCTTCCGATCTACGACGGCACCCGCATCGCGGAGAACGGCGTCGTCCTCGTGAGCATCAACTACCGGCTCAGCGTTTTTGGCTTTTTCGCGCATCCCGCCCTGTCGGCCGAATCGCCGCACGGCGCCTCCGGAAACTACGGTCTGATGGACATGGTGGCCGCGCTCGAATGGGTGCGTGGCAACATTGCAGCGTTCGGCGGCGACCCGAACCGGGTCACCATTTTCGGGGAGTCGGCCGGCGCCGGAGCGGTGATGGCGCTGCTGCTGGTCCCGCAGTCGGAAGGCCTGTTCCACCGCGCAATATCCGGGAGCACCTGGGTATACGGCTGGGACCGCGAGCTTCGCGAGCCGAGCAGCGATTGGGTCTCGGCCGAGGCCCAGGGCGCGCAGATCGCCGAATGGCTGGGCGCGTCCGGCGATACGGCCCTGGACACGCTGCGGGCGGCTACGTCCGAGCGGGTACAGGAGGCGGCAAATGCCGATACCGGCAATCTGCTCATGCGGACCGGGTACATCTGGGCGCCGAACGTCGACGGCTGGATCATTCCGAGCGACCCGCTCGCCATGTACGAGGCCGGGCTGCAGCATGACGTTCCGCTCATCACCGGGACGACCTCGAATGAGGGCGCCTCGATCGCGCTCCGTGCCAACATCGAGGACCGCGAGTCCTTCGAGCTTCACGTGCGGACCGTCTATCCGGGTTTCGCGGATGAGATGATCGCGCATTTCGGCGTTACGTCGCCGGAGACGGCCAGGCCGGGGATCGCCCATCTGATGCACGACATGCGGTTTGCGGGACCGGTGCGCGTGCAGGTCGAGACCCATGCGCAGGTCTCCTCGCCGGTCTGGCTGTATCAATTCACCCGCGTGCCGCCCACCGCCCTGGGCGCCGCCGTGGACGCCCCCTACCACGGCGCCGAGCTTCCGTACGTATTCGGCACGATGGTCGCCGGCCCGGCGCCGGCGGGCGCACGACCGAGTCCGATGACGATGCGCGGCGACTGGACCGAGACCGACCGTAGGGTGTCGGATACGATGATCGACTACTGGACGCAGTTCGCCGCCACCGGAGACCCGAACCGCGATGGCCTGCCGGAGTGGCCCGAATTCGACAAGTTTACCGACCGGCACCTCAACCTGGGCGAGACAGTGACCAGCGGCGAGCGGCTGCATCAGCCGGCCGGAGAGTTGTTCAGGCGCTTCGAGGCGAGCCGCCGCGCGGGGACGTAGCTGCGTTCGGGCGGCGCCGGGAATCCCGAGGAGGTCGCGATGCGGAACAGCTTCGGAGCAACGTGGTCGGCGTCGGCGTTGGTCCTTGCGGCGATTCTGGCGGTCACCACGATCCCGGCGGACGGTCAGGGCGGCGCAGCCGTTCCGGAAGGATGGACGCCGCCCATGACGCCCTGGGGAGATCCGGATCTTCAGGGTGTGTGGACGAACGGTACCCTCACGCCGCTTCAACGGCCTGCCGACCTGGCGGGACAGGAGCTGCTCAACGACGAGGAGCTGGCGCTGCGCAATGTCACGACGCGCCTGCGGGACGACGGGCCGGTGCAGGGACCGGTCGGCTTCTACAACGATTTCTGGCTGGAGCAGGGCGATCTGTCCCGGCGCACGGCGCTGATTGTCGACCCGCGCGACGGACGGCTGCCGCCCGTGACCGCCGCGGAACGCGAACTGCAGGCGGCGCGGCGCGACTCCTACACCGACTCGCACCGGCCGCACGGCACGCGCTTCGACTCCTGGGACGATTTCAACATGCTGGACCGCTGCATCACGCGCGGCATGCCGGGGCTGATGATGCCCGGGTTCTACAACCACAACTACCTGATCCTGCAGACGCCGGACCACGTGGCGATTCAGGTCGAGATGATCCACGACGCGCGCATCATTCCGCTGGACGGGCGTCCCGGCCTGGCGCCCGGGATGCGCCAGTGGCTGGGCAGCTCGCGCGGCCGCTGGGAAGGGGACACGCTCGTGGTGGAGACGACCGGCTTCACCGACAAGGTACGGCGCCGCACCGGCTACTTCCCGTCGGTCGTGTTCGGCGGTGACGCCCGGCTACACGTCGTCGAACGGTTTACGCGCGTCGCTGCGGATACCATCGACTACCGCTTCACCGTTACGGACCCGACCGTGTGGACGGCGCCCTGGACCGCGTCGATTCCGATGACGACGCTGGACGGATCGCTTTTCGAGTACGCCTGCCACGAAGGAAACTACGCGGTCCCCAACGCGCTCGGCGGTACGCGGGCGGAGGAGCGCGCGGGTATCCTTGACACGCCGTGATGGGCCCGGGCGGCCGCCCGCTTTCAGGACACGCGCACGGTGCGCGGGTACTGCTGGTGGTTCTCCAGGCCGGTCTGCTTGAATTCGAGCTCCTCGGGGGTCGGCTGCACCATGCCGTCGGCGTCGGTGGCGCGTGAGACGATCGTGTGCTCGCCCGGCGCGGCGCCGTCCCAGTCGTAGCGGAACAGCTTCCAGGAGTAGGTTTCGGAGGCGGTGGCCGGATCCAGGGTCGCCGGCTGCCATGCGCCGCCGTCCACGCTCACTTCCACGGAGCGCAGCGGCGTGCCGTCGTGGAGCACGAAGCCGTACACCGTGTGGCGGCCGCCGGAGCGGGTCACGCGCGCAATCACCGACTTCACGCGGAGGCGGCTGATCTCGGTTTCGTGGTAGCTCACCTCGCCGTCGATCTCCTCGGCCCACAGCGTGCGGTACCAGCGCGCCTGCCACTTGCCGAGGAAGCGGTCCTGCTGCGCACGGATGTCGGTGAGCCACTTGACGTTGCAGACGCCGTACCAGCCGGGCACCACCAGGCGCAGCGGAAAGCCCTGCTCGCGGGTGAGCGGCTCGCCGTTCATGGCGTAGGCCAGCAGCGGGTCGGGCGTCATGGCGTCAGTACGCGGCATGCTGCGCGCGAACGGCTGATCAACGGCGTGCGTCTGGCCGCGGAAGTCGACCATTTCCTCGCCGTGGTCTGCGCCGATGAAGACTATTTCCCGCGCCTTCGCCTCGAGGCCGACGCGGTCCAGCACGGTGCGCAGGGGCACGCCGGTCCAGCGGCCGTTGCTGGCCAGTCCCTGGATCATGCGCGGGCTGTTCCCGGAGCATTCGAATCCGGCGACGACGTCGCGGCTGTCCATTCCACGCAGGTCGTCGAGCGAGAGCTCAGCGGGGCGGTCGACAAGGCCGCCCACCTTCAGGCGGAACGCGCCGGCGGCGACCTCCGGCTGATCGAAGTGCTGGATGGTATAGAAGTCGTTCTTGTCCGTCAGCGAACCATCGATGGTGCGGATATCGAGGACCCGGCGGGTCGGACCAAGCGCGGCGGGGCCGAAATCGTCCGGCACGTCGGTGAACGGCACCAGCGTCTCGCCTTGCGCAAGCGCGGGCAGCGCCCACTCCGGCAGGCCGATCACGCCCAGGCCCGCGGCGGCCAGTCCGCCTTTAAGGATCTGTCGACGGCTAGTCCGTTTCGCCATGGAATCCACTCCTCCGGGCAATTAGCTGCTTTTTTGGCCCGCTGAGGTTAACACAGCGGGCCGTTAGCGGGCGGCGCTATAATGTCGGTCCACATCAGTGCAGCACCAGCGGGAGGCCCGATGAGAGTGGCGAGACTCGCGTGCGCGGCAATGACGGTCGGCCTGCTCTGCGCCCCCGGCGCCGGGATGGCGCAGACCGCCGGGGACGGGGCGCTTCCGCTGTCCATCCCGCTCTTTCCACTGCAGGACGTCGTCCTGTTTCCGGGCGTTGCCCGGCCTCTCCACATCTTCGAGCCGCGCTACCGTGAAATGGTGACCGATGCCGTCCAGGGTGACGGGGTGATCGGCATGGTGTTGCTGGAGCCCGGGCACGAAGCGGACTACGAAGGCAATCCGCCGATCTTCCCGGTCGGCTGCGCCGGCGATATCACGGAGGCGGAGGAGCTGGATGACGGCCGCTGGATTATCGTGCTGCGCGGATCCGCCAAGTTCCGGGTGGTGAGCGAGGACCACAGCCGGTCGTACCGCATGGCCGCGGTCGAGGCGGTCGCGGACCCGCTGGCGGATGACGACCGCGCGGAGCTTGTGAGCCGCCGCCCGCAGCTCGCCGAGTTGTACTCGACCATCGCGCCCGGTTCCGAGCTGCCGCCGGACGACGTCTCGGACGAAGTGCTCGTCAACGGGCTCGCGCAGTTGCTGAGCCTGGACCCGCTCGACCGGCAGGAACTGCTGGAGGCGCCCGGTCCGCTCGCGCGTGCGGACGCGTTGCTGGAGCTGCTCGACGGGCAGGGACAGGGGCAGCCGTGACGCCTCAGCGTGCGGTACTTGCGCTGGCGGCCGGTGTCGTGGCCCTCGCGCCGGCCGGCCTCGCCGAGCAGACCGACGTTCCGGGGCGCACGGCATGGGGCGATCCCGACCTTCAGGGCGTCTGGGATTTCCGGACCATCACCCCGATGGAGCGCCCGCTCGAGCTGGCGGACAAGCAGTTACTGACGGCGGAGGAAGCGGCCAGCTACGAGGCCCGCGAGAACCGGCGGCAGAACCGCGACCTGGTCGATCCCGAAAAAGGCGGGGCCATCTACCCGCCGGCGTCCGAGGGCGGTGTGGTGCCGTACAACGAGTTCTGGTACGACCGCGGCTCGTCGCTTCCCTCATCGTCGATCCGCCGGACGGGCGGATTCCGCCGCTCAAGCCGGGTGCGGCCCGGCAGGGGCGCGCGGTCAGCGCCGACATCGCCGGCGAACGTCCCGTTCGGTTCCGCAGCGGCGGGATCGGGGCGGACGGACCGGAAGACCGGGCGCTCGGCGAGCGCTGCCTGCTGGGATTCAACGCCGGGCCGCCGGTGATTCCAAGCGCCTACAACAACACCCTGCAGGTGCTGCAGACGCCGGACCACGTGGTGGTCGTGAACGAGATGATTCACGACGCCCGCATCGTGCCGCTGGACGGCCGGACGCACCTCGCGCAGTCGATCCGACAATGGATGGGTGATTCCCGCGGGCGGTGGGAAGGCGACACGCTCGTGATCGAGACCACCAACTTCACGGACAAGACGTCGAGCTTCAATCCGACGATACAGAGCGCCGTCGGCACCGGCTCGACGCTGCATCTCGTGGAACGGTTCACGCGGATCGGCGCGGGCACGCTGCGCTACGAGTTCACGGTCGACGATCCCCACACCTTCACGCGGCCGTTCAGCGGCGTCATACCCATGACGACCGCCGACGGACCGCTCTTCGAGTACGCCTGCCACGAGGGCAACTACGGCATGTTCAACCTGTTGGCGGGTGCGCGCGCGCAGGAGACGCGATGACGACTTCAAGGCTGCGCCGGGCAGCGGCGGTGGCGCTGCTGCTCGCGGCGTTGGGCTGGCTGGGTCAGACTCCTGCCGGACCCGTCACTATCACGGCCCAGTCCGGGTCCGGAGGCGCCGGACCGTTCACCGTCGACGTGCCGGATGCGGTGCTCGACGATCTTCAGCGGCGCCTGGACCGCGCCCGCTTTCCGGGAGAGCTCGACGGGGCGGGCTGGTCGTACGGCACCGACCTGGCCTATCTGCGGCAGCTCGTCGAGTACTGGCGGGACGGCTACGACTGGCGGGCGCAGGAGCGCATCCTGAACGAGTTCCCGCAGTTCACGATGAACGTCGACGGGCTGGACGTGCACTTTATCCATCGCCGCTCGCCGGAGCCGGACGCGCTGCCAATCATGTTGATCCACGGCTGGCCCGGCACCTTCTTCGAGTTCTGGAAGACGGTCGATCGGCTTGCCGATCCGGTCAGCCACGGAGGGAACGCCGAGGATGCATTTCACGTGGTCGTGCCATCACTGCCCGGCTACGGATTCTCGGAGCGCCCGCGCCGGATGGGACATTCGCGGCGGCGGACGGCGCGGATGTTCATGGAGGTGATGGCGCGGCTGGGCTACGACCGCTACGGCGTGCAGGCCGGCGACGTCGGCGCGAGCGTGGCGCACAACATGGCCGTGTACGACGCCGACCACGTGGCGGGGTTGCACCTCAACAGCTGCGGCGGCGCGCCGCCCGACCCGGACAACCCCAACGCGGGCCTGACGGCTGCGGAGCTCGAGCGGATGCGCGAGCGGCGCGCGTATTTCAGCGACCAGGAGCGGGGCTATCAGCGCATCCAGGCGACACGGCCGCAGACGCTCGGCTACGGACTGAACGATTCACCGGTCGGGCTGGCGGCCTGGATCGTCGAGAAGTACCGCACCTGGTGCGACTGCGGCGGCGATCCGGAGGCGATCTTCACGAAGGACGAGCTGCTGACCACGGTGATGATCTACTGGGTAACCGAGACCGCCACCTCGGCGGCCCGGTACTACTTCGAGGGCCAGCACATTCCCGAGCCGCCGTACGTGCCTCCGACCGACCGGGTCGAGGTGCCGACCGGCTGCACCGTCTTCCCCGGGGAGCTCGGCTTCAGCCCGCGGAGCTGGGCGGAAACCCGCTACAACGTCCAGCGGTTCACGTACATGGAGCGCGGCGGGCACTTCGCGGCCCTGGAGCAACCGGAGCTTTTCTCGGAAGAGCTGCGGGCGTTCTACCGCGACCTGCGCTAGCCGTTCCAGGTAACGGAAGGAGAACGGCAATGCAAAGCCGCCATATTCCCGGCGGGGCGGCCGCGGCGCTTGCGGCGGGCGTGTTGGCTGCCGCCCTGGGCGTCGACGCGTTGCACGGGCAGGGCCGGCGCGAGCCCACGCCGGTGCGGCAAAACCCCAATATCGACCGTCCGATCACCAACGAGGGATTCGACAGCGCCGTCATCGATCTGCTACAGCGGCTGGTGGCGGCGTACGGCCCGATTGCCGACAGCAACGACAAGCCGAACCCGTACACCCGGATCGAGCCGTTCGGCGAGCCGCCGCCCGGCAACAACGGCGAATGGGCGGCGGTCATCGCCGCCGAGGGCGGACCCGACGGGCGGCTCTACGTGCTGCACCGCTGCCACGAGAATTCGTGCGTCGACCGGTCCGAGCCCCCGGTGGTCGTGCTCGACCCGAACACCGGCCGCCGGCTCGACGCTTGGGGCGAGGGGCTGATGGCATTTCCACACGGCCTGCATCTCGATAACGAGGGCAACGTGTGGACCGCCGACGTGGGGCGCGGCGGCGCGCCGGGCGGCCACGTGGTGCGCAAGTTCACGCCTGACGGCGAGCTGCTGATGACGATCGGCGAATCGGGCGTCGCCGGCGACGGCCCCGGCCGGTTGCGCGAGCCGACGGACGTCGTCACGGCGTCGGACGGCACGATCTTCATTCCCGAGGGACACATCAAGAACGGGCCCGATTCGCGCATAGCGAAGTACGCGCCGGACGGGACGTTCATCGGGCGCATGGGGAGCACCGGACAGGGACACCTGCAGCTCAGCGCACCGCACTCGGTCGCTATCGACACAGAGGGCCGCCTGTTCATTGCCGACCGCGACAACAACCGGCTGATGATCTGGGACCGGGACGGCAAGTACATCGACCAGTGGCAGCAGTTCGGCCGGCCAAGCGGCGTGTACATCGACCACACCGACACCATCTACGTTGCCGACTCGGAATCCTGGGGCCCGGACAACCCGGGCTGGAAGAAGGGCATCCGCATCGGCAGCGCCCGCACGGGCCAGGTGCACTACTTCCTGGAGGACATCGAGTCGCGCGACTTTGCGCACAGCGGGGCCGAGGGGGTCGGCGTGGACACCCACGGCAACGTGTACGGCGGCGTCGTGCGGCGGCGCATGCTGGAACGCCATGAGGCGCCGAGCGTGCAGCCGACGCGGGGCGCCACGTGGGGGCCCGGAGGCAACTGACGTCCCGCCCGCACCCGGCACAGGGCAGACGCCATCCTCGACGCGGGCCGGCGGTCTGCTGCCGGCGGGTGTGGCTGCCGCTGGCGCTGACGCTGACGTGGGCGCTGCCGGCGTACGGGGCGCAGGCGCCGGCCGCTGCCGCCGACACCGATCAGGCGGTGGTGATCGACGGCCCGCCGCCGCCCGTGCCGCCGGCCGTGTTCAACCGCGACGCCGCCGGCCGCATGACCATCAGGGCGATCCGGCTCACCGAGCCGCTCGATGTCGACGGCACGCTCGACGAGCCCCTTTACCTGGATGTGCCGCCGCTCACCGGCTTCGTGCAGGTCGAGCCGATCGAAGGCGCTCCGGCTACCGAGGAGACCGAGGTATGGCTGGCGTTCGACGACGACAACTTCTACATCAGCGTCCGCTGCCTGGACTCCGCGCCGGAATCGGTCTGGATCGCCAACGAGCTGCGCCGCGACAGCTTCAACATCGCCAATAACGAGTACATCGACATCGTGCTCGACACGTTCTACGACCGCCG
>JAGWAI010000083.1:14412-14948 GCA_021296485.1 Acidobacteriota bacterium
GAGCGCGACTACACCGCCGACTGGAATCCGGTCTGGTCCGTGCGGGCGGGCCGCTTCGACGGAGGCTGGACGTTCGAATCGGCCATCCCGTTCAAGTCGCTGCGCTACCGCCCGGGCCGATCGCAGGTATGGGGCTTCAGCATCACCCGCAAGGTGCGCTGGAAAAACGAGCTGTCGTCGCTGGTGCCGCTGCCGATCTCGCGCGGCATCATGCTGATATCGCAGGCCGCCACCGTCGTCGGCATCGAGGCGCCCGACGACGGTGGTCGGACGCTCGAACTCAAGCCGTACGCCATTGCGGACCTCACGACCGACCGCCGCGCCGCACCCGCGGTCGCCAACGATTTCAGCGGGGAAGTCGGCCTCGACCTGAAGTACGGACTGACGCAGAACCTCGTGGCGGACCTCACGGTCAACACCGACTTCGCGCAGGTGGAGGTGGACGAGCAGCAGGTCAACCTCACCCGGTTCGGGCTCTTCTATCCCGAGAAGCGCGAGTTCTTCCTCGAGAACCAGGGGGTGTTCGCGTTCGGCGG
>JAGWAI010000083.1:14967-18009 GCA_021296485.1 Acidobacteriota bacterium
CCGATCCTGTTCTACAGCCGCCGCATCGGCCTCGAGCAGCGGGACGGTGCGCTTTCCGAGGTGCCGATCGACGCGGGCGGACGGCTGACCGGTCGCATCGGACGATTCAGCATCGGGGCGTTGAACATCCAGACCGGCGACCAACCCGCGGCGGGAGCGGTGGCCACGAACTTCTCGGTCCTGCGGGTCAAGGGCGACGTGCTGCGGCGCAGCAGCGTCGGGGCGATCTTCGCCCGGCGGTCGGTGTCACGCCGAGCTCCCGGCGCCAACGCCACGGTAGGTCTCGACGGGACGTTCTCCTTCTACGACGACCTGAACATCAATACGTACTGGGCGGGCACCGACACCGCCGGCATGGAGGACGAGGTCAGCTACCGGGCGCAACTCGACTACGCGGGCGACCGCTACGGCGTGCAGGCAGAGCGGCTGGTGGTGGGCAGCGGCTTCAATCCCGAGGTCGGCTTCATGCGCCGCGAGGACTTCGAGCGCAGCTTTGCGTCCCTCCGTTTCAGTCCGCGGCCACGGTCCATCGACGCAATACGGAAGTTCTCGTGGGACGCCAGCATCGACCACATCGCGGACCGTTCCGGCCTGCTCGAAACGCGCGAGCAGTACGGCCACTTCGGCATCGAGTTCGAGAACAGCGACCTGTTCGACGCTTTCTATACGCGCAGCTACGAGTTTCTGAAGGTGCCGTTCGAGATTGCCCCGGAGGTCGTGTTGCCGATCGACGGCTACGGCTTCCAGCAGGTGGAGGTGATGTTCACGCTCGGCCAGCAGCGGCCGTTCGCCGGCTCGCTGGCCGTGGCGCGGGGTTCGTTCTACGGCGGCGACAAGACCAGCGTCACGCTGGCGCAAGGCCGGCTGGAGGTCACGCCGCGGCTGTCGCTGGAGCCGAGCGTGTCGCTCAACTGGATCGACCTGCCGCAGGGGCGCTTCTCGACCGAGCTGGTGACGACGCGCACCACTTATTCGCTCTCGCCGTTGATGTTCGTCAGCGCGCTCGTGCAATATAACTCCAGCACCGGGTCGGTCGGCGCGAACGTGCGCCTGCGGTGGGAGTATCAGCCCGGCAGCGAGCTGTTCGTCGTGTACAACGAGGCGCGGGACACGCTGCGGCCGGGTCGGCCCGAGCTGCAGAGCCGCGCACTCATCGTCAAGTTCAACCGGCTGTTCCGATTGTGAGCCTCGACGGAAGAGGGGAGGCGCGCCATGAGAACGTTTGCTTGTATCGCTCTTGGGGTCGCGGCGGCGGTGGTCTGGGCCGGGGCGGCGTCCGCGCAGCCCGCGGCGGCATCCGGCGACGGCTGGCCGGCGCCGCGCACGCCGTGGGGCGCGCCGGACCTTCAGGGGGTCTGGACGAACACCATGACCACACCGCTGGAGCGGCCTGACGAGCTGGCGGGCCGCGAGGTGCTGACCGCCGAGGAGCGGGCCGAGCTGGACGAGCTGGCGGTGCGTAACGCCGACCAGCCGCCGCGGGAACGCGACACCGGGGCGTACAACAGCTTCTGGCTGGAGAAGGGCCTGCGGACGGAGCAGACGTCGCTGATCGTGGCGCCCGCGGACGGCAAGCTGCCGGCGTTCACGCCGGCGGCGCATCAGCGCGTCGTGGATCTCGCTGCGGCGAGGAAGCTGCCCTCGGCCTCCTGGACCGACCTCAACGTCTTCGACCGCTGCATCGCGCGCGGGATGCCGGGAGCGATGATGCCCGGCTTCTACAACCACAACTACCACATCCTGCAGTCGCCCGGATACGTGGTGATCGCGCTCGAGATGCTGCACGACGTGCGCGTCATCCCGCTGGACGGGAGACCCCACATCGCCCCCGGCATTGCGCAGTGGCTGGGGGATTCGCGCGGGCGGTGGGAAGGTGACACGCTGGTCGTCGAGACGACCAACGTCGCCGACAAGGTGAACGAGTTCCGGCGCTCGCACACCGTGTTCGGCGCCAGCCGGCACCTGCGGCTGGTCGAGCGCTTCAGGCGCGCCGGCCCGGATCGCATCGATTACACGTTCACCGTCGACGACCCGACGACGTTCGTCACCGCCTGGACCGGCTCCGCGCCGCTGAGCAGCACCGAGGGGCCGCTGTACGAATACGCCTGCCATGAGGGTAACTACGCGATGGAGCACATCCTCCGCGGCGCTCGCGCGCAGGACGGTGCAGGGGAGGACTTCAACCCCGTGGCGCCGCTGACGCTCATCCGCGGCGGCAATCCGTAGACGATACGAGTAGCCGCTGCCATCTATGGTTGGCCACGGCCTGCGCCAGTTTCCGCAGGGTCGTGGTTACGGCGGGCGGATGCGGGTCGTAGCCACTCGACCGGCGGGATTCCGCCGTTGAGACTTCCCGCGAATGCGTGGCGCGCGCATCCCTGTCCGAGAAGTACTCCTCGGTGCCGATGCCGACGTTGATGCGCCCGTCCGTGAGCTCGCGCGAATCGACGCCCGTAGTGATCCGCCCGCGCCACGGCTCTCCCGTGATCTCCCGAACCGCCTCCGGAATCGCCTGCCGCCACCACCCCAGCATGTCCTCGGAGATGGGCGACACGCCTTCTTCCGGCGCGGTCGTCTTGATGTAGATATCCAGATCGGCAAGCTCAGCATCGCTGAGTCCGAAGGTGCGGCGGTCCTCGTAGTCCGGTTCGTCCAGGGCTTTGAACACCAACTCGTCCCAGAACTGAACATCCACCCATCCCGGCTGCGGAAAGCGCAGCGCGTCCACGTCCGCCGCGTCGACCGCGGCCCCGGAACGTTCGTGGGCCGGGAAAGGCACTACGCCCACGACGCGATAGAGGATCGACAAGCCCGATCGACTGTCGTACACTCGCGCCGAGGCTGCCGGGCTGAAAGGGCGGCACGTTGTGGCAGGAGGAACCGTGCAGACAAGACATCTCGTAGCGGCATTGGCGCTGGTCGGCGCGGGTTTGGCGATTGGTTGGATGTCGGCGCCCGGCAACGCCGCGGCGGCCGCCGGGACGTTGACGGCCCAGGACTACGCGGAGATCGAGCAGTTGTACTGGCGCTACAACCACGGCG
>JAGWAI010000084.1:0-4841 GCA_021296485.1 Acidobacteriota bacterium
GGATCTGCCGGAGGTCGCGGCAGGTCCGCGTGTCGTACGCCGGTCCATCGACGTCGTTGCAGAGCTGGATCTGGCCCAGCCAGACGTCGTGGTCGGTGACCGCCATGAAGTCCAGGGGCACCTGTAGCCGCACGCGCGCGCCGCCGTCCGGGCCGGCGACCGCCTCGCCCCGGCCGAAGCGGTACGCGACGGCGGGATCTTCGAAGTTGCCGTTGCGGTAGGCGTCCAGCGACCAGTTGGTGTGCACGTGCAGCTCGCCGAAGTACGCGTTCCGCAACGGGTTGCCGGCCGGCTCCTGGGCAGCGGCGCCCGGTCCGCCACTCCCCTGGGAGACGAGCACGACAACCAGCAGCATGGTCGCACCCGCCGGCCACCTGGCCCGGCCGGCGAGCAGCAGCGCGTACGTTGCCTTGCGCATTAGGGCTCCCCCACTTCTAGGACGGTAGCGTCGTTCGGCGCGCGGGAACGCTATTTCCGGCGGCGCGCCAGACGCATCGCCGAGTCGACCCCCGAGCCGTCCGCGGCCGGCTCCTCCCGGCTGCCGAACAGCCGCGGATTGTCCCGGGCCGATTCGAATGCGGTGAGCGCGTCGCGCCGGCTCACCTGTCCGATGACGTGGCCGCTCTCGTCCACGACCGGCAGCTTGCGGTATGGCCGGGTCAGAAACAGGTGCACGAGGTCGGACAGCGTGGCCTGCGGGCCGATGGATTTTGCCGGCCGGCTCATGTAGTCGCTGACCTTTCCGCCCGGCCAGCCGTCGAGTTCGCCGGCGACGACAACCTTCAGGCAGTCGCGCTCCGTGAGCATGCCGAGCAGGACGCCGTCGCCGTCGACCACCGGCGCCCCCGTCAACTTGCCCCGGAGCAGGCGGCGGATAGCGTCGTAGATGTCCATGTCGGGCGGCAGAGTGGCCTCCGACCGCGCCATGATGTTCGAGGCGGTGAGGTGGTCCATGATGCCCTCCCCGGGACGATATGTCGACGCGCGCGCGGGTTTTTTTGCAGTATGCCCCTCATACAACCACACCGCAAGCGGCGAATACGCGGCCGGCCGGCATGTCCGGCGGCGGCGCTCGTCGACAGCGCCGCTCAGGAAGCGGCGCTCCGGCGGCGTCCGGCATGCAGGATCCGCTTTCTCAGCCGGATGGCGCCCGGGGTGACCTCCACGAGCTCATCGTCGTTGATGAACTCGATTGCCTGATCGAGGTTCAGCGTGCGCGGCGGAACGAGCCGCATCGCCTCCTCGGCCGTGGAGGACCGCATGTTGGTCAGCTTCTTTTCCTTGGTGCCGTTCACATCCATGTCGGCCGGCCGGGCGTTCTCCCCGATGATCATGCCCTCGTAGACGGGCGTCCCCGGCACGATGAAGATATCGCCGCGCTCCTGCAGGTTGTAGAGCGCGTACGCCGTTGCGTTGCCCGCGCGATCCGCCACCAGCGCGCCGGTCGGGCGGGCGGCAATCGGGCCGTGCCACGGCTCCCAGCCGGCAAACAGGTGATTCATGATGCCGGTGCCGCGCGTATCCGTCAGAAACTGCGACCGGAAGCCGATCAGGCCGCGTGTCGGGATTCGGAATTCGAGCCGCACGCGGCCGCTCCCGTGGTTGACCATCCTGGTCATCGTTGCCCGCCGCGTGCCGAGCCCGGCGATAACGACCCCCTGGAAATCCTCCGCCACGTCGACCACCAGCTCCTCGACCGGCTCTTCGGCGCCGCCCGCGGCCGCGCGGGTCACGATCTGCGGGCGCGATACCTGCAGCTCGTATCCCTCCCGCCGCATCATTTCGATGAGAATCGCCAGTTGCAGCTCGCCGCGACCGATCACCTTCACCTGGTCGGCCTGGTCCGTATCTTCCACGCGGATCGACACGTTGCCGATCAGCTCGCGCTCCAGGCGGTCGCGCAGGTTGCGCGACGTCACGAACTGCCCGTCGCGGCCCGCCATCGGCGACGTGTTGACCCCGAATACCATCGAGACGGTCGGTTCGTCGATGTGCACCGGCGGGATTGGCGACTGGTGCTCCGGATCGGTGATCGTCTCACCTATCGTGATGTCGCTTAGGCCCGCCAGGCACACGATGTCTCCGGCAGCCGCGCGCGCGATCTCCACGCGTTGAAGCCCGTCGAACGCGAACAGTTTCGTGACGCGGGTACGCTGGATCTCCCCGTCGAGCTTGGCCACCGCCACCTCGTCGCCGATCCGCACCGCGCCGTTGAAGATGCGGCCGATCGCGATGCGGCCCAGGTAGTCGCTGGAGTCCAGGTTGGCGACGAGCAACTGCAGGGGCTGCTCCGGGTCGCCCTGCGGCGGACGGACGTGCTCGACAATCGCCTCGAACAGCGGACGCAGCGTGCGCCCCGGCTGTTCGACGGCGGGGGTGGCGGTGCCCGCCTTCGAATTGGCATAGAGCACCGGGAAATCGATCTGGTCCTCGCGCGCGTCGAGATCGATGAACAGGTCGTATATCTCGCTGAGCACTTCCGCGGGCCGGGCGTCCCGGCGGTCGATCTTGTTGATGATCACGATCGGGGGCAAGCCGCGCTCGAGAGCCTTTCGGAGCACGAACCGCGTCTGCGGCAGCGGCCCCTCCGATGCGTCGACCAGGAGCAGCACCCCGTCGACCATGGTCAGGGTCCGCTCGACCTCACCGCCGAAATCGGCGTGCCCCGGCGTATCGACAATGTTGATGGTCAGGTTCTCGTAGCGCACGGCCGTGTTCTTGGCCATGATCGTGATCCCGCGCTCGCGCTCGAGGTCGATGTTGTCGAGCGCCCGCTCCGCCACGCGTTCGTTCGAGCGAAAGACGCCGCTCTGGTGCAGCAGCGCGTCCACCAGCGTCGTCTTGCCGTGGTCGACGTGGGCAATGATCGCGACGTTACGCAAGAGTGGATTGGCGATGTCAGGCATTGTGTTCTTCGCGGGCGCCGCACGGAGTCTATGCGGAATGGACCGGTCGTGGGGCCGCGGTAAGATGGGGTCCTCGACAATCCGCCGGCACGGAGGACGACCATGAGATGTGCGCTCCGCATCGCCGCCTGGTGTGCGCCGCTGTCGCTCGCCCTGATCGGAACCGCCCCGCCGGCCCTGGCCCAGACCGGCGCGGCCGGCGGCGAATGGCGCTCGTACGGCGGCGACCTCGGACACACCCGCTACGCCGCGCTCGACCAGATCGACGCAGAGAACTTCGACGAGCTGGAAGTCGCGTGGCGGTTCAAGACGGACAACCTCGGACCCGTGCCGGAGTACCAGTTCCAGTCGACGCCGCTCATGGTCGGCGGGGTCGTGTACACCACGGCCGGGTCCCGGCGCGCGGTCGTCGCGCTCGACGGCGCCAGCGGCGAGCTGCTGTGGACGTACAGCCTCAATGAAGGGGCGCGCGGCGAGGCGGCGCCCCGGCGCCTCTCGGGCCGCGGGCTCGCGTATTGGAGCGGCGGCCGGGAAGAACGCATCCTGTACGTGACGCCGGGCTACCGGCTGATAGCCCTCGACGCCCGCACCGGGCGCCCCGACCCGGGTTTCGGACGCGGAGGCATCGTCGACCTGAAGGAGAACAACGACCAGGACATCGACCTGGTGACTGGAGAGGTCGGACTGCACGCCACGCCCACGGTCGCTAAGGACGTCGTCATAGTGGGCGCCGCCTTCCGCACGGGCGGCAATCCCAGGAGCCGGACCAACGTGAAGGGGTATGTCCGCGGGTTCGACGTGCGCACGGGCCGGCGCCTGTGGATCTTCCATACCATCCCGCTGCCGGGCGAATTCGGGCGCGAGACGTGGCTGAACGACTCGGCCGTATACACCGGCAACACCGGCGTCTGGGCGCAGATCTCGGTGGATGAAGAGCTCGAGACGGTATACCTGCCGGTCGAAGCGCCGACCTCGGACTACTACGGCGGCAACCGGCCCGGCGACAACCTGTTCGCCGAGAGTCTCGTGGCGGTCGACCTGCACACCGGCGAGCGCAAGTGGCACTTCCAGCTCGTGCACCACGGCATCTGGGACCACGACATCCCGTGTGCGCCCATCCTCGTAGACATCACGGTCGACGGCCGGACGATCAAGGCGGTGGCCCAGCCGACCAAGCAGGTGTTCCTGTATGTCTTCGACCGCGAGACCGGCGAGCCCGTCTGGCCGATCGAGGAACGGCCGGTGCCGCAGGGCGATGTGCCGGGCGAGTGGTACGCGCCGACGCAGCCGTTCCCGACGAAGCCGCCGGCCTACGACCGGCAGGGCGTCACCATCGACGACCTGATCGACTTCACGCCCGAGCTGCGGGCCGAAGCGGTCGAAGTGGCGTCGCGCTACCGCATGGGGCCGCTGTTCACCCCGCCGGTGCTCAGCCAACGTGACGGCCCGCTGGGGACGTTCATTCGGCCGTCGCGCACGAACTGGCCGGGCGGGGCGTACGACCCGGAGACGCACATCCTCTACGTGCCGTCGAGCGCCGCATTCAGCGCCCTGGGCCTGGTGCCGCCCGACCCCGACCAATCCGACCTGGAGTACATCCAGGGCAACGCCATCACCGGCCCGCGGCGCACCGCCGGCGCCGGCTCGCAGGTGGGCGGCGGCCAGCGCGTGGCAAGCGGCCGGGCCGGGAGGGGCGCAAGCGGCGGCGTCGGCACGACCGTCCGCGGCCTGCCGCTGTTCAAGCCGCCGTGGGGGCAAATCAGTGCGATCGACATGGACCGGGGCGAGATTCTCTGGCAGATCCCGCACGGCGAGACGCCGGACCAGGTGCGCAACCACCCCGCGCTGGCGGGGCTCGACATTCCGCGCACCGGCCGCACCGGCGCGCCCGGCGTGCTGGTCACGAAGACGCTGATCATCTCCGGGGAGAGCGGC
>JAGWAI010000084.1:4862-14515 GCA_021296485.1 Acidobacteriota bacterium
CGGGCATACGACAAGGCGACCGGCGCGGAGGTCGGCGCGGTGTACATGCCGGCGCAGCAGAGCGGCTCGCCGATGACGTACATGCTGGACGGATCGCAGTACATCGTGGTGGCGATCAGCGGCGGCAACTATTCGGGCGAGCTGCTCGCGTTCAAGCTGCCCGCGGGAGCTTAAACGGCGCTTGACAGGCGGCGGCGGCGTGTTAGCATCGGCATGTCCTGTTGCGCGCGGCGGGAATGAGAATATCGGGATGCCCACACTGTCCCGCATAGCGGCGTGCGGGTGCGTCACCGTCGTGGCGCTGGCCTGCCAATTGGCCCCCGTTCTGTACGCCGGCGCTCCCGCGCAGGCGCCGCTCGAACCGCGCGCCCTCCTCGACCAGTACTGCGTCGCCTGCCACAACGAGCGGCTGCAGACGGCCGGGCTGCTGCTCGACCGCAGCGACGTCGAGCGGATCGGCGCCGACGGGGCGACCTGGGAGAAGGTGGCGCGCAAGCTGCGCAGCGGCGCGATGCCGCCGGCCGGCAGGCCGCGCCCGGACGAGGCCGCGCTGGAAGCCTTCGTCACCTTGCTGGAAAGCACGCTCGACCGCGAAGCGGCGGCGAATCCGAATCCCGGCCGGCCCGCGGACCACCGCCTGAACCGCTTCGAGTACGGCAACGCCATCCGCGACCTGCTCGACCTGGAGATCGACGCGGAGGCGCTGCTGCCGCCCGACGAGTCCGACCACGGCCTCGACAACATCGCCGAGGTCCTCTCGATGTCGTCAACGCTGCTGGAGCGCTACCTGCTCGCCGCGCGCAAGATCAGCCGGCTCGCCGTCGGGGATCCGACGATCGGCCCGGGCATCGAGACGTTCGACCTGTCGCGCGGCCTGCGGCAGGACGAGCGGATGAGCGAAGCGCTGCCGTACGGCACGCGCGGCGGCGCGGCCATCCTGCACTACTTCCCGCTCGACGGGGATTACGTGGTCAAGGTCCGCCTGGGCAAGAACTTCACCAACTCGAAGATCCGCGCGATCGCCACCCGCGAGCAGATCGACGTGCTGCTCGACGGCGCGCCGGTCACGCGCTTCAGCATCGGCGGCGGCTGCGTCGACTCGGAATCGCCGGAGTGTGCGCAGACCGACAGCTACTACCGCACCTCGCGCTACGACCTGTCGGCGGACGAGGCGCTGGACGTCCGTTTTCCCGCCACGGCCGGCATGCACACGCTGGGCGTCGCCTTCGTCAGGAAGAGCGTGCTGACGGAGGGACCGGCCCCCACGCTGCTGCCGCCGCGGCACACCAGCTCCACGTACGAAGCGCCGCGGATGGACATCGACTACGTGCGGCTCGAGGGCCCGTTCGACCCGACCGGTCCCGGAGACACGCCCAGCCGGCGGCGGATCTTCAGTTGCAGGCCGGCCGGGATCGCCGACGAGGAGCCGTGCGCGCGGCAGATAGTGTCGGCGCTCGCGCGCCGCGCCTACCGCCGGCCGGCGACCGATCCGGACATCGAGACGCTGCTGGCGTTCTACCGTGCGGGCCACGACGAGGGCGGCTTCGAGCGCGGCATCCAGGAGGCGCTCACCCGGCTGCTGGTCTCGCCCGAATTCCTGTTCCGCATCGAGCGCGATCCGCCGCAGGTCGACGCGCGCGGCGTGTACCCGATCAGCGACGTGGAGTTGGCGTCGCGCCTGTCGTTCTTCCTGTGGAGCAGCATCCCGGACGACGAGTTGCTCGATGCCGCGGCGCGCGGCGCGCTCGGGGATCCGGGCGTTCTGGAGGCGCAGGTTCAGCGCATGCTGGCCGACCCGCGGGCGTCGGCGCTGACGAAGAACTTCGGCGGCCAGTGGCTGCTGGTGCGCAATCTGCACGCCGTGGACCCCGACGCGAGCTCTTATCCCGAATTCGACGACAACCTGCGCGCGTTCTTCCAGCGCGAGACGGAGCTGTTCCTCGAAAGCCAGATGCGCGAGGATCGGCCGATAGAAGAGCTGCTGACGGCGGACTACACGTTCCTGAACGAGCGGCTGGCCCGCTTCTACGGCGTCCCGAACGTGTACGGCGTGCACTTCCGGCGCGTGCCGTTGACCGATCCCAACCGGGCGGGCGTGCTGGGGCACGGCAGCGTGCTGACGGTCACGTCATATGCGACTCGCACCTCGCCGGTGGTGCGCGGCAAGTACCTGCTGGACAACATCCTCGGCGCGCCGCCACCGGCGCCGCCGCCGGACGTGCCGGCGCTGGAGGAATCGGATGCCGCCGCCGGAGCGCATGCGTCGATGCGGGATCGCATGGCGGCGCACCGCCGCAACGCCGCGTGTGCGGCGTGCCACGCCCGCATCGACCCGCTCGGGTTCGCGCTCGAGAACTTCGACGCGATCGGCCAGTGGCGCGCCACTGACGGCGAGGCGGCGATCGACGCGTCGGGAATGCTCCCCGACGGCACGCGCTTCAGCGGTCCGCGAGAGTTCCGGCGGGCGCTCCTGGCGCAGCGCGAGCAGTTCGTCCACAACTTCACGCAGCGCCTGCTGACCTACGCGCTCGGGCGGGCCGTGCAGCACTACGACATGCCGGCGGTGCGCGCCATCATGCGCGAGGCTGCGGACAGCGACTACCGCTGGTCGGCGCTGATTCTGGGCATTGCGGAGAGTCAGCCGTTCCAGATGAGAAAAGCGCGCGAGGAGATAGCCGTCGCGCAGCAGTAGCAACGCGGATGAGGATCAACAAATGGTGATAACGAAGAAGCACCTGTCGAGACGCACGGCGCTGCGCGGTCTCGGCGCGACGATCGCGCTGCCGCTGCTCGACGGCATGGTCCCGGCCTTTGCGGCGGTCCGCAATAGCGCGGCGCGGCCCGTGAAGCGCCTCGGGGCGATATATGTGCCGAACGGAATGAGCATGCCGAACTGGAGACCGGCCGCCGAGGGCAGCCTGGAGCTCACCCCGATCCTGACGCCGCTGGCGCCGGTCAAGGACCGCCTGGTGGTTGTGAGCGGCACGGCCAACGAGGAAGCCAAGCAGCGCCTGAACGAGGGCGACGGCGACCACTCGCGCTGCCAGGCGGCGTTCCTGACCGGCGCCCACGCCGTGAAGGCCTCCGGGACCAACACCACCCTGGAGGTGGGCGTGTCGATGGACCAGCTCGCGGCCCGCGAGCTGCGGGAGGACACGCAGCTCGCGTCGCTGGAGCTGTCGCTGGAAGCGAACGAGCTGGTGGGCCAGTGCGAGGACGGCTACGGCTGCGCCTACAGCGCCACGCTCGCCTGGCGCGACGCCAACACGCCCGCGCGCCGTGTTCGAGCACCTGTTCGGCGCGGTCGGCAGCACGGGCCGCGAGGCGCGGCTGCGCGCGCTCAGGCTGGACCGCAGCATCCTCGATTCGGTGGGCGACGAGCTCGCCGGCCTGGTGCGCCGGCTGGGCCGCGGCGACCGGTCCAAGCTGGCCGGCTACCTGGATTCGGTGCGCGACATCGAGCGGCGCATCCAGATCGCCGAGTCGCAGAGCGACCGGGGGCTGCCGGAGGTGGCGCAGCCGGCCGGCATTCCGGCCGAATTCGAGGAATACGCCGATCTGATGTTCGATCTGATGCTGGTGGCCTATCAGGCCGACCTGACCCGCGTCTGCACGTTCCTGTACGGCCGCGAGAAGAGCGTGCGGACCTATCCGGAGATCGGCGTCAACGAGCCGCACCACCCGGTGTCGCACCACCGCCAGCGCCCGGAGCAGCTGGCGAAGCTGGCCCGCATCAACACCTTCCACATGGAAATCTTCGGGCGGTTCCTGGAGAAGATGCGGTCGACGCCCGACGGCGACGGCTCGCTGCTCGACCAGGCGGCGATCATCTACGGCGCAGGCATGGGCAACAGCAACGCCCACGACCCGCTTGATCTTCCGATCGTGCTGGCCGGCGGCGGCGGCGGCAGCATCAAGGGCGGCCGGCATGTGAAAGCGCCCGAGGGCACACCGCTGGCGAACATGCACCTGGCGGTCCTGGAGAAGATGGGTATTTCGGCGGAGAGCCTGGGCAACAGCACCGGCGAGCTGCCCATCCTGTCGGACGTATAGGGGAATAGCCACAATGCGCATCGACATGCGGCGGGTGATTGGCGCGGCGGCGCTGTTTCTGGGGTCCGTTGGTCTGGCCGGGGCGGCGACCGATGCGCGGCTCGCTGAGGCCGTCAGGCGGCAGGACGGCGAGGCGGTGCGCAAGCTGCTCGCCGACGGCGCGCCGGTGAACGCGCGCGGCGGCGACGGCTTCACGGCGCTGCATTGGGCGGCGCAGCGAAACGATCTCGAGATCGCCGATCTGCTGATCGCCGGCGGCGCGGACGCCAATGCCGCCGACCGCTACGGCGTGACCCCCCTGGCGCTGGCCTGCACGAACGCTAGCGGCGGCCTGGTCGAGCAGCTGCTGCGGGCGGGCGCGGACGCCAATGCCGCGCAGATGAGCGGCGAGACGGCGCTCATGACGTGTGCGCGCACCGGGGTGGCGGGCGCGGTCGAGCCGCTGCTGGCCGGCGGCGCGGACGTGAACGCCGCGGAGAACACCCACGGTCAGACTGCGCTGATGTGGGCGGCCTGGGAGGGGCACACGGGCGTCGTGCGCACGCTGCTGGACCACGGCGCCGCCGTGGATGCACGCACGACCACGGGCTACACCGCGCTGCTGCTGGCTGCCCGCGACGGCCACCGGCAGACGACACAGGCGTTGCTGAGCGCCGGCGCGAACGTCAACGTCGCCGCCGAGGACGGCACCAGCGCCCTGCTCGTCGCCGTGATTCGGCGGCACCTCGAGCACGCCGAATTGCTCCTGGACCACGGCGCCGACCCCAATCTCGGGCCCGGATTCACACCGCTGCACTGGGCGGCCGGCAAATGGGATACGGAGCTCAACGACCTGTCCAACGGCGTCGCCGAGGGCAACCAGTGGAGTGCATTCGGCGGGCTGCACGCGCCGGAACGGCTGCGGATCGTGCGGTTGCTGATCGCTCACGGGGCGGACCTGAACGTGCAGACCGAGCGGACGCCCGGTTTCGGCATCCAGGTCAAGGGCCACCTGGGGAACATGAAGGGCGCGACGGCGTTCCTGATTGCCGCGAAGGCGAATGACGTCGCGGTAATGCGCGAGCTGCTGGAGCACGGCGCCGATCCGCTGATCCCGACCGACAACGGCACCACGCCGCTGATGGTGGCGGCGGGCGTCGGCCATGCCCCCGGCATCACCCGTTCGGCGGAGGCCGAGGCGCTGCGGGCGGTCACGCTCTGCGTGGAGCTCGGAGCCGACGTGAACGCGGTGAACGAGCGGGGCGACACGGCGCTGCACGGCGCCGCCTGGCGCGAGCGCGCGGATTCCATCGTGCGGTTCCTGGCCGACCGCGGCGCCGAGCTTGACGTGAAGAACCACCGCGACTGGACGCCGCTGGTCATCGCCGAGGGCATCCACACGGGCGGCAACTACATCAAGTCGGACACCACGGCCGCGCTGCTGCGCCAGTTGGGAGCCGCCCCCAGCCCTCCAGACATCCTGCGTGAGCCGGAAGCGCGTTAGCCTCGGAGGCCGTAGCTCGCGGATAATAGACCGGCGCCGGTTCATCACCGCCGCTACGGCCGCGGCGATCGGCGCCGCTGCGCCGCCATCCCGCGCGACATTCCCTTCAAGTTCCAGGGCGGCCGCGGTCTTGCCGCAGGGCAGCGCTCCGGACATCGTCGTGGTCGGCGCCGGCACGTTCGGTCTCTGGACCGCGCTCCATCTGCAGCGACTAGGCGCGCGGGTAACCGTGTTGGACGCCTATGGCCCGGGCAACTCGCGCCAGACCTCGGGGGGCGAGACGCGCGGCGTGCGTTCGTCGTACGGCGACCGGCCGCACGGCCGCCTGTGGACGCGGTGGGCCAACGACGCCATCCGCAAGTGGATCGACTGGGACGAAAACAACCGTGACCGGCTCCTCCCGCGGCTGTTCTTCCAGACGGGCGACCTGATTCTTCGCGAGCAGTCGGGACCGTATATCGAGGCCACGCGCAGCCAGTGGGACGCGCTGGCGGTCCCCTACGAGGTGCTTACCCCCGACGAGGTGGCCTACCGCTGGCCGTGGATCCGCTTCGAAAGGCTCGGGCTCGCCCTGCACGAACCGGCGGCCGGGGTCGTTCGTGCACGCCGCGCGATCGAGTCGGTGGCGCGCGTGTTCGAGGAAGAAGGCGGAGTCGTCCGCATCGCCCGCGCGTCGACCGGCGACACGGCCGGCTCGACGCTCGAGACGGTGGCGCTCGACGACGGCGAGGCCCTGTCGGCGGGCACCGTGATCTTCGCCTGCGGCCCCTGGTTCCCCAAGGTGTTTCCGGACCTGATGGGGCGCCGCCTGCGCATCCCCATGGGGCACGTGTTCTACTTCGCCGTGCCACCCGGCGACGCGCGCTTCGCATATCCGCGCATGCCCAGCTTCGGCGTGCCGGGTTGCACCGGCTGGCCGGCACTGCCGCCCGACCACCGCGGCTTCCGCGTTCGAGTCGGCGGCCGCCCCCCGGCTGATCCCGACACGAGCGACCGCTGGATTCCGGCGGAGGCCCATGCGCGCCCGCGCGAGATTCTCGAGCGCCACTTTCCGGGCCTGGCCGGCGCCCCCGTCAACGAGACCCGTGCCTGCCACTACGAGATGAGCATCGACGAGAACTTCATCGTCGACCGCCATCCCGACTTCGACAACGTCTGGCTGCTGGGCGGCGGGTCGGCCGAGGCGTTCAAGTTCGGCCCGGTCCTCGGCGAGTACATCGCCCGCCGCGTCCTCGGAGTGGAGGACGACCCCGAGCTGGCCGCCGGTTTCCGCCTCAAGGACGAGGAGTTCGACGTGGCTGCGGCGTGGAACGGCGACTCACGGTCCCACGCGTAGAGCAGCGCGTTGACGTCGACGGTGTAGCCCACTTGCCGCCGTCGTCGAGCAACGCGTACACGGCCTCCTTGTCATCGAGGTCGACGCGTACGCCCAGCGGCTGGCTGGTCCAGGCAAGCTCGCTGAAGGCAGCCTCGCGCCGGCGCTTTTTCGGACACATGTGACTTACTCCAAGCTTCTCGCGACGCGGAAACCGATGGGAATGCCTTCATCGGTTTGCCACTGCCCATCTTGACATGCCCCCGAGCCACGTTCCAGCGGGTCAAGGGCGGCGATTGCTAATACAATGCGGGCATGCCGTCATCCCGACAGCCTTGCGTCGCCTTTCCCGCACAGATCCTGCCGGCCTTCTTCTGCGCGATGGTCGCGTCGGCGCTCGGCATGTCCGTTGCTCACGCGGAAGACTGGCCCGAGTACCGCGGCAAGGGACGCCGCGGCGTCTGGACGGAGAGCGGCATTGTCGCGACGCTGCCCGCCGACGGCCTGAAGGTACGCTGGCGCACGCCCATCAACCCCGGCTGGAGCAGCCCGGTGGTGTCCGGCGGCCGGGTCTTCCTCACCGACTTCACCCGTGCCGAGAACACCACGGACGTCGTCGAGCGCGCGGTCTGCCTGGACGAAGAGACCGGGCGCATCCTGTGGACCCACACCTGGGAGGCGGACTACCGCACGGTCGGCGCCACATGGGAAGGACCGCGCGTCACGCCGACCGTCGACGGCGACCGCGTCTACTACGTCGGCGCCACCGGGAAGCTGTTGAGCATGGACGTGGCGAGCGGCGCCGTGGTCTGGACCAGGGACCTGATGTCCGAATACGACGCGACGCCCCCGATGTGGGGCTTCAGCAGCGCGCCGCTGGTCGACGGCCCCCGGCTGATCACGATCGTCGGCGGCGAGGACAACGCGCGGGTGGTGGTGTTCGACAAGCGCACCGGCGAGGAGATCTGGCGCGCGCTGCCGGCGGACGCCGACATCGGCGTGCCGGTGCCGATCATCATCGAGGCGGCCGGACGGCCGCAACTGATCATCTGGTTTCCCGAGAAGGTCGTCTCGCTCGACCCCGCCACCGGCGAGCTGTACTGGGAGGAGCCGACGCGCACCGACTTCAACATGAACATCACGCCGCCGGTGCGCAGCGGATCGCGCCTGCTGATCAGCAGCTTCTACAACGGCTCGACGATGCTGGCGCTCGACGAAGACCGGCCGGACGCCGAGCTCGTCTGGAAGGGCCAGAGCAACAACGAGATCGCCACCGACGGACTGCACTCCGTGATGACCACGCCGGTGATCCTCGGTGACCACATCTACGGCGTCGGCAGCTTCGGGCAGTTCCGCGCGCTCGACGCGGTGACGGGCGAGCGCCTGTGGGAGACGCAGGCACTGACCGGGGAGCGCGCGCGGTGGGCCAGCGCGTTCATCGTGGCGCACGAGGACCGCTTCTTCATCAACAACGACCGCGGCGATCTGATCATCGCGAAGTTCTCCCCTGCCGGCTATGAAGAGATCAGCCGCACGCCGCTTATCGAGCCGACGTCCAACTCGAGCAACCGCCGGAGACTCGGCGGCGTCAACTGGGTGGCGGCGTCATACGCCAACCGCCACGTGCTCGCCCGCAACGACGAAGAGGTGCTGAGCGCATCGCTGGCGGCCGCCGACTATCCCGACCTCCCGGCTTCGGCCTCGCCCGTCCGGCGCGCGGAGGCAACCCCCTCGGCCGACCCCGAAGCCGCGGACACCGGCCGGCCGCCGCTGACCATGCAGTTCGCGGCCAGCGGCACCACCACCGGCGATATCTCGACGTTCGAGTTCGGCGAGTTCTACGTGCTGTCGGGCCGGGGCTTCAACACGCCGGTGTTCGTCACCGACTACGGCATCGTGGCCGTGGATCCCGCCCGCTCGGCGTCGTACGCGGAGGTACGCGCGGAGCTCGATCGGATTACCGAGGCGAGGTTTACGACGATCGTCCACACCCGTGCGTACGCCGCCGAACCCGAGTACCTCGGAGGCTTCCCCCGCCTCACCGAGGTGGCGGCCCAGAACGACGCCGCGGCCGCCCTCCGGCGGCTGAACCCACTGGACGGAGAGCGCGCCCGCTTCGCGCCGACGCGCACGTACGACAGCGAGTTGTCGCTGTTCGACGGCCGCAGCCGGATTGAGCTCCACCACTTCGGGGCCGGCGCGACTGGCGGCGACGCGGTGCTCGTGGTGCCGCGGGAGACCTCATGCCGTGGAAGGGCGTGCCGCTGATCGAACGCGACCTGGGCGGCAGCGCGGTGGCCTTGCCGGAGACGCTGGATCAAGTCGTCGCGACGCTGGAGCGGGCCGGCGTTACCTTCGTGGTGCCCGGGCGCGCCGCGCCGCCGTTCCAGCAGACAATTCTGGGCTGGTTCACGGTGGACGACGTGCGGGAGTACGCCGTGTTCTGCCGCGAGCTGCTGGCGGCGGTGCAGGAGCAGCTCCGCCGCGGCAGCGGCGTCGACGACATCGCCGCCGGCCTCGCAATGGTCGAGAGCTTCAACGATTACGATCTGCAGGACGCGCGGGAGTACATCGAGGCCGTGCGTGCGGAGATGCCATAGCACGGACGGAGGAATTGATGGCGATCACGCTGGAAGTGAACGGACGGACCCGCTCCGTCGACGTCGACCCGCAGACTCCCCTGCTGTGGGTCCTGCGCGACACGCTGGGGTTGACCGGCACGAAGTTCGGATGCGGCATATCCGCGTGCGGCGCCTGCACCGTGCACCTGGACGGGCGGGCCGTCCGCACGTGCACGCTGCC
>JAGWAI010000084.1:14544-16410 GCA_021296485.1 Acidobacteriota bacterium
CAGGACGGCGCGCTGCACAACGTGCAGCAGGCCTGGATCGACAACCAGGTGCCGCAGTGCGGCTACTGCCAGTCCGGGATGATCATGGCCGTCTCGGCGCTACTCGAACAGCGGCCCGACCCCAGCGACGAGCAGATCGACGCGGCCATCACCAACATCTGCCGCTGCGGCACGTTCGTGCGGATACGCCGCGCCATTCACGCCGTCGCCAAGGCCGGCAAGGACTCGGAGGCGCGCCATGGGTAAGTGGACGCGCCGCGCCTTCATCGGCACGGGGTCGCTCGTCGGGGGCGGACTGGTACTGGGGGTCGCGGGCGTCACACTGGCGCCGAGCCGCCACGGCCTGGTTGCCGACGACGCCGCCGAGAAGGGACAACTGACCACCTGGATTACGGTGACGCCCGACAATTTCACCACCATCCTCGTGCCGCACTGCGACATGGGTCAGGGATCGCAGACCGCGCTGGCCATGATGGCGGCCGAGGAGATGGAAGCCGACTGGGAGCTGGTGCGGATCAAGGAAGCGCCGGCGCTCGACGCATATGCGAACGCCTACCTGCTGCGTGCGTTCACCGGCGACTCGATGCCGCCGCCGTTGGGACGCGCCATCGACTACGGCGCGTACCGGCTGGCGCGCTGGTTCGGCACGCAGCTCACGGGCGGCTCGATGGCGGTGCGCGGCACGGGTTTCGGCATGTGCATCGCCGGCGCGGCCGCGAAGGAGATGCTGCTCCAGGCGGCCGCCGAGCGTTTCGGTGTCCCCGTTTCGGAATGCACGGCCGCCGCGTCGCGCGTGACGCACCCGGCGTCCGGGCAGAGCGCCGGCTTCGGCGAGCTGGTGAAGGCGGCAACCGCCATTCCGGCGCCGGCGCACCCGGCCCTGAAGGATCCCGACACCTACACCCTCCGGCGCACCGCCAGGCAGCGCTTCGACATTCCGCCGAAGGTCGACGGCAGCACGGGATACGGCATCGACTTCACGCTGCCGGGCATGCTGCATGCGGCGGTCGACATCGCGCCGGTGCAGGGCGGCAAGCTCGTCTCGGTGGATCCCGCTCCCGCCGAGGCGATGCCGGGCGTGAAGCAGGTCGTGCAACTCGAGGAGGCCGTCGCCGTCGTCGCCGACAGCTACTGGCAGGCGCGTCAGGCGCTCGGCAAGCTCAGCCCGGTGTACGACGACGCGGGCCACGGCAGCGTGTCGAGCGCATCGATCTTCGCGGCCTTCGACGAGGCGCTGGGCACCCCGCCGGACATGCCGTCGAATGCGGCGAAGGTCATCACGGCCGACTACCGCGTGCCGTTCCTGGCCCACGCCACGATGGAGCCGATGGCGTGCACGGCGCGCGTCGACGGCGACCAGGCGGAGGTCTGGGCCGGCACGCAGGACCCGCTCAACGCGCGCTCGACGGCGGCCCGGGCGCTGGGTCTCGACGCCAACCAGGTCAAGCTGACCAACCTGCCGCTGGGCGGCGGTTACGGGCGGCGCCTGATTCTCACCTTCGACTACGTGGACCTGGGCGTGCGCATCGCCCGCGCGGCGTCGCCCACTCCGGTCAAGATGGTCTGGAGCCGCGAGAACGACATCCAGCACGACTACTACCGGCCGGCCGCGATGTCGCGCTTTGCCGGGGCCCTCGACGGGCAGGGCAGGCCGCTGGCGGTGGCCTCGCACTACGCCGGCGGCGGCAACGCCGAGGCCGTGTACATGCCGTACGCCATCGCCGACCGGCGGGACGACGCGCGGGACGCGTCGCACCACATCCGCACCGGCGAGTGGCGCTCGGTCCTCAACTCGCAGCACGGCTTCTTCAAGGAGTCGTTCATCGACGAGCTGGCGCACGCCGCCGGCAAGGATCCGTACCGCTT
>JAGWAI010000084.1:16554-18636 GCA_021296485.1 Acidobacteriota bacterium
GGCGGGCGAATTGCGTGTCCGCCGGGTGTGGGCGGCCGTGGACTGCGGCGACGTCGTCAACACCGACTCCGCGACGGCGCAGATGGAGGGCGGCGTCATCTTCGCGCTGTCGGCAACCATGGTCGCCGAGATAAACATCGAAGGCGGGCGGATCGTGGAGAGCAACTTCCGCGACCACCAGATGATCCGCATGGCGGACGCGCCGGACGTGCAGGTGGAGTTCATCCGCTCCAATGCCTGGCTGGGCGGACTGGGCGAGCCGAGCGTGCCGCCGCTGGCGCCGGCGGTTACCAACGCCATCTACGCCGCGGCCGGCATCCGCGTGCGCGACCTGCCGATCAAGAACCAGGACCTCTCGCGCGCATAACGTTTCGTCGAAAGGGTGGCTATGACTCCCGCATCGGGCGGTCGGATTATCGTGTCCGCGTTGTTGCTCGTCGGCCTGCTGGCCGGCACGACGTCCGCGCAGGTGTCTTTCGACCGCCTGCGCGCGGCGGCTGACGAGCCACAGAACTGGCTCACCTACTCGGGCACCTATTTCAGCCAGCGCTACAGCGAGCTGGACCAGGTAACCCCGGACAACGTCGGCGACCTGGCGCTGCAGTGGGTGTACCAGACGCCGGTGGGCGGGCCGTGGCAGTCGTCCCCCGTGGTCGTGGACGGCGTGATGTACCTCACGCAGCGGCCGAACGACATCGTGGCGCTCGACGCGCGCACGGGCCGCGTGTTCTGGATCTACCGCTATCAGACCCCCTCCGACCACCGCGCCTGCTGCGGATCGAACAACCGCGGCGTGGCGGTGCTCGGTGACAGGGTGTTCATGGCCACGCTCGACGCTCACGTGGTGGCGATCGACGCGGCGACCGGCGCCGAGTTGTGGGATGTAGGGGTTGCCGACAAGGACGTGGCGTACGCCTTCACGCTGGCGCCGCTGGCCATCAAGGACATGGTGATCGTCGGCTCGTCGGGCGGAGACGCGGGGATCCGGGGCTTCATCGCGGCGCTCGACGCCGCCACGGGCGACGAGGTGTGGCGGTTTCATACGATTCCCGGCCCCGGCGAGCCGGGGCACGAGACCTGGGAGCCGTGCCCGCCGAATCCCGAGACCTACTGCGACCCGGAGGCGTGGAAGCACGGCGGAGGGGCGCCGTGGCTGACTGGGTCGTACGACCCGGAGCTGAACCTCATCTACTGGGGCACCGGCAACCCGGGACCGGACTACAACCGAGCGCAGCGGCCGGGCGACAACCTCTATACCTGTTCGGTCGTCGCGCTGGACGCCGACACGGGCGAGATCCGCTGGCATTTCCAGTTCACCCCGGCCGATCTGTACGACTACGACTCGGTGCAGATTCCGGTGCTGGCCGACATCGAGCGCGGCGGCACGTCGTTCAAGGTGATGCTGTGGGCAAACCGCAACGGGTTCTACTACGTGCTGGACCGGCGCACGGGCCGCTTCCTCACGGGGATGCCGTTCGTGAACCTGAATTGGGCGGAGGGGCTGGACGACAGCGGACGCCCGGTCGAAACGCAGCAGCCGCCCGGCGCGCCGACCTATCCGGGGCTGTTGGGCGCAACGAACTGGTATTCACCGTCCTACAGCCCGCGGACGGAAATGGTTTACATCCCGGCCTGGGAAGGGTACGCCTCGGTGTTCGCGGGCGTGCCGCAGGAGTACGTCCCCGGCCAATGGTTCACCGGCCGCACCCCGGAGGGTTTTCCCAAGACCCACAGCGCCGTGCCGGATGCGCCCGTGGTGTCGCTCACGCGCGGTCCCGTCAACGACTGGACGGATGTTTCCGGGCGCGGCTCCGTGCTTGCCATGGACGCGCTGACCGGCGAGCAGAAGTGGAAGCTCGAGCTGCAGGACGTCATCACCAGCGGCATCCTGACGACGGCCTCCGACCTGCTCTTCACGGGCTTGCGGTCAGGCTACTTCCAGGCGCTCGACGCCCGCACCGGGGAAGCGCTCTGGAAGGCAAGCCTCGGCGGCCAGATCTCCAGCGGGCCCACGACCTACGAGGTCGACGGCAAGCAGTACGTCGCCATCATCGCCGGCAACTCGCTGTCGACCTTTGCGCT
>JAGWAI010000085.1:0-5629 GCA_021296485.1 Acidobacteriota bacterium
GGGCAGTCACCGACCGATCGTCGTTGATCGCCACGACGAGACGGTCGGCCTCGGCCGCCGCGCCGGCCAGATAACGGACATGGCCCACGTGCACCAGGTCGAAGCAGCCGTTGGCGAGCGCAACGGTCCGCCCCCTGTCGCGGTCCGCGGCGACCAGCTCCAGCAACTCCTCCCGGTGCACTACTCGACCCATGCTCAGCTTCCCTGCCGCGCCGCGTCGGCCCGCACCGCCCGGCGCAGCTCGGCCGCCGACACGGTCGCCGTGCCGCGCTTCATGACGACGATGCCGCCCGCATAGTTGGCCAGACGCGCCGCTTCGTCGAGCGCCGCGCCGGCCGCGAGCGCCAGCGTGACCGTGGCAATCACCGTATCCCCCGCGCCGGTCACGTCAGCCACCTCGTCGGTGCCGAAAACGGGGATGTGCACCGTCGGCCTGCCGGGCGCGAACACCGCCATCCCGCGGCTGCCGCGGGTCAGCACGAGCCCCCCGGCCTGAAGGCGCTCGAGCAGCTCCCGGCCGGCGCTCTCCAGGCGCTGCGGGTCGTCGCCGATCGTGATGCCGAGCGCCTGCTCCACTTCCGACTCGTTCGGCGTCGCCGCCGAGACGCCGGTGTATTGCAGCAGGTTGTAGCGCGAGTCGACGACCACCGGAACCAGGCTCGGGCGGCGCGAGCGCGCCACCGCCTCCGTAATGCGCGAGACCAGCCGCGGGTCGACCAGACCGGCGCCATAGTCGGAAACGAGCACGGCGTCGGCATCGCCCAACGCCTGCTGCAGGGCTTTCTCGACGCCGGCCCGCAAGTCGGCGCCCTCCGGCAGGCGCGCGGCGTGGTCTATGCGCACCACCTGCTGGCTCGTCGCGTGCAGTCCGCCCGCCAGGATGCGGGTCTTGACAGGCGCGCGGTAGTCGGCCGGCCGCAGCAGGCCGGCGAGGTCCAGATCGCGCATGGACTCCGCGACCCGCCGTTCGCGGTCCGAGTCGCCCAGCAAGGCGACCAGACTCGTGTTGCCCCCCAACGCCGCCACATTCGCCGCGGCATTGCCCGCGCCGCCCGGCAACACGGTGGTGTCGGCGTGCGCAAGGATCAACACCGGCGCCTCGCGCGACACGCGCTCCGGACGGCCGCGGACGAATTCGTCGACGATCAGGTCGCCGACGACGGTCACCCGCCGGCCGGCGGCGGCGTCGATCAGGCCCAGCAGGCGGTCGGTCAACGGGGCAGCTCCTCGCGCGCCGGCAGCGGCCGTCCGGCGGGCGCCGCGCCTCTCGGTTCCGCGGCGGGTACCCGCCAGCGCCGGTGCATCCACAGCCACAGGTCCGGATGCTGCCGGACGTACGTCTCCAGTACGTCCGTGCAGCGTTGCGTCCAGGTCCGCACCGGATCCGCATCGTCGCCGGCGGGCCGTGCGACCGGCGGCCCGTACGCCACCCGGTAGCGGCCGTCCGGCAGGGGCATGGTGAACACCGGCAGGATTGGCGCACCGGTGCGCAGCGCCAGCGCCGCGAGCGCCGAGGTCGTCGCCGACGGGCGGCCGAAGAACTCGACGGTCACCGCGCTGCGGTCGTGCATGTGCTGATCGATCATCAACCCCACGGAGGCCTTCTCGTGCAGCGCGCGCAGCAACCCCCGCACGGCCCCCCGCCGGCGGACGAGGCGCGTGCCTACGCGCGTCCGGACCCGTTCCAGCAACCGCTCCAGCAGAGGGTTGTCGAGCGGTCGCACCACCAGCACCATCGGCGTGAACCGCGCCGCGTGCGCCATGACCTGCAGCTCCCAGTAGCCGAAGTGCCCGGAGAAGAACATCACGCCCCGGCCGCCCGCCATCGCCCGCTCGACGTGCTCACCGCCCTCCACCTCGACCAGGCGGGTCATCTCTTCCGGGCTCAGCGTCTCGAAATTCAGCATGTCGATGACGTGCCGCCCGGCATGCGCGAAGGCGGAACGGAGAATCGCCCGGCAGTCCGCCTCGCTGCGCGACGGAAACGCCAATTGCAGGTTCTTCACGGCCAGCTCGCGGCGCGCCCCGTACAGGCTGTGGAACAGCCGGCCCAGCAGCGCGCCGCAGCCCAGGCTGACGCGCCGCGGCAGAACCCGCACCAGTGCGCGGGCGGCCAGCGCAACGGCATACTCGATGCGGTGTCGAACCCGCGTCATCGCGTCCGCTCCCGCGCCCGGCTCACCTGCTCCGCCAGCCAGGCATGAAACGCAGCCGCCGGCTCGACATCCACCTGCAGCGGCGCCGCCAGCAGGCTGAAGCGGAACGGGGCGTGCGGCAGCAGGCGCACAAGATCCTTCTCGGTCGTGACCACGTGCTCCGCGCGGTGCTCGACCGCCAGCCGGCCGATGCGGGCGACGTCTCCGGCCGTATACCGATAATGGTCGCGGAATGCGGCGGCCGCGGCAAGCGCGTAGCCGGCGCGCCGCAGCCCGTCGAAGAATGCTTGTGGTCGCGCGATGCCGGCGACGGCCACAATCGGCGTTGCCGGGGACAGGTCCGCCCGCGCTCCCGAGACGGCGTCACGGAGCGCCAGGATGGAGCGCGTGAAGTGAAACGCCCGCTCGACGCCGCAGCAGTCTGCGACGTCCCGGGCCGTTGCCGGATGCGGCGTCTCCACCAGCGCCGCATCGACCCCGCGGGAGGCCTCGAGAGGCTCGCGCAACCGGCCTCCCGGAAACGTCCGCGGGTCTTCCAGGTCGCGCTCCGACAGCAGCAGGAGATCGACATCCCGCTGCAACGGCAGGTGTTGGAAGCCGTCGTCCAGCACGTGCACGGTCGCGCCGAGGATCGTCTCGGCGAAGCGGCCGGCCAGATAGCGGTCCTCGGACACGAGGACGGCGGCGGCCGGTAACGCGCGCGCCAGCATCAGCGGCTCGTCACCCGCCTCGTCGACGCCGGCCCGCAACGCCTGCCAGTCGCGCACCACCACCACGCCGTCGTGCGGCCGGCGGCGGGCATATCCACGGCTCAGCACCGCCGGGCGCTCGCCAGCCGCCGTAAGCAACCCCGCTACGAGTGCGGCAACCGGCGTCTTGCCGCTGCCGCCCGCGGCCAGCGCGCCGACGCTGATCACCGGCCGGTCGAGCCGCCGCCGCACTGCGGGACGCAGCGCGTACCAGCGCCGGCGGCGGCGGGCGGCGCTCCCGTAGATTCGGCTCAACATCCGGCCTGCCAGGCTACGTCGCCCACTCCGTGCTCCCGGCCGCCGGCGGCAGCAGTGCGCGAATCGCGGCAAGTGTCCGTTGTCGGGCACCGCGGTTGCCGTCCACCAGCTCCCGCGCGGCAGCGCCCAATGCCTCGCGGCGTTCAGCGTCCGCGAGCAGCGTCGCCAGCGCCTCGCCGAGCTCGCTCTCTGAATGGATCTGCCAGGCCGCGTCCCGCTCGACGAACAGGTCGGCCACGCCGGCAAAGTTCTCCATATGCGGACCGAACAGGACCGGCCTGCCGAACACGGCCGGCTCGAGGATGTTGTGGCCGCCGGCCGGCACCAGACTGCCCCCGACGAACACTACCGTCGCCAGCTGAAACAGCCGCGCCAGCTCGCCAATGGTATCGAGCACGATCACGTCCGCGGCCGGGGCCGCTTCCGCGTCCAGATCAGTGCGCCGCGCCACCGCAAACCCCTGCCCCGCGGCGACGGCCTCCGCCTCGGCGAACCGTTCCGGATGGCGCGGGGCGATGATCAGCAGCGCGTCGGCATTCGATTGCCGGGCGCGGGAAAAGGCGCGCAGCACCGGCCCCTCTTCGCCGCGCAGCGTGCTGGCGGCAATGAATACCGGGCGGCCGGCCGCGAATTGGAACGGCCGCAGGACCGCGTCCGCATCGCCGGCCGCGGCGGCATCGCCGGCCGCGTCGAACTTGAGGCTGCCGGTGACGGTCAGCCGTTCAGGCGACAGGCCGAGCGCGAGAAACCGCCGCCCCCAGAGCTCGTTCTGCGCGCAGACGCGATCGACGCCGTCCAGCGCGCGGCGCAGAAAACGGCGTACCAGCCGGTATCCGCGGTACGAGCGGTCGGAGACGCGACCGTTGACGATTATCGTTCTGACGCCGCGGCGGCGGCATGCGCGCAGCAGGTTCGGCCAGACCTCGGTGTCGACAAGCACGAGCAAGTCCGGCGCGACGCAATCGAGCGTGCCGGCCACGCACGGCGGAAAATCAAGCGGCGCATAGAAGGTGGCGTCGGCGGCCGGCTGCAGTTGCCGCGCCACGAGCTGGCCGGAGGCCGTCGTCGTCGAGACGAGCAGGCGGTGCGCCGGATAGGTCGCCTTCAGCGGCGCGACGAGCGTCTTCGCGGCCAGCGCCTCGCCTACCGACACGGCGTGAATCCAGATCGACGGGCTGCCGTGCGGGTTGAGCGCGGCGGGCGGACGGCCGAATCGGTCTCCGAGCCGCCCCAACGGCTTGCCGCGCCGCCAGGCGCGATACCCGACGAGCGGGATGCACGCCACGAAATACACGCACAGCGCAAGGTTGTAGAGCAGGTACATGTGTACCATCAATGTTACTTGGGGCTGCGCGGCTTCCTTGACTTGGGGCTGCGCGGCATTGCCTTCTTGGGGCTGCGCCCCAAACCCCCGGCGGCTGCTAGCGGGGACCCCGTTGCCCCGCGCCGCGCCGCCGGGCCGCGCCGTGCGCGGCTTGGGGACGACCACCTCCATACTCGCCGTCCCCTACATGCTTCAACCGCCGTATCGGGTGCGTTGCTGCGTTCTCATTTCGGCTGCGCGCCGAACCCCGGCGGGCTGTTTGACCGGCTGTGAATGCGCTAACTACAATTAGCTGTTTGCGCGGACGCAGGAGAGTCCGCCCATCTGGCTGAAACCCCACTGGAGGCACCGGAGATGAGCATCAAGGTCGGGATCAACGGGTTTGGCCGCATCGGCCGCAACGTCCTGCGGGCGGCACTCGGCGACGGTGACATCGAGTTCGCGGCGGTCAACGACATCACGAGCCCCGACACGCTGGCGCATCTGCTGAAATACGATTCGGTCCTCGGCAACCTTTCCGAACCGGTCTCCGTGGAAGGCGACCGCCTGCAGGTCGGCGAGCGCTCGTTCAAGGTATTGTCGGAGCGTGATCCCGCGGCGCTGCCCTGGGCCGCCCTGGGCGTGGACGTCGTCGTCGAGTCGACGGGGCTGTTCACGAAGCGCGCCGACGCCGGCAAGCATCTGGCGGCCGGCGCCAGGCGGGTCATCATCACCGCGCCCGCGAAGGGCCCGGACCTGACGCTGGTGCTCGGCGTCAACGACGACAGCTACGACCCGGCGCAACACCGCATCATCTCCAACGCTTCCTGCACGACCAACTGCCTCGCTCCCGTGGCCAAGGTGCTGCACGACAGCTTCGGATTCCGTCGCGGCTGGATGACGACGGTGCACGCGTATACGAACGATCAGAAGCTGCTCGATCTGCCCCACAAGGACCTGCGCCGGGCGCGGGCGGCCGGCATGTCCATGATCCCGACCACGACCGGCGCCGCGGTCGCGGTAGGCGAGGTGCTGCCGGCCCTGAAGGGGAAGCTCGACGGCATCGCGATGCGCGTGCCGACCCCGAACGTATCGGTCGTGGACCTCGTCGCCGAAGTCGACCGGCCGGCCACCGCGGAGGCAGTGAACGAGGCGTTCGCATC
>JAGWAI010000085.1:5685-8299 GCA_021296485.1 Acidobacteriota bacterium
CGCATTCGTCCATCGTCGACGCGGCGTACACGAACGTGATGGACGGCAATCTGGTCAAGGTCCTGTCGTGGTATGACAATGAATGGGGCTACTCGTCCCGCTGCGTCGACCTGATCAAGCTCCTCGCCCGGAAGGGGCTGTAGGTACCTCACCGCGCGTTCTGCGTCGTGTCCATACGCTCGATCCGGAACCTCGACCTGGCCGGCAAGCGGGTCCTGATCCGCGCCGACTTCAACGTCCCGCTAGCCGATGGCGCGGTTGGAGACGACACCCGTATCCGGGCGTCCCTGCCGACCATCCGCTACGCGCTCGAACGGGGCGCGACAGTGGTGCTCGCGTCCCACCTCGGCCGCCCAAAGGGCAATGCGCAGGCCGCGCTCAGCCTGGGTCCGGTGGCCGGCCACCTCTCCGATCTGCTGGGACAGCCGGTGCGGTTCGCGTCCGACTGCGTCGGCGAAGCGGCCGACACAGCGGTTGCCGCGGCGCACCCCGGCGGCGTGGTGCTGCTCGAAAACTTGCGCTTCCACGCGGGCGAGGAGCGGAATGAGGCGGCGTTCGCCGCCGCGCTGGGAGCGCTTGCGGACGTGTACGTCAACGACGCGTTCGGCGCGGCGCACCGCGCGCATGCATCCACCACCGGCGTGGTCGCCCACGTCGCGGATGCCGGCGCCGGCCTGCTGATGGGAGCGGAGCTGGACCACCTGGGATCGCTGTTGGGCAATCCGGCGCGGCCGTTCGCTGCGGTGCTGGGCGGCGCGAAGGTGTCCGGTAAGCTCGACGTCATCGAGAACCTGCTCGGCCGCGTCGACGCGCTGCTCATCGGCGGCGCCATGGCCTACACGTTCTTCGCGCGGCGGGGCCTGCCGGTGGGGAAATCGCTCGTCGAGCCGGACCTCCTCGAGGCGGCGGCCGTCGTCGAGCGCGATGCGCGGCGTGCGGGCGTCGACTTGCGTTTGCCGTCCGACCACGTAGTCACGGCGCGGATTGCGGCGGGCGCGGACACCGAGACGCTCGACGTACGCGATGCCGCCATCGGCGACCGGCTCGGCGTGGATATCGGACCGGGCACCAGCGCGGCGTACGCGACGGTCATCGGCGGCGCGGGCACGGTGGTGTGGAACGGCCCCATGGGCGTCTTCGAGATCGATGCCTTCGCCGCCGGCACGCTCGCGGTCGCACGCGCCGTGGCCGAAACCGCCGGCACCACGGTGGTCGGCGGCGGCGATTCGGTTGCGGCGGTCGCCAACGCCGGCGTGCGCGACCAAATCAACCACATATCAACCGGCGGCGGCGCGTCGCTCGAGTTCCTGGCCGGCCGCCCGCTGCCCGGCGTGAGCGCGCTCCCGGATTCCTGACCTGACGCGGGCCGCAGCCCGCATGGTGACCCATGAGAACACCCTTCATTGCAGCCAACTGGAAGATGCACAAGACCGTAGTCGAGGCGACCACGTACGCCGGCATCTTCCGCGAGCGGATGGCTCGGGTCCGCGACGCCGAGGTCGTCCTCGCGCCGCCGTTTACGGCGCTGCATGCCGTCGCCGCGACGCTCGAAGGCAGCCGCGTCGGCGTGGCCGGGCAGAATCTGCACGCCGAGCCCCAGGGAGCGTTCACCGGCGAGGTGAGCGCCGGCATGCTCAGGGAGGCCGGCGCCGCCTACGTCATCATCGGCCATTCCGAACGGCGGCAATTGTTCGGCGAGACGGATGAGACCGTCAACGCCAAGCTGCAAGCGGCACTCGGCGCCGGCCTGGCGCCGATCGTGTGCGTCGGAGAGACGCTGGCCGAGCGCGAGTCGGGCCGCATGTTCCAGGTGCTGAACCGGCAGATCGAGGCCGGCCTGGTTTCCGTGGAAGCCGAACGGGCCGGTTCAATCGTGGTGGCGTACGAGCCGGTGTGGGCGATCGGTACCGGCCGCAACGCCACGCCGCCACAGGCGCAGGAAGCGCACGCGCATATCCGGCAACGCGTCGCCCGCGCGTTGGGCGGCGACATCGCCGCCGGCTGCCGGGTCATCTACGGGGGCAGCGTCAAGCCGGGCAACGCCGGGGCGCTGGCCGCGCAGGCGGACGTGGACGGCGCCCTGGTTGGCGGCGCCGGGCTCGATCCCGGGAGTTTCGCCGAGGTCGTGGCACAGAGCGCCGCGCCGGCGGTATAATCTGCTGCTTATGCTCAATGTCCTGCTGTCCGGAGTGTATGTCCTCGTCTGCTTCTTCCTGCTGTTGGTCGTCTTGCTGCAGCAGGGCAAGGGCGGCGACATTGCCGCCGCATTCGGCGGCAGCGGGAGCCAGGCGGCGTTCGGCGCACGCGCCGGCGCGACGCTGCTGACGCGCGCCACCACCGTGCTCGGCACCCTGTTCATGGTGGGTGCGATGGTGCTCGCGATTATGGGCCAGCGCGGTCCCGGGTCGGTGCTCAGCGGACTCGGCGAGCCGGCAGCCCCTGTTGAGAACGCAGCGCCGGCCGAGCCCGCAGCCTCGGACTCGGCTGAAGGCGGGGAGGCATCGGACGAGTCCCCGTAGCCTGCAACCCTCGCGTGCGGAAGTGGCGGAACTGGCAGACGCACCAGCTTGAGGGGCTGGCGGTGGCAACATCGTGGGGGTTCAAATCCCCCCTT
>JAGWAI010000085.1:8413-8963 GCA_021296485.1 Acidobacteriota bacterium
GCGTCGTTCAGTCCGTGCGACCCACCACACCGGCGCCTCGACGCCCTCGCGACGAACGCCGGTGAGAAATGCGGGCTAGTGCCCGGCGTTCTCGTACCATTTCAGATTGGCCGTGCGGCTGCCGATGCAGATGACATCGAGGCGGCCGTCGGCGTTCAAGTCGGCGATCGCGCAGCCGGACGCGCCCATGTCGCCGTCATCGAGCACCTGCCGCGACCAATCCGTGGCGCCGGCGACCATCCGGTACAAGTAGACGCTCTGGCGGCCACGGCGCTCGCCGGCGACGATCTCGTCCCGCCCGTCCCCATCGAAGTCGGCCGTCACCAGTGTGTGCCCGTCCTCGATCGTCGCATCGATCACGGACCGCGTCCAGGCCGCCGCGCCCGCGTCGGGCGTCGGCCGATAGACCACCACCTGGTGGCCGTGCCATGGCTCGATTGTCGCCACGAACCGCTCGGGTCCAAGCGCGCCGGCCTGCGCCTCGCTCGCGCCGCTCAAGGGCCAGTCCGCGGGGTCTCCGCCGGTGAGCCGTGTTCGGCTCCACGCGCCG
>JAGWAI010000005.1:0-27070 GCA_021296485.1 Acidobacteriota bacterium
CCTCGGACACACCTCGTGCGGCGCCGTGAAGGGGGCCATCAGCAGCGCCCGGCTCGGCAATCTCACGCAGCTCGTGCAAAAGATCGAACCAGCGGTGGAGGCGAGCGAAGGCGACCGCGATGTTGACAACGCCGTCTACGTCGACGGGGTTGCCGAAGAGAACGTGCGCATGGTGATCGCGGAGATTCGCCGAGAAAGCTCCGTGCTGGCCACGATGGAGCAGGAGCGAGAGATCCGAATCGTGGGCGGGATGTATGACGTCTCCACCGGCGCCGTGCGCTTCATCTGACCCCGTGCCGCGCGTGTTGATCGTCGCCCTCGTTCTCGCCGGCGCGATGCTGGTGCCAGGTGCGGCCCTGGCGCAGACGCCGGTCGACAGGGACCAGCTCGGTGCCTGGTACATGCTGTTCTGGTCGACCCGCTTCGACGACACGCCGTTGGGATTGCAGGGTGATGTGCAGCACCGCAACTGGAATCCGGGAACCGACCTGGAGCAGTTGCTGATCCGGGGTGGCCTGACCTACGCACTGCCCGGGTCCCCGGTGCTGGTAACTGGTGGGGTGGCGCACATCACGAGCGGCGCCTTTGGCGACAGCGACGAGACCAGCGCGGAGCGACGCCTGTATCAGGAGGCGTTGGTTCGACATCGTTTGGGGCGGGTCGTTTCTCTGCGCCACCGCTACCGGTACGAACAACGTTGGGTTGACGGACAGGACTTCCGGACACGGTTTCGCTACGCCCTGTTCGGCGATGTCGCGTTGAATGGACGCGGGACCGGAAACGGATCCATCTACCTGGCGCTGTACAACGAAGTCTTCATAAACGGGGAGCTCGAAATCGGGCGAGGCAGGACTGTGGAGCGCTTCGACCGCAACCGGTTCTACACCGCACTTGGCTTCGGAGTCAGCGACAGGTCCCAAGTCCAGGCCGGCTACATGATCCAGACGGTACCAGATGGCTCGAAGGGGCAGATCCAGGTCAGTCTCCACACGTCCTTCTGAACAGGGCAATGCGCGTGAAGCCAGCCTGCGCGCACGGGCTAGTTGGTGGACTGAAAGCGGCGGGCGGCTGGCCGGTACATGTCCACCTGCCTAACAAGGACACGATCCGCCCCTGCGGGTCAGAAGCCGGGCTTGAGCGTCCCGGCGCGCCGCGCCGCCTCGAGCAGCGTCGGATAGAACTGAACGAACGTGCGCTCGACCGCGGTGTGCTCGGTGTGGCACTTGATGCACGGGGCGACGCGGTCGCCCGACAGCGGCTCGGCGGTGTCGCGCAGCGAGCCCGCCGCGCCGAAGTCGTAGAACGCCCAGCCGTCGGCGAAGCGGTCGGCCTTGACCTCCGCCTCTAGCGCCACGAGGTCCGACTGGAACTGCCCGGCGTCGTTGATGGCGCCTTCGCGGCTCGATGCGCGGATCTCGAGGACGAAGATCGTCTCATCCGGCCAGCGGCCGTTTTCGAGGAAGGCGCGGTAAGAGGAGGGGTTCACGAACACGTTCTGGAAGAGACTCGGTCCGGAGCGTGCGCCGGGCGCGTCGTAGGTCATGTCGAGGCTGGAGCTCAGGAAGGTCCATTGCCGGTAGTCGTCCGGCCGCGCGAGGTCGGTCGCGTTCACGTACCGCGGCCCGTCGCCGGCCCGCCCGGCCTCCTGGGCTTCACCGGCCAGCGGTCCCACGATGCCGGTCGCCAGACCGGCGGCACAGAGTAACGTCAGGTTTCGTCGCTTCATGAGATCCACTTTTCCGCAGCCGGGATTGGCCCCGCAACCCGTGCCGAGGGGTTTATGTTCTCATGATAGCGTTCCATGGTTCATCTGGTTGTGCACGTGGCCCGATCAGGAGGACCGACATGCACGGTCGCCGTCGCGCGCAATCCGACGGGAACACCCCGCGCACCGCGCAGTGCCATCCCGAGCTCCAAGATCCGCCGTATAATCGGCCTACTCGGCTACCATTTCAAGGAGAGGGTCATGACCGTCCGCCGCTTGCGTCGCACCCTCGGTCTCGCCTGCGTTGCCGCCCTGATCGCCGTATGTGCGCAAACCGCCTGGGCGGAGGAGCGCCAGATCTTCATGCTGGTGATGGATGCGTCGGGCCAGCCGATAACCGACATCACGGCGGACGAAGTGGTGCTGGAGCAGGAGGGGGCCGAGTGCTCGGTCAAGGACCTCCAACTGGACTCGGGACCGATGAAGGTGGCGCTGCTGGTCGACAACAGCGACGCGGCCCAGCAGTCGCTCAATTCCATGCGGGACGGCTTGAGCGCCTTCCTGGACAATCTCCCCGCGGAGCACGAGGTCGGCCTGTACACCATCGCGGGGCAGGCCCGCGAGCGCGTCGAATTCACGACGGACCGCGAGGAGTTGAAGGAAGAGGCGACCGGCCTGTTCGTCGACCGGAACAGCGCCGTCGTCTACATGGACGGGTTGCTGGAGACCTGGCGGCGCCGGTTCGACGACGAGGATACGTGGCCGGTCTTCGTCGCGCTGGTGTACGACGGCGCGGAGGGGAGTCGCAGCACGCAGGAGGACGAGTTCAACGAGTTCGCCCGCGAGATCGTGGGGCGCGGCGTCACGGTGCACGCCATCCTTGTATCGACGCGGGGTGGGGCGCTGCAGACCACCATATCCACGTTTCTGACGCAGAATACCGGCGGGATGTACCGGGCGCTGGCGGCTGCGACGGCGCTGCCGGATACCTTCACGGAGCTGGCGGAGCTGATGGCTACCCAGCATGAGACCGTTAAGGACCGCTACCGGCTCGTATTCGAATGCGATCCGGACAATCCGGCCGCGGGCATTGCCGCCGGCGTCATGCGCCCGGCGGTTGCGGTGCGGTTGTTCCCCAATCGCCGCGTCGATTAGCAGTCCGCGTACGCGGAGAGGTGACGGGATGCAGAATGGTGTTTCGATCGCCCTGTCGATAGCGATGCTCGCCGGGGCCTCTCCGGCGCCGGCCGCGGCGGTGGAGCGTGCTCCGAACGAAGGCACGCCGACGTTCGCCAAGCACATCAGCCCGCTGTTGCAGCGGTCCTGCGTCAACTGCCACCGTCCCGGGTCAATCGCGCCGATGTCGCTCATTACTTACGACGAGGTGCGCCCCTGGGCCCGGTCGATCCGCGAGCGCGTTTCGCGCGCCCCTAACGATCCGGAGCGCATGCCGCCCTGGTTCATCGAGAAGAACGTCGGCATCCAGCGCTTCAAGGACGACCCGTCGCTCAGCGACGAGGAGGTTGCCCTGATCGACGCCTGGGTGGACGGCGGCGCCCCGCGCGGGAATCCGGCCGACGAGCCGCCGCCGCGCGACTGGTCCGACGGCGGGTGGAGCATCGGCGCGCCGGACCTCGTCGTCTCGTCCCCGCAGGTGACGGTGGAGGCCGTGGCGGCGGACCAGAACATCCAGTTGACCGCATCGCCCACCGGCCTGACCGCGGATCGCTACGTCAAGGCGGTGGAGATCAAGGAGGTCCGTCCCGGGGACCAGCAAATCGAACGCATCGACGGGCGCGCCGAGGGGGACCTCAACTATTTCGTGCTGCACCACGCGGTGATCACGGGCGCGCCGTTGCGCGACGGGGAGGCGGCCGACGGTTTCAGCTTCGATCCCGGTGCGTTCCGGATCGTCCACGAGCTGGGCCAGAACGCCACGATTTTTCCGGACGGGGTCGGCGTGCTGCTGCCGGGGAATTCCGCGCTGACATGGGACGTGCACACGCACTCGGTCGGCAAGCCGGTGGTGCTGCGCATCGACGTGGGCTTCAAGTTCCATCCGCCAGGCTATGAGCCGAAGTACCGCCAGTCGGCCGGATCGGTGTCGATGACGCTCGCGAGCCAGTCCGACCTCGACATTCCGGCGGGCGAGGGCGAGGTGATGGTCGACGGCTACTACGTGATGCCCCGGCCGTCCAAGATGCTCACCTTCGAGCCGCACCTGCACTCCAGCGGCAAGCGGATGTGCGCGGAGGCGATCTACCCGAACGGTTACCGGGAGGTCCTGAACTGCGCCGGCTACAACCACAACTGGGTGAAGATTTACAACTACGAGGATGACGTGGCGCCGCTGCTGCCGGAGGACACGATCATCCACATGATCGCCTGGTACGACAACACGGTGACGAACCCCCGCGTGGTCGATCCACGCAACTGGAAGGGATTCGGCAGCCGCTCGATCGACGACATGTCACTGATGCTGCCGCGCGTGCTGTACCTGACCGACGAGGAGTTTGCCGCCGAGGTGGCGGAGCGCACGGCGCAAGCGGGTTGGCCGGGCGCGCCGGCCCACCTGCAGCATCCCCGCCGTCCGCCGGCGAACCGCTGAGCATGCGTCCGTCTCGCACGGCTGTCCGGCTCGGCAGCTTGTTCCGCGGCGCGCTGCTCGCCGCGGCGCTCGCGGCTGCGGCGCAACCCGCCCTGCAGGGACAGATACCGAGCAGCCGCATCGTGTATTCGAGCGGTCAGACCGTGGCGCCCGCCTACGAAGGGTGGGAGCCGAATCCGGACGGCAGCTTCAATCTCGTATTCGGCTACATGAACCGCAATCTGGACGAGCGGCTCGATATCCCCATCGGTCCGCACAACCGGATCGAGCCGGGCGGCCCCGACCGTGGTCAACCGACGCACTTCCTGCCGCGCCGCAACCGGTTCGCGTTCAGCGTGCGCGTGCCGGCCGATTTCGGCGACCGCGAGCTGGTATGGACGCTCACCTCGCGGGGACGCACCGAGCAGGCGTTCGCCACGCTGCGGCCGGAATACGTGCTGGACGGCATCATCATCATGCGTGATACGGGTTTCTTCGGCCAATGGGGCGACGGCCGCAACAACCAGGCGCCGGAGGTGCGGGTTGAGGGCGACTCCGACCGGACGGTGGCCGTCGGCGAGCCGCTGGCGCTGGTGGCGGTCGCCGGCGACGACGGCTATCCAGAGCCGCGCCCGGCACCGTTGCAGCTTCCGGCACGGGCCACCGCCGTCGGCCTGCGGGTGGCCTGGTTCGTCTATCGCGGACCCGGCGGAGCGGTGACGTTCGATCCGGAGCAATTCAGGACATACCCCGACTACCGGTTCAATTCACCCTGGACGCCGGGGTGGACGCCCCCTGCGCTGCCGGCGGACGGCAGATTCCCGGTGTCGGCAACCTTCCGCGAGCCGGGGGAGTACGTGCTGCGGGTCATGGCGCACGACGGCGGCTTCCACGCCACCGCGGATGTCGCCGTTACCGTGCGGCCGCGGTGACGCATGGAAGGCGATTCGCGATTGGAGGAAGGAATAGATGCACTATCGGCTGTTGGGGAATACGGGTGTGTACGTGTCGGAGCTGTGCCTGGGGGCGATGACCTTCGGCACCCAATGGGAGGCGATCGGGACGCTCGGCCAGAAAGAGGCGAACGCGCTGGTGCACCGTTCGCTCGATGCCGGCGTCAATTTCTTCGACACGGCGGACGTGTATTCGACGGGAGATTCGGAGGAGATTCTCGGCCGCGCGCTGGCGGGCCGCCGCCAGGAAGTGGTCATCGCGACGAAGGTGCGCGGCCGGATGGGGCCGGGCGCGAACGATGTCGGCCTGTCGCGCCTGCACATCATGCAGGCCGCGGAGGCGAGCCTCAAGCGGCTGGGCACCGACTACATCGACCTGTACCAGATCCACCGGAACGATCCGGTCGCCGACATCGAGGAGACGCTGGCGGCGCTGACCGACCTGGTGCGGGCCGGCAAGGTGCGTTACATCGGCTGCTCGAACCTGCCGGCCTGGCAGCTGATGAAGGCCATTGGCATCGCGCGGCAGCGCGGGCTGGAGTCGTTCAAGGCGACGCAGTCGTACTACGCGCTCGTCGGGCGCGAGTTGGAGCAGGAAACCATTCCGCTGATTCGTGACCAGAAACTGGGGCTGCTGGTGTGGAGTCCGCTGGCCGGCGGATTTCTCACCGGGAAGTTCACGCGGGCGGGGAGCAGTACGTCGCAGGCGCGGCGCGCCACGTTCGACTTTCCGCCCGTCGACAAGGAGCGCGGATTCGACATCCTCGACGCGCTGCAGCCGATTGCCGACGCCCACGGGGTATCCGTGGCCCGAGTGGCGCTGGCCTGGCTGCTGGGCAAGGACGTGGTGACGAGCGTCATCATCGGGGCGCGGCGCATGGACCAGCTCGAGGACAACCTGGCGTCGGTAGACCTGCGGTTGACCGGTGACGAGATGGCCGCGCTCGACGAGGTCAGCCGGTTGCCGGTTGCCTATCCGTACTGGATGGGCGCGCTGGGCGACGACCGGGCGCCGGGACAGTCGCGCAACCTGGAGGCTCGACTCAGGAAGTAACGGGGGCAGCCATGACAACCACGACGAAGCGCACGCGAAGCGTCTGGCTCACGCTCGGCATCGGACTGCTGGCCACGGTGGTGGCTGCGTCCGGCGCCGCGCCGTCCGATCTGCCGGTGATGGATGGCCTGCCAACGGCGGCGGCCGACGAGGTGGGGATGTCACCGGCGCGGATCGAGCGGATCGAGCAGGTGATGGAGGCGTACGTGGACCGCCACGACGTCGCCGGCGTCGTCTCGCTGGTGGCGCGGCGCGGGAAGGTGGTGCACTTCTCGACGTACGGCAGCCGGGATGCGGAAGCCGGGGCGGCGATGACCCACGACACGATCTTCCGTATCGCCTCGATGACTAAGCCCGTCGCGTCGGTGGCGCTGATGATGCTGTACGAGGAAGGGCACTTTCAGCTCCGCGACCCGATCGCGAAATGGCTGCCCGGGTTCGCCGACATGCAGGTGGCGTCTCCGGCGACCTACCAGGAGGTGGGCCGCGCGCGGTTCCGCACGGAGCAGGCGTCGCAGCCCATTACCGTGCAGCACCTGCTGACCCATACCGCCGGCTTGCCGAACACCTACCGCGGGATCACGAAGCCCGACTTCGACGCCATCGCGCCGCAGCGCGAGCCGGGCGACACGATCGAGGCTTTCTCCGCGCGCCTCGCCGAGCTACCGCTGAATTTCCATCCGGGGGAACGCTGGGAGTACGGCCGCGCGACCGACATCGTCGGCCGCATCGTGGAAGTGATTTCCGGCATGCCGTTCGACCGCTTTCTGCAGGAGCGGATATTCGCTCCGCTGGAGATGGTGGACACGCACTTCTACCTGCCGGCGTCCAAGCTGGACCGGTTTGCGGCGCTCTACCGGCCCGCGGAAGGGGGCGGCCTGGCGTTGATGGAGGGGCCGACCGCCGACAGCCGATTCGTTCGCGAGCCGCACAGCTTCTTCAGCGGCGCCGGCGGTCTGCTGTCGACGGCGCGCGACTATTTCCGCTTCCAGCAGATGATGCTCAATGGCGGCGAGCTGGACGGCGTTCGTATCCTCGGCAGGAAAACGGTTGAGCTGATGACGCTGAACCACATCGGCGACCATCCCATCTGGCTCGTCGGACCGGGCTACGGCTTCGGGCTGGGCTACGCCGTGGTGCAGGACCCCGGAGCGGCCGCGATGCCGTACTCGCCCGGCTCGTACTTCTGGTGGGGTGCGTACAACACCACGTTCTGGGTCGATCCGCAGGAGGATCTGATCGGAATTCTGCTGACACAGCTCCGCCCGTATACCCACCTGAACATCCGCCAGGACCTGGCCACGCTGGCGTACCAGGCGATCGTCGACTGACTTGGCATCCGACGCGTCGCGCGGGATACGCATGAGGGCGGGGCGCTGACACCCCGGGGCGTCCGCGCCTGCGTGTTGCTGCTGGCGCTGGCGGCCGGCGGGCGCAGCGCGGCGGCGCAGGGCGTCGAGCCGGCCGGAGCTGCGCCCGAGGCGGCGGTAGTGCTGGGATTCGAGAACCTGGGCCGCGAGGCAGCGCTTGACTGGATCGGCGCGGGGATCGCGGCCACCGTGCGTGCGGACCTGGTCGAGCGCGGCTTCGTGGTGCGCGACCCGGACGCAGGGGCCGGAATGCCGTCCGCCGGTTCGCTGCCGATCGACCAACTCGGTCGCGTGGCGCTCGCCCGCGAGCTGGGGGTCCGCTGGCTCGTGTCCGGCGTCTACGAGGACGCCGGCGCGGAGTTGCGGTTGTCCGTACGCCTGACCGACGCAGCCGCCGGAAGTAGTGTCGTCATCCGGTTCGACGGCGCCCTGCGGGCGCTGTTCGATCTGCAGGACGAGGTCGTGCTCGAGCTTGCGCGCCGCATGAGCGCCGCCGCTCCGCCCGACCTCCCGGCGCCCGCGCCCGCCGCGAGGTCCGGGCGCGCCGCGGCGGGCCTGGGACTCCCGCCCGCGTTCGCCATCGACGGCCCGCCGCCGCCCGTGGCCCCCGCCGTGATCAATCGCGACGCGAGCGGCCGCGCCACCGTCCGCGCCGTTCGCCTGACGTCTCCGCTGTCGACGGACGGCCGGCTCGCCGAGGCGGTCTACGACACGGTGCCGCCGATGTCCGGGTTCATCCAGGTCGAGCCGGTAGAGGGCGCGCCGGCGACCGAGGAGACGGACGTCTGGGTGTTCTACGACGACGACCAGATCCACATCAGCGTGCGCTGCTGGGATTCCCAGCCGCCGTCCGAGTGGGTGCTGAACGAGATGCGGCGAGACAACAACAGCGTGTTCGACAGCGAGAACATCGCCTTCCTGCTCGATACCTTCTACGACCGGCGTAACGGCATCTTCTTCCTGATCAATGCCATCGGCGGCCGCATCGACGCCCAGGTGACGAACGAGCGCAACTACAACCCGGACTGGAATCCGGTCTGGGATCTCGCCACCGGGCAGTTCGACGGCGGCTGGACGATTGAGGCGAGCGTGCCGTTCAAGTCGCTGCGCTACCGGCCCGGAAGAACGCAGGTCTGGGGCATTCAGGTGCGCCGCTTCGTGCGCTGGAAGAACGAATACTCCTACCTGACGCCGATTCCGGCGGGCGTCGGCCTGCTCGGTACGTTCCAGTCTTCGCTGGCCGCCACGCTGGTCGACCTGGAGGCGCCGGAGAGTACGCGCACCCTGGAGCTGAAGCCGTACGCCACCGCGGACCTGGTGACGGATCGCACGGTGAAGGACCCAATCGTCAACAGTCCGGGCGGGGACGCCGGACTCGACGTGAAGCTCGGCGTCACGCGCAACCTGACCGCTGATCTCACGGTGAACACGGACTTCGCGCAGGTGGAAGCGGACGAGCAGCAGGTCAACCTGACCCGTTTCAGTCTCTTCTTCCCGGAGAAGCGTGAGTTCTTCCTCGAGAACCAGGGGCTGTTCGCGTTCGGTGGCGGCGGCTCCGATGTGTTCGGCGGCGGCGGGAATACGCCGATTCTGTTCTACAGCCGCGAAATCGGCCTGGACCAGGGCCACGAAGTGCCGCTCGACGCCGGCGCGCGGCTGACCGGCCGGGTGGGACGCTTCAGCATCGGGGCGATGGGCGCCCGGACCGGCGAATCGCCGGTCTCGGATCTGCCCGATACGACGTTCAGCGTCCTGCGCCTGCGGCGGGACATCCTGCGGCGCAGCAGCATCGGCGTCATCTACACCGGGCGTTCCGCGTCCAAGGTCGGCCCGGGGCGCAACGAGGTGTTCGGCGCCGACGGTACGTTCTCGTTCTACGACAACCTCTCGATCAATACCTATTGGGCGCGGAGCCGCACCCCGGGCCTGGAGCCGCGCCGGCGGGACGACGAGATGAGCTACCGGGCGAAGCTCGACTATGCCGGCGACCGCTACGGCGTGCAGGCCGAGCGGCTCGTCGTCGGAGGCGACTTCAATCCGGAGGTCGGCTTTCTGCTGCGCGACGACTTCGAGCGCAGCTTCGGGCTGTTTCGCTTCAGTCCCCGGCCGGCCGGCATCGCCGCCATCCGCAAGCTGACCTGGCAGGGCCAGTTCGACTACATCACGACCCGCGATGACGTGCTCGAGACGCGCCAGGCGCAGGGACGGTTTCAGATCGAGTTCGAGAGCAGCGATCAGTTCGACGCGACGTTCACGCGCAGCTACGAGCTTCTCGACGAGCCGTTTCCCATCGCGCCAGGCGTGACCATCCCGATCGGCGGCTACAGCTTTCAGGACGCCGAGGTGGCGTTCGCCTTCGGGCCGCAGCGCATGCTGGGCGGGCGGGTGTCGGCCCAGCACGGCAGCTTCTACGGCGGGGAGAAGACCAGCGTGGGAATCGGCCGTGCCCGGCTCAAGGTGACGCCCAGGCTGTCGGTCGAACCGGGCATGTCGTTCAACTGGATCAAGTTGCCCGAGGGCAGCTTCAGCACGGAGCTGGTGACGACGCGGACGACCTACACCGTCACGCCGCGCATGTTCGTCGGCGCGCTGGTGCAGTACAACTCGAGCAACAACTCGCTGGGCGCCAACATTCGGCTGCGCTGGGAGTACCAGCCGGGCAGCGAGCTGTTCGTCGTGTACAACGAGCAGCGGGATACGCTGACCCCGCGCTATCCCGAGCTGCAGAACCGCAGCTTCGTGATCAAGATCAACCGCCTGCTGCGGTTCTGATCGCAGCGCCGCGGCGGGGTACGGAACGCCCCGAGTTGCGGTAGAATCGGGGCGCTAAGGTTTGCTGAGGAGATAGGTCATGAGCCATCGATATGTCGCGGTAGCGGGTCTGTTGACCGTCGTGGTTGGCGCGTGGGCACTGACGGCCGGCGTTGCCGGTCAGGAGTCCGCCTCGGCGGCGGACGACTACGCGCCCGGCCAGACGCCCTGGGGCGATCCGGACCTGCAGGGCATCTGGGGCGCGGGGTACATCTTCACGCCGCTGGAACGCCCGGATGATTTCGAGGGACGCGAGTTTCTCACGGACGAGGAAGCGGTCTCCCTGCAGCAGCGCCAGGAATCGACGTTCGGCATCGGCGCGGGCGCCGGTGGGGGCAACACGACCGGGCGTCCCGAGCGCGGCACGCTCGCCGACGTTCAGGGCGCCTACAACGACGCCTACACCGGGCGCGGAACCGAGGTGATCGCTACCGGCCGCACGTCGCTGGTCGTCGACCCGCCGGACGGCAAGATTCCCTATCTGCCCGGCGCCAGGGAGAAGTGGCAGATGGAGCGTCCGAGCGTGACGGACGACATGACGGACAACCCGGAGCAGCGCACCAACGACCGCTGCATGGGCGTCCACCTGCCCGTCGCCTACGGCCAGGCAGTCACGGCCGGCGGCCACAAGCGCTTCGTGCAGACGCCGGGCCACGTGGCGATCTACTACGAGCATGGGCACCACGGCGGCGCCTACCGTGACGTGGCGCTCGACGGGCGTCCGCATCCGCCGGCGCATGTCCGGCAGTGGCTCGGACACGCGGTTGGTAGCTGGGAAGGCAACACCCTGGTCGTGGAGACGACCAACTTCACGAACCAGACGCAGTATCAGGGCGCCAGCGAGAACATGACGTTGACGGAGCGGTTCACGATGACCGGGCCGGACACCATCCTGTACCGGGCCACCATCGAGGACGCCACCGTGTTCAGCGCGCCCTGGACGATCGAAGTGCCGTTAGAGAGACTGGACAATCAGGAGAACCGGATCTACGAGGCGGCGTGTCACGAGGGGAATTACGCGATGACCAGCATTCTGGCTGGCGCGCGCCTCAACGAGCAGTAGCGTATCGCGATGCCCCGCGGGTTGGGGTGGATGCCCCTAACCTGTGCATGAGGAGGTTCAGATGAAGATTCGACATGCGGCAGCGTCGTGCGCGCTGGCGGCCCTGGTCGCGGTAGCGTTGATGGCGGGCGCGCCCGTTGCGGGCCAGGAGGCGGCCGACTTCGACGTGCCGCGCACCTCGTGGGGCGATCCCGACATTACCGGAATCTGGAGCCCCGGCTATACGTTGACGCCGCTGGAGCGGCCAGAGGAATTCGGTGATCGCGAGTTCCTGACCGATGAAGAGGTGGCGGAATTGGAAGGCGCGCAGGACTCCTCGTCGGGTCGGAACTTCCGTCCCGAGTCCGGCACCGTCGCCGACGTCGAGGGGGCGTACAATGACGAATTCACCGGCCGCGGCAAGGACGTCATCCGCACCGGGCGCACGTCGCTGATCGTGGACCCGCCGAACGGCAGGATCCCGCCGCGGACGCCGGAGGCGATCGCGCGGATAGGCGACTATCAGCCGCGCCGGGCAGCCGGCGGCGGCGAGATCGAGACCGACGTGCGCATCCCGTACCCCGTGGATCCACAGAGCGGCAGCTACGCCGACAACCCGGAAGACCGCGCGCCGGACCGCTGCATGGGGATCACCATCCCGTTCGTGCGCGGCACCTCGGGCACCTACAGCCGTTTCGTGCAGTCGCCGGAGTCGATGGCCGTCTACCACGAGGACGGCCACCGCGGCGGCGGCTACCGAACGATCTACATGGACGGCCGCCCGCACCTGCCGTCGCACATCCGCCAGTGGCTGGGGCACTCCATCGGCCATTGGGAAGGCGACACGCTGGTGGTCGACACCACCAACTTCAGCGCCGGCACCAGCTTCTACGGCGCGAGCGAGAACCTGCACCTCGTGGAACGGTATACGCGCGCGGCCCCCGATCTGGTGATGTATGAAGTTACGGTCGAGGACAAGACCGTCTGGGGAGATACCACCTGGACCGCCGAGATTCCGCTGACCCTGGTGGACAACAAGTCCAACCAGATCTACGAGGCGGCCTGCCACGAGGGCAACTACGCGATGGTCAGCATCCTGGCCGGAGCCCGCAACCTGGAGGCGCAGGGCCGTTAGGGCAAACCGAATACCAGCACCGCGTTCGTGGCGGCAATCGCCACGAACTGCTCGCCGTTGACCTGGTAGGTCAGCGGGCTGGCGTGGATGCCAGTTTCGGACTTGTGCGTGAACAGCCGCTCGCCGGTTTCCGCGTCGAAGCCGTAGAAGTTGCCGTCGCTGCCGCCCTGGAACACCAGGTTTCCGGCGGTCACCAGGTTGCCCCCGTTGGTCGCGCCGGGACTCTCCTGGTACCAGACCAGCTCACCGGTGGCGGGGTCGTAGGCCGCCAGCGTCGACGTTGCCGTAACTCCCGTCTGACCCGCCTCCTCGATGTTGCCGAAGTGGCCGATATATCCGGGGCCGGGCTCCATCGTGTCGCCGACCACCTTGACCTTGATCGAGAAGGCGTCGTTCTTGCCCGTGACGTACAGCAGCCCGGTTTGCGGGCTGAATGAGGGTGAGCCGTAGTTCGCCCCGCCCGTGTTGCCCGGTGACGTGATGACGAACTCGTTCACCTGGTACGGGTGGAACATCTGCCGCACCCGTGGCGCCAGCTCGGGGTCGTCGACGATCGGATACTGCGCACAGAACGGCTCCTGCCACACGCCCAGCGCGTTCTGCGGAATCGGTTGCGTGGGCCACACCTCTTCACCGGGAACGTCGGTGTTGGTCGGCACGGCGTGCTCGACGATCGGGTGAATCGGCTCGCCCGTCTCACGGTCCAGCATGTAGACATAGCAGGTCTTGCCGAGCGAGGCGACGCCCTTCACCGGGCGCCCGTCCACCATCACGTCGAACAGGATCGGCCCCGACGCCAGGTCCCAGTCCCAGATGTCGTGATGCAGCGTCTGGAAGTACCACTTCAGCTCACCGGTATGCATGTCGAGGCCGAGCATCGAGTTGGTGAACAGGTTCATCCCGAGCCGCGACGAGGCATCGTAGTTGGGCGACGGGTTGGCGGCGTTGATGTAGACCATGCCCAGCTCTTCGTCGACCGCGGGCGGCAGCCAGATGCCGCCGCCGTAGCGCCTTTCGCCGCTCCACGTATCGCGGGCGATCTCCCAACCCTCGTCGCGTGGCCCTTGGGGAATCGTGTTGAACACCCAATTCACCGCACCGGTGGCGGCGTCAACCGCAACCAGCAGCCCGCCCGGCAGCAGCCCTTCCGAGAATGGCAGGCCGATGTACAGGTTGCCGCCGGCAGCGGTCGGCGGGTTGGTCATCGCGAACCCCATGGCCGTGGTGTCGACATCCGGCGGGTAGTCGTCGGGGTACTTGTAGGTGAGCGCGGCCCGCGCCACCTGCAGGTGGCCGCGGTCGCCGAACGTGTCGATCAGCTCGCCCGTCCTGGCGTCCACCGCGTACATGATCTCCGGCCCGAAAGCGTAGATCCGGCCGTCGGCATACGAGGGGCCGCGGCCGCCGCCGGCGAACGGCGGATCCGCCTCGAACGTCCAGACCGGCTCGCCTGTCGCCGCATCGAGCGCCGTCAGCACCGATCCGGAGTTGAAGTACATGATGCCGTCGACGACCAGCGGGGTCGTGGAGCGTACGATCGAGCGCGGCGGCGTCTGGTGGCGCCACTTGAGCTCGAGACCGGCAACGTTGGCGTTGGTGATCCGATCCGGCGCCGCGAACCGGGAATTGCGCAGGTCCAGGTTGTGCAGCGGCCAGTCGATGGTGGTGGCCGGGTCGATGCGCGGCGCGCTGCCGGCGTGCGTGGTCCGCCCGCCTTGCTGCGCCAGCGCCGGCGCCGCCAGGCCGGCAACGAACAGGGCCGCGGCAACGGCGCGCCGTCCGGCCGGCAGCCGCAGCCATGTCTGTCCCGATAGTGTCATCCGTTTCTCTCCCATTGCCGGTAAGGTCTCGGTACGCGGCGCTCAGTCCAGTCCGGCCAGCCGGCGGACCAGCGCCACGGCCGCGCGGCGATCGTAGCTGCGGGCCACCATCTGCTTCTCGGCTTCCAGCGACCCCTCGGCGTGGACGGCCAGCACCTCCTGGTAGGCGCCGAACTCGGAGGCGACCAGGTTCTTGACGAACGTCAACGCCTTCAGGCGGTCCGCTCCGCTGACGCCATGGCCCGCGTAGTACTTGTTGTAGAACCTGGCCGTCTCTTCCGATTCCAGATCCTCGGCGCCCGGACCGGTCACGAGCGAGCCGCCGGCGAGGTCCTGCACGTTGCGGACGGCGTCGTGGTAGTGGTGGGCGAAGTGATACTTCGCCATGTTCACGTACAGCGGGTCGGGCGCCGCGATGTCCAGCTCGCGCGGTTTGCCCATCAGCGCCGCGTGATGGGTGAGTCCGCGCAGCGTCTCGGCATAGCTGATCAGCTGGACGAGCTTCTCCCGCACGTGTCCGGCCCTGGAGATGCCGTTCATCTCGGCCATCACGAGGCCCGAGCCGACCAGCGCGTCCACCAGCGGCAGCTTGTACGAGATGGCGGTGAAGCGGTGGTGCTCCACGAACGCCAGCGCCAGCGGACCGGCGAATTCGTGCTCGCCCGCCAGGAACACCCGATCCCACGGCACGAACACGTCGTCGAACACCGTGGTGGTCTCCATCATCTTGTGCCGCGCGGAGATCGGCAGCTCGACGGGCGAGCTCCGCGGGCCGTGCGAGTCGAAGGCCGAGGCGAGCAGCAGCAGTCCGGGCGTGTTCATCGGGATGGCGAAGCTGACGGCGTAGTCGCGGTCCGCCTCGCCGAGCGCGCGCGTCGGCAGGACGATCAGCTCGTTCGCGTTCGTGCTCACCGACGTGTGCGCCTTGGCCCCGCGCACGACAATGCCGTCGCGTTTGCGGTCCACGATGCGCACGTACATGTCCGGGTCCGTCTGGGCGGACGGCTTGAGCGCGCGGTCGCCCTTGACGTCGGTCTGGGCTACGGCGACAGCCAGGTCGTTGTCGCGGCAGTGTTCATAGTAGGCCTGCACGCGCGAGCCGTACTCCGTGCCGTGCTCCGCGTCGACGGCCGACGAGACCCGCAGCAGGCCGCACAGCGCGTCGGTGCCGATCTCCTTGATCAGGACCACAAGCGTGGCGCCCTCGGTCGTGGCGACCTCGATCAGCCGGCTACGCTGCAGCAGGTCGTCCGGTGTGCGCGGAATCTGGTAGTAGCGGGAATACTCGCCGGCTTCGTCGGCAACGACGCACAGGTCGCGATGGGCCGGGTCGTGGGCGAGGCGGTAGTCTATGGCGGCGTGCTCCGCGGCGACACCGATGACTGGATGCCGGGTGACATCGTTCACGAGCTGGCCGCGGAAGTAGACCGTCCGCCCGTCCCGCAGGCTCTCCAGATATTCGTCGGCTGTCCGTAGTGCCATCGTGCTCCGTCCGTCCGTGCGTCTGTTTCCGGGGGATCAGGAAAAGGTACCGGGCGTTCCCTCGACGATCAAGGGAGCGCCGGTGGCCGCGCGCACCTGGTCGAGCGTTGCGTCGGCCGCCAGGTCGCGCAGCTTGAATCCGGCCGGGGTGACGTCGATTACGGCCATCTCGGTGACTATCATCGTCACCACCTTGACGCCGGTCAGCGGCAGCGTGCACTCCTTGACCAGCTTGTGGCCGCCCTTTTTCGTGGCGTGCTCCATGGCGACGATGACGCGCTTCGCGCCGCCCACCAGGTCCATGGCTCCGCCCATGCCCTTCACCATCCGGCCGGGAATCATCCAGTTCGCCAGGTTGCCCTGCTCGTCGACCTGCAGCGCCCCGAGCACGGTCAGGTCGAGGTGCCCGCCCCGCACCATGGCGAACGACTCGACGCTGCTGACGATGGATGATCCGGCCAGTTCCGTGACCGTCTCCTTGCCGGCGTTGATCAGGTCGGCGTCGACCTCGTCGGCCGTGGGGTAGGGCCCGATGCCGAGCAGCCCGTTCTCGGAGTGGAGCGTAATCTCGATTCCCGGCGGGATGTGGTTCCCGACGAGCGTCGGTATGCCTATCCCGAGGTTTACGTAATCGCCGTCCTGTAATTCCCGGGCGACCCGCCGCGCGATCCGTTGCCGAAGGTCAGTCATTGCGGAGCACCAGCTTCTCGATACGTTTTTCGCTGTGGGGGCATTCGACGATATGCCGCACGTATATGGACGGCGTGTCCACATGGTCGGGATCGAATGTGCCCGGCTCCACGAGCTCGTCCACCTCGGCGATGGTGACATTCGCGGCCGCCGCCATCATCGGATTGAAGTTCTGCGCCGTGCGGTGGTAGATGAGGTTGCCCAGCCGGTCTCCCTTCCAGGCCTTGACGAAGGCGAAGTCGGCGTGCAGCGGGGCTTCGAGGACGTGGCCGCGCCCGTTGATGGTGCGGGTCTCCTTCCCCTCGGCCACCACCGTGCCGTAGCCGGTGGGCGTGAAGAATCCGCCGATGCCGGCGCCTCCGGCGCGCAGCCGCTCGGCGAAGGTGCCCTGCGGCACGAGCTCGACATCGATCTCACCGGCCAGGAACTGGCGCTCGAACTCCTTGTTCTCGCCGACGTAGGTGGCGACCATACGCGTCACCTGGCGCGATTGCAGGAGGATTCCGAGGCCGAAGTTGTCCACGCCCGCGTTGTTGCTGACGGCGGTCAGGTTGCCGGTTCCGCGCGCGTGGAGCGCCGCGATCAGGTTCTCCGGAATGCCGCACAGCCCGAAGCCGCCCATCATGATGGTGGCGCCCTCGGGAATCATTGCGGCCGCGCTGGCCGCGTCTGGAAGCACCTTGTTCATAGGCGAAAATCATACCATCCCGCGAATTTGGACGGTGTGGCGGCAGGGGCGATATGATCCGGCGCATGTCAACGATAGACGTCAGCACCCTGTTCTCACTGGACGGCAAGGCGGCCCTGATTACCGGCGGCTCACGCGGCATCGGGCGGATGATTGCGGAGGGGTATCTGCAGGCCGGCGCCCGCGTCTATATCTCGGCGCGCAAGCGCGAGGCGTGCGACCGGACCGCGGCCGAGCTGAGCAGCATGGGCACGTGCGTCTCGCTGCCCGGCGACGTATCCACCGCCGAGGGCCGTGCCGCGCTGGTGGAGGAGCTCGGCAGCCGGGAGAGCGCGCTGCACATCCTGGTGAACAATGCCGGCGCCAACTGGGCGGCGCCGTTCGGCGAATTTCCCGAGGCGGGATTCCGCAAGGTCATCGACCTGAACCTGAACGCCGTCTACTTTCTCACCCAGGACCTGGCGCCGATGCTGGAACAGGCCGCCAGCGCGGAGGACCCGGCGCGCGTGATCAATGTCGGGTCGATGGACGGGGTCCATGTGCCGACCATCATTCCGGCGGGCACATTCGCCTATTCATCAAGCAAGGCGGGCGTGCACCACCTCAGCCGCTGCCTGGCCGTGGAGCTCGGGCCGCGCCACATCACAGTCAACGCGATTGCGCCCGGCTACTTCGAGAGCAAGATGACGGCGGTGGTGCTCAAGCAGTACGGCGACCGCATCAGGCAGGCGTGCCCCCTGGATCGCATCGGGCGGCCGGAGGAAATGGCGGGAATCGCGATCTATCTCGCGTCGAGAGCGGGAGCCTACACCAACGGCGCCGTCATCCCGGTCGACGGCGGCACCTGCGCTAATTAATGGTGACGTTTACGAATTCGTAGGTCGACTTGTTGCCGTCGTACGCCCGCCCCTGCAGCACGTAGTCGCCGGGTTGCGTGAACGTCGCCGCCGTTGCCGCGGAACCGTCCTCGACTTTCGCAAACGGCGGATCGAAGGCGACACCGGCTGGACCGCGCCAGACGATGTAGGAAACCGACAGTCCATCCGGCGGTGTAGGCCGGCTCTGCCGCCCGCGGGCGTTCACGTTGAGTTGGGGCAGGTTCGTGGGCGGCTCAGGCGTTCCCTCCGGCGGCACCAGAATGGGCGGGATTTCCTGCCCGACCGCCCGGTTGCGCTGCAGCTGCCGGGTGCCGCGCGGCGTCGGGAGGCCGTCGTCGGAAACGCTCGCGGAAAGCGTGAGCTTGCCGGACAGCGAGGCGCTTGCCGGGGCGCTGAGCGCGAGCGTCGGCGCCACGTTACGGCGCGCTTCCTCGCCCTGCGCCCGGCCGCCGGTGGTCGGATCGATCTCCCACTCCGGCTGCAGCCAACCCACCGCCTGCTCGGTCCGCCCGTGCACGGTAAGCGTCCAGAGGAGCTCCTGGGTGCCGAAATCGGCCGGCACGGTGACGCTGAATATCTGCCGGTTGTTGCGGGTGTAGAAGTACGTCGGCTGGCCCTGATCGGGTCCCCCGGGCTCGATGTTGTTGTCGGGGCCGACCGGGATGTACAGCTCCTCGAGGTAGTTGCGGTTCAGGTAGCCGAGATGCATTTCGAACGTGCCGTCCGCGTTGCGCGACCAACCCTGAAAGATAGGTTGGACGTTCTGGCCCTTGTTGTACTTGAGCATGTAGGGCAGGTGGTCGAGCTGTGCGGGTGCCACCCGGGGCAGTCCCAGAAGACACGCAATCATCGCGGCGGCACTGAGACACTTCAAAGGTGTGGACATGATGACTGCTACCTGGTGATCGCGGCGCCTGGACGGCGTCATGGTCCCGTGACGTGATGCCGGCGGCGCTCCGCGGGACGGTTGCCCGCGGAGCGCCCGTTCGGCGCACTGGTTGATGAAGCTACTGTTGCTGCTGATCCGTGGCGGCGGTGGCTTCCTGCAGCGCTCGCCGTTCGGCTATTTCCGCTTCGTACTCTTCGTCCGTCATGTCGTACCAGCCGAGCCACACGAACGCCATCTCGTCAATGGTCCGTCCACCGTTGCCGGTCCAGTTCTTCGGATCCGGATTGGACCGCAACGCTTCGGTGTTGTCGTGCCAACTGATGACATGCGCGACCGTGCCGGCCGGAATGATGGGGGCCACATCGTCCGCGTAGTTGTAGACCATGTGCCAGTTGTAGTCCCAGTGGGCGCAGCTGACGAGCTCGGTCTCGGCCGGCGTACCGTGCGTCGGATAGATCAGCTCCAGGCACTGATAGGTGCCGAGCGCGTGCATGTGCGGCTGGAATGCCGTGATCCGCGCCGCCTTGTGAAAGTAGGTGTAGCCGTCGGTGCGCACGACCTTGCCCGGGGGAATGTCCAGGTCGGTGACGTGCTGGCCGAGCTGCTTCGACCACCGGATATGCTCGGGCACGTGGCCCTCGGGATGGAACACCATGCCGAGCTCCACCTTGGCGTCGACATCCTCGCCGACGGAGTGCAGGTGGTAGTCGAGCCGCATCTTGCGCCAGCTCTCGAGCAGCAGCCCGGAATTCTCCGGGTAGATCTCCGACAGCTTGCCGGAGGCGTACTCGACTAGGAACATGGCCGCGGGTATGTCGGTCTCGCCCGCTTCGCGCATCTGCTGCTCATCCGGCTCGACGGCGAAGGAGAGGGCGTGGTGCACCACCCGTCGCGACGCATCGTCCGGAACCCGTGTCTGGATGGCCTTGATGTAGCGGTCGCTGTCCAACTCGAGGTCGGTATAGATGTTCCCGAACAGGTCCGGACCCTCCGCCGGCACCGGGTACGCCGGGAACTGCACGACCAGATCCGGCTCGCCAATCTGCCACTCACCCGAGTCCGCGAACTCGACCGGCGGAGGCATGTCCTCCGGATTGCCCATGGGGGCGCCGTTGTCGACCCAGCCGGCAATCAACGCGATCTCCTCGTCGCTCAGCGAGGTGTCGTTCTTGAACTTCTGGATGCCGATGTTCTTGTCGATGTGCCAGGGGGGCATCTCGCGGTTGACCACCCGGTTCTTGATCGAGCGGGCCCACGGACGCACCTCCTGGTAGGTGACCAGCGACATCGGGGCCATTTCGCCCTGACGGTGGCACGCCTGGCAGGAGCGCTGCAGGATAGGAGCGATGTCCTTGGTGAATGTAACGTCATCCCCGGCGGGCGTCTGCGCCAGCGCCGCCGACGGCACGGCGGCCAATGCCGCAATCAGCGCCAAGCGCACGACGCCATTACCATGATGGGCCATGAAAACCCTCCCTTTTCCGCAGAACGATTTTTCGCGCGACATGATGCGGTTCGACACACTCGTCGACAACGAAACACTCTACCATAGACCGCGGGGCAACTCCAGCGGCCAGCGGTCCCCGGCGCAGGCCTAAAATGCGTCCCGCGGGGCCGTGGAGGCCGTGGCGGAAGGCGCCTGCCGGCAGGCCCGGTGATAATACTGTGCGGCTGCCGATTCAGGAGTCGACAAGTGTGAATTTCCTATCGATCTTGGCTCTGTTCCTGTACGCGCCTGCCCCCGCCGCGGCCCAGGAGCCGCAGGCCGCGCAGGCAGCGCGTGAGCCGTTCGTCACGCCGTTCACGGCGGCGGAAATGAGCGGCAAACAGGTGCTGATCGAAACGGATCTGGGCGTGATCGCAATCGATCTGCGCCCGGAGCTGGCCCCCAATCACGTCGGTCTCGTGATGCGTCTGGCGGCGGACGGTGCGTTCGACGGCACCACCTTTCACAGCATGGTGCGCCACGGCATCGTGCAGGGGGGCGATCCGCTCACCCGCGATCCGGAGCGGACGGCGGAGTACGGCCGCGGAGGCCTGGGCCTGCTCGACGCCGAGCTGAGCGACGCCCGCCACGTGCGCGGGACGGTGTCGGCGGTCGTCGCGCCGGGCCGGCCGGACAGCGGCGGCTCGCAGTTCTTCATCTGCGTCGTCGATCAGCCGGGCCTGGACGGGCAGCATTCGATCTGGGGCCAGGTCGCGGAAGGCATGGACGTCGTCACGAGAATCTCCGAGGCGATCGTGGATGACGCTGGCCGCGCGGTGGAGCGCATCGTCGTCCGGTCCTTGCGGATACGGGACAAGCCGCCGCCCGAGGTGCCGCCGTTCAGCACGGAGAGCGACGCGGAGCTGGCGGCGTTTCGCGCGTTGCTCGACACGACCCACGGACGCATAGCCATCGACCTGTACCCCGACCGCGCGCCCAATCATGTCCGAAGCTTCCTGCGCCTCGTCGACGCGGGCGTCTACGACGGCGTTGCGTTCCACCGCGTCGTGCCCGGGTTCGTCATTCAGAGCGGGCATCTGCCGACACGCAGCGCGCCGCTCACGGAGCGACAGCAGCGCTTCGTGCGGAATCTCGAACCGGAGTTCAACGCCACGCGGCACGTGCGGGGCATCGTGTCGATGGCGCGGCTCGACGATCCGGCCAGCGCTTCGACCTCGTTCTTCATCGTCACCGGTACGGCGCCGGAGCTCGACGGCCAGTACACGGCGTTCGGTGTGGTCTCGGAGGGCATGGAGGTCGTCGAAGCCATCGAGGCCGAGCCGACCGACGGCGAGACACCGGTCAACCGAGTGGAGATAGTCAGCGCGGAGGTGGTCCGGCGCTAGGATGGTCATGTCGATACCGGAAACGATGCGGGCGGTCGAGATTGGCGAACCCGGCCCGGCGGAAGTGCTCCGCATGACCGATCGGCCGATGCCCGTGCCGAAGCCGGGCGAGGTGCTGGTGCGCGTGACGGCCGCCGGCGTCAACCGGGCCGACATCATGCAGCGGCAGGGTAGCTATCCGCCGCCGCCGGGTGCGTCGGACATCCCCGGATTGGAGCTTTCGGGCACCGTCGCCGCAGTGGGCGCAGACGCGGGGAACCTCGCTTTGGGCGACGAAGTCTGCGCGCTGGTGTCCGGCGGCGGCTACGCGGAGTTCTGCGTAGCGCCGGCCCCGCAATGCCTGCCGCTGCCGCCGTCGGTGACGCTCCGGGACGCGGCGGCGTTGCCGGAGGCGTACTGCACCGTTTGGACCAACGTGTTCGAGCGCGGGCGGCTGGCCGGCGGGGAGACGCTGCTGGTGCAGGGCGGGTCGAGCGGCGTGGGCACGGCCGCCATCCAGCTCGCGCGGGCGCTGGGCGCGCGCGTGCTGGCCACCGCCGGCTCGGCCGCCAAGTGCGCGGCCTGCGAGGCGCTGGGGGCGGAGCGCGCCATCAACTATCACGAGGAAGACTTCGCCGTTGCGGTCCGCAAGGCGACCGGCGGCCACGGGGCGGACGTCATCCTCGATCTGGTCGGCGGCCCCTACCTGCAGCGCAACCTCGACTGCCTGGCGGTCGAGGGGCGGCTGGTGCTGATTGCGGTAATGGGAGGCGTCAGGGGCGAAGTGAACCTCGCCGCGCTGATGTCGCGGCGGCAGACACTGACCGGCTCGACGCTGCGTTCGAGGCCGGTCGCCGCGAAGGCGGCCATCTGCGACGAGTTGCGCGCGCGGGTCTGGCCGCGGTTTGCCGACGGGGCGCTGCGGCCCGTGGTTCAAGCGACGTATCCGCTGGCGGCGGCGGCAGATGCGCACCGCGTCATGGAGGCCAGCACACACGTCGGCAAGCTGCTGCTGCTGCCGTAACGTCGCGGCTGTACATTCCTATCCGCCGCTACCGAAGACGCGGTCGAAGTTGTCCGCGAAGATGGCCGCGCGATCCGTCGCATCCAGGCCGACCGCTTCGAGCGCGGCGTACTGGGCGTCGTACACCGGACGCTGCCAGCCGCGCGGGAAGAAGGACGAATCCGACCCGAACAGGATCCGCTCCGGTCCGAGCACCGCGAGCGCCTGGCGGAAGACGTCGGCCAGGCTCGGCGGCGGCGTCAGGTATTGCGTCCAGGCGTTGGAGCTGGACGTGTCCACGACGATGTTCGGGCATGACGCGGCCGCCATGAGCGTGTCGCGGAAGAAGCCGGCGCCGAAGTGCGGGATGATCAGCGGCACGCCGGGAAACGCCGAGGCAATCGGGACCAGCGCCAGCGGCCGGCCGCGCCGGATGTCGAACCGCGACGCCAGGCCGAGCTTGCGGCGGACGCCGACCGACAGCACGCCGCAGTGCACGAACACGGCGCAGCCGTGCGCGGCCGCGGCTTCGAAAATCGGGACGAGGCGCGCTTCGTCATCCGACGCGAACCCGTGCATCGCCGGAAAAAGGCAGGCGCAGCGCAGGCGCAGCTCGCCAAACCCGCGCTGAACGCGCGCGGCGGCGTCCGGCGCCGTGGGATTCACCATGAAGCTGCCGACGATCCGCGCCGGGTGCCGGGCGGCGGCCGCGGCCACCGACGCCTCGTCTCCGGGAACGCTCGCCATCAGGGCGGCGCGCGTCACGCCGCAGCGGTCGAACTCGACGACCCAGCGGTCGGCGAGGGCGTCGTCGCCGCCCGGCCCGTCCCAGCCGAGTTGCGCCGGCAGGTCGACGGCCGGATCGGCCGCCGGCGGGGCGGACGGATCCCCGGCCAGCCGCGTGAAGAAGCCGCTGGAAAAGAAATGGCAGTGCGCGTCGTTCAGTCGTGTCGTGTCGGCGTCTGGCATCGTGGTCGTCGCACGCGTGCGACGGACTGTCACCGCGGGCGTTCCGGCAGTATACTGGCGGCTGCGCGGACACCATGGCAGCAGGCAAGGTAGGGCGAAACGATCCCTGCCCGTGCGGCAGCGGACGCAAGTACAAGCAGTGTTGCGCGGGCAAGGCCGAACGCCGCTCGCAACTCACTTCGTACGCCATGATTGCGGCGGCCATCGCAATCGTCGGCGTCATCGTGTATAGCTTCGCGAACACGGGCGGCCCGGGCCCGCGGCAGGTGTGGGACCCGGTCCACGGCCACTACCACACCGTACCCTAGCAGCCTGTGGCAAAACCCCACTGCATTCGAGCGGCGATGCATCGCGCCTGGACTGCGTTGCTCATCGTTCACATATTCGCGCCTTGCCAGCCACGCGCCTCACCGCTCTCGGTGCGACGCGGGGTTTTACCACAGGCTGCTAGCGCTCCGCTCCGCGCTCTCCATGCAGTACGTCAATCTCGGACGGACCGGCCTGCGCGTTTCCCGCATCTGCCTCGGGACGATGACCTTCGGCTCGCGGGCCTGGCGCCCGTGGGTGCTGGCCGAGGAGGAGAGCCGTCCATTCATCGGGCGCGCGATTGAGGCCGGCATCAACTTCTTCGATACCGCCGACATGTACTCCCGCGGCGTCAGCGAGGAGATCGTGGGCCGCGCCCTGCGCGACCTGGCGACGCGGGATCAGGTCGTGATCGCCACCAAGGCGTTCTTCCCGATGGGGGACGGGCCGAACGACGACGGCTTGTCGAGGAAGCACCTGTTTGACGCAATCGACGCGTCGCTGCGCCGCCTCGGCACGGACTACGTCGACCTGTACCAGATCCACCGCTTCGATCCGCACACGCCGATAGAGGAGACGCTCGAGGCGCTCAACGACATCGTGCGCGCCGGGAAGGCGCGCTACATCGGCGCCTCCAGCATGTACGCGTGGCAGTTCGCGCGGATGCTGCACGTATCCGAACTCCACGGCTGGGCGCGGTTCGTCGCGATGCAGAACCACTACAACCTGGTCTATCGGGAAGAGGAGCGCGAGATGCTGCCGCTTTGCCGTGCGGCGGGCATCGGCGTCATCCCGTGGAGTCCGCTGGCGCGCGGGTTTCTGGCCGGCAACCGCACGCGCACCGTGTCCGGCGACGGTCAGGATGCGGGCGAAACGCTGCGGGGGCGGACCGATGAGTACGCGCGCGGTCTGTACTACGCCGATTCAGACTTCCGGGTTGTCGAGCGGGTCGTCGAGCTGGCGCGCCGGCGCGGGGTGACGCCTGCCGAAGTCGCGCTCGCATGGATTCTCTGCCAGCCGGGCGTGACCGCGCCGATCATCGGGGCCACGAAGCTCGCACATCTCGACGCGGCCGTCGGCGCGCTCGACGTGACTCTAGATGACGGCGAGTGCCGGCTGCTGGAGGAGCCGTACGTGCCGCATCCCGTGCTGGGACACCAGTAGCCGCCGGCGGGCTACTGCAGCCGGTCCATGCCGGCCTCGTAGATGGCCCGCACCTGCGCGGTGGTAGCACGGTAGCGCTCCAGCAACTCCGTACCGGACAGCGGCGCGGCCAGGCGCCGGGCCAGCGGTTCGAGGGTGGCCGGGTCCGTCGCGATGGCGCCGCCGTCCGTGTCGCTGTCGATGCGCAGCACCGTTTCCAGATTGCGGAGAAAGCCGTACGCGTCGCGGAGCGCGTCCCCGTCGCCGGTTGCCAGGAAGGATGTATCCGGCAGCGCGGCGAGCAGGCGGCGGGCGCCGGCCACACGAAACTCCTCGCGCTCGCGGCCCTCCCGTATCTGCAGCACCTGCAGCAGGAAGTCGATGTCGACCAGGCCGCCGTGGCCGCGCTTGAGGTCGAGCCGCCCGCCGCCCGCCTCCCTGGCCAGCTCGCGTTCGATGCGCTTGCGGACGTGGCGGGCGAAGGCCGGGATTTCGTCCGACCACGGTCCGTATACGAATTCGTCGACAGCACGCTGGACCCGTTCTGCCAACGCGACATCGCCGCAGACGGCGCGGCAGCGCGTCCACGCCATGCGCTCCCAGATTTCGGCGCGCTCGCGCAGATACCGCTCGAAGGCGAGCAGCGGGATGGCCAGCGCCCCCATGCGGCCCTCCGGGCGCAGCCGGGTATCGATCTTGTACGCCGATCCCGCGGCGGTCGTCTTCGACAGCAGGTCCTGGACGGTGCGCACGAATTTCTGGTGGCGCTCGAAGCGGCGCGCGTCGGCGGGGTCGCCGTCGTACACGAAGACGAGGTCGAGGTCGGAGTGCACGGTCAGCTCCCGGCTGCCGAGCTTGCCCAGCGCGAACACCGTCCAGCCGCCGGCGGCAGGTCGCGCGCGACGGCCCTCGCCGCCGCATGCAGCGCGCAGTCGGCGACCAGCGACAGCTTGTCGGTCAGCAGGTCAAGGCGCCGGACCGTCAGCCATTCGACCAGCACCTTGAATTCCTCGATTGCCTTTACGCGCCGGAACGGATCGAGCCGGGACTGAATGTCGGCGCCGTTTGCGACGACCTCGTCGAACGCCTCGACCACGTCCGCGTGGAACGCCTCGGGATCCAGCACGCCCCGGGCAAGCGAGTCGAGCAGCTCCGGATACGCCGCGAGGCGGGCTGCGAACAAATCGCCGGCGTCCAGGCCGGCGAGCAGCCGTTCGCGCAGCAGGCGGTCTTCCAGCAGCGTGCGCCGGCGCCGCTGGCGGCCACCACGCGTTCGAGGCGGATCAGCACGTTGCCGGGCGCGGACAACGGCGCCTCGCCGGAGGTCACCGTGCCCAGCAGATTGGCCAGCAGGTTGCGCGTCGACGAGCGCCCCCCCTTTGCCGCGGCGTCCAGTGCCCGCATGGCGTTGAGCGCGCTCTCGGGTTCCGCGAAGCCGGCCGACAGCAACAGCGCCCGCGCGTCGTCGTCGTTCATCTCGCCGGCCAGCAGCCGGAAGAACTCGCGGCCGGCGACGTTGCCGTCGTCCGCCTGCTCCTCGAACAGGCGCGCGTAGACGGCGTGCACGCGGTCACGGTGGCCGTCGAGCACGCTTTCCAGCGTGGCGAGCTCGTCGAAGCCCAGGCGCCGCGCCAGGGCGCGCAGTCCGCGCTCGGTGCCCGACAGACTGTGGGTCTGCTGACCCTCGGCCACCTGCAGGCCGTGCTCGATGTTGCGCAGGAAGATATAGGCCGC
>JAGWAI010000005.1:27083-28943 GCA_021296485.1 Acidobacteriota bacterium
AAGCCGTGCGACCCCAGCTGCTCCAGCGCGGTCAGCGTATGCCCGGTCCGCAGCGCCGGCTGGTCGCCGCCGTACAGCAGCAGGAATACCTGCGCGAACAACTCGATCTCGCGGATGCCGCCGCGGCCTTCCTTGACGTTGCGGTCCAGGTCGCCGTGACGCGCGTGTTCGCGATCGGCGCGCGCCTTGTACCGCCCAAGCTCCTCGATGGCGGCATGGTCCAGATACTTGCGGTAGACGAACGGCGCCACCAGCTCCACGAACTTCTCGCCCAGCGCCCGGTCGCCCGCTATCGGCCGGGCCTTGAGCAGCGCGAACCGCTCGAACGTCTCGCCGAGGCTTTCGTAGTACTGCGCCGACTGCTGCAACGAATAGACGAGGTTGCCGCGCCCCCCCATCGGCCGCAGGCGCATGTCGACGCGGTACAGATAGCCCTCGTCGGTGTGCTCGCTGAGCAGCGTCGTGAGCCGGCGCCCGAGGCGCTGATAGCGGTGGTGCGCATCCCCGGCCGCCCCGGCCGGCACGTCGTAGAGGTAGATCAGGTCGATGTCCGAGCTGTAGTTCAGGTCGACGCCGCCCAGCTTGCCCATGCCGATGACGGCAAACCGTCCGGGCAGCGGGCCGTAACGGGCGGTGTGCTCGGCCACGGCGAGGCGCAGGACGCCGTCGACCAGAGCATCCGCGAGGTCGGACAGCTGCGTGGTGGTCGTGGTCAGCGTCTCCCGGTTCAGCATGCCGAACACGTCGCGTGCGGCGACGCGCAGCATCTCCCGCCGGTGGAGCCGCTTGAGCGCATTCACCTGGTTCTCGACGCTCTGCGTGGCGTCGAGGCGGCGGTCGACTTCCTCGTCGTAGGCGGCGCGGTCGGGCGGCGCTCCGTCCAGCTCGCGCCGCAGCCAGTGGAGGTATTCGGGATTGCGGATGAGGATTTCGCTGAGGAAGGGGGAGGTGCCCAGGATCTGCGTCAGGATCTCCAGCATGCGCGGGTCGGCGTGCAGATTGCCGATGAACCCGGCCTGCGGCGTGCGCGTCGCGACGTAACGGCAGAAGCCGACCACGGCGGCGTCGGGATCGGGCGTCGTCGACAGCGTGTCAAAGAGCAGCCCGGCAAGGTTGCCGAGCGCCAGCCGCGGCGTCAGGTCTTCGGCCAGTTGCTGCAGGTGCTCGTCGGCGGCGGCGCCGTCACGCAGGCCGCACCGTTCGAGAAAGCCGGCCGCCGCCTCCTTGGACAGGTGGGCGGACAGGAAGATGTCGCGGGGCGTGACCGCGTTCGGCTCGGGCGGCATCGTCCCGGATGATACCGCGGCCGGCGGCCCGGGACGTGGTTCAGGTCAGCCGCGCCAGCAACGCGTCGAGCGACGCCGGTCCGGCCGCCTTGAGGCTGAAGCCGACGCGATCCGAATGACTCAGCGGCTGGATGTCGACGCCGTCGCCGTAGAGCCGCTCCGCAAGCGCGCCGACCGGACCGCGCAAACCCGCCTCGGCCGCGGCTGTGCGCGGCGCAACCAGGCGGTCGTTGGCGACGAGTGCAATCTCGTCTCCGCGGAACGCGAATCGCCCCGCCGGCATGACCTCGGCGTCCTGCTCCAGTCGCCGGCCGGCGGCGAGCAGCACCCGTGCCGCGGCCAGCAGCCGCTCGGCCAGCGGACCCTCGGCCGGCAGCTTGCGGGTATAGGCCAGTCCGGGCCGGCCTTCGGAAAGGTCGATGACGTAGTTCGCTTCGTGCGCGACCAGCAGCACCTGCGGTCCGTCGACGAGATGCGTGTAGTCGGCGACGTCGATCAACATTTCGGGAGCGGCCCGTTCCCGGATCCAGCGATGGAAGACCGGAATGACGGCGCCCGGCGCCACCGCTTGCGG
>JAGWAI010000005.1:28956-30007 GCA_021296485.1 Acidobacteriota bacterium
AGTGCTTCGATGCGGCCGGCGGCGGGCATGGTCGCCTGGACGCCGGTCATGTGCGTTGCGCCGCCTGGACGGGCGGCGACGGCAGGCCGGCCGCCGGCCGCGCCGCGAGACGCGCCTGGCAGGCATGGCACGCTTCGAGGAACAGTTGCGCTTCCTCGATCAGGTGGTGCGCCGCCTCGGCCGAACTGCGCGGGCCCGCCGCGTGCCGGCGGAACAGGTACATCGCGAACTTGCCGCCGGCGTACTTGTCGAAGAACAACTGCGTGTCGAAGAACCGTGTCCTGAACTCGCGCACGATCGCATCCGGGTCGTCGCCCACGTCGATGTATTCGGTTTTCACCAGTCCACGCGCCCCCAGCAGCATCGCGCCGTAGGCCAGCTCGTCCGCCGGGCCCACCGCCTCCTCCTCGAGCCGCAACTGCGCGTCGAACAGCTGCGCCTCGGCGGCGGCAAAATCGAATTCCGTGAGCGACACGACCTCGCCGGCGCATTCGCCGACGCCCATGTCGCCCAGAGTGAATTCGCGCGGGTCGCCCCAGTCCGAATAGAAGCCGGCGTCGTCGGCGTGCGCCGGCACTGCCGCCAGGTCGGCGAACATCTGCTTCAGGGCGCGCTTGCCGATGCGCTGCGTATAGTCCTGGAACGACTCGGATGCGCGACGCTCGGCGACGAACCGCGCGGTAATCCTCTCGATCACCTCGGGGATGCGCTTCGATGGAATCGCTCCCGAGGCCAGCCCGTACGAACCCCCGTTGTCGCGCCACTTGCCGCCGAGCACCACCTGGAAGTGCGGCACCGCGTAGCCGCCGACGTTGCGGCTGACGCCGTAGAAGCCGATGTCGGCGACGTGGTGCTGACCGCAGGAGTTGAAGCAGCCGCTCGTCTTGATTCGCAGCGACTCCACCGCCGGGTCCAGCGTTGCGGACCGCGCGGCGAGCCGCGACGTCAGCTCCGCCGCGAGACCGCGGGACGAGGCGATGCCCAGCTTGCAGGTATCGGTGCCCGGGCAGGCGGTGATGTCGCCGAGCGTGCCCGCGCCCGGCCGCGCCAG
>JAGWAI010000005.1:30108-43452 GCA_021296485.1 Acidobacteriota bacterium
GCCGCGACGCGCCGCGTCTGATCCGCGGTCAGGTCGCCGAGCGGGAGCGCTACCGTGACGGCGGCGTGCCCCGGTTGACGCTGGCGATAGACGTTCGTGCGCGCCCACTGCTCGAATTCGGCGCTGCGGTTGCCGTTGGCGGCAGGCGCCGCCGGCGCCTCGCCGGCCACACCGCGGCCCGCCGCCTGAGAAACGAAGTCGGTCCAGCGGGGATCGTCCGCCAGCGCCGCGCGTTCCTCCAGAACCAGGCGCTTGAATTCGTCGATGCCGAGCTGCGCGACCAGGAACTTGATGCGCGCCCGCGCGCGGTTTCGCTTCTCGCCGAGGCGCGCGAAGACCCGGGAAATTGCCTGCGCCACCGGCAGCAGCTCCTCGACCGGCAGGAATTCGTCGAACAGCTTGGCCTGATACGGGACCGCGCCGAGGCCCCCGCCGACGTACGTCTCGAATCCGCGGCGCTCGACGCCGTCCTCGGTCCGGGTGACTGCGATCAGCCCGAGGTCGTGCATCGAGACGAGGCCGCAGGCCTGGTCGCGGCAACCGGAGAAGGCCACCTTGAACTTGCGCCCGAAATCCTGCGTATCGGGGTGCCCGAGCAGAAACCGCATGCAGGCCTGCGCGTACGGCGTTACGTCGAACGTCTCGTCCCGGCATACGCCGGCCAGGGGGCAGGCGGTGACGTTGCGCACCGTGTTGCCGCACGCTTCGCGGGTGGTGATGCCGACCGCGGCCAACCGCCGCATCAGGTCGGGCGTGTCGTCGATGTGAACGAAGTGGAGCTGGATGTCCTGCCGCGTGGTCACGTGGCAGATGCCGTCGCTGTACTCCTCCGCCAGATCGGCCAGCGTTTCGAGCTGGTCCGGGGAGAGCCGGCCCATCGGGATCTTGATGCGCTGCATGCCCGGTGCGTCCCAGACGGTTTCCGGCCCCTTGGTCAGCCCGTTCGACGGATACGCCAGGGTCTTCGGTCCGCTGCCGTCGTTGCGCTGCCCGTTGTCGTAGCGCTGCCCGTAGACCCCGCGCCGCAGGCGGGTTTCGGCGAACACCTTTTCGTCGATCTTGCCCTGGCGCCTAAGGGCGATCTGGCTCTCGAACGTGTCGATCTCGGCCGCCAGATCCGCCTCAATCCGGCCGGCGAGCGTTTCCTTCCAGCTCATTCCGCACCCCCTGTACTCACGCGCCAACCCCGGTCGACGAGTGGTGCAGGACTTCTCCGTAGACTTGCAGGCCCGCCACTTCGCCCACAACGATGGTACCCGGCACGCCGCCGGCCGACCAGGCGCCGGTCGCGGCGCGCTCGTCGAGCAGTGCGTCGAGGCGGCCCGTCCAGACTTGCATTTCCGGGGTGGATGCCGATAGCACGATGGCAGCCGGCGTACCGGCGCGCCAACCGCGCTCGAGCAGGGTCCGTGCAATGGCCGCCCGGCGCCGCAGGCCCATGAGGATGATGACGGTCATCGAGCCCGGCGCAACCGCCGACAGGATCGGCTCATACGCCTCGGGCGCGTGGCCGGACACCACGGTGAACCCGGAGGCGAGACCGCGGTGCGTCACCGGAATGCCGGCCAGACCGGGCGCGGACACCGCCGCGGTGATACCCGGGATCACCTCGAACGGGACGCCGGCCGCGCCGAGGGCCAGCGCCTCCTCTCCGCCGCGGCCGAGGACGAACGGGTCGCCGCACTTCAGCCGCACCACGCGCTTGCCGCGCCGTGCGCCGCGAATCATCAGGCGTTCGATGGTGGTCTGGGCGATGGTGCGCTGCGCGGCCCGCTTGTTTACACAGAAGCGCTGCGCGTCCTGCGCGAGAGCGACAAGCGCGGGCTGCACCAGGCCGTCGTACAGCAGCAGATCCGCGGATTCCAGCCGCCGCGCCGCCTTAATCGTGAGCAGCTCCGGATCACCGGGGCCGGCGCCGACCAGGGAGACGAGTCCGGGCGCCGCCATCAGCGCTCCGCGTCGGCCGCCGCGCCGCCGGTAGCCGGGGGTTCGTACAGGTGCACCAACGCATCGAGCAGCGCCGGCCGGCGTGCGGGCAGCGGAACCGATTCGGCACGCCAGCGGCTGCGCAGGCGGGCCGCTTCATTCATCCAGCGTTCGAGATCCGCATCCGGCAGCAGCGCCTCGAGCCCCTCGCGCAGCAGGCCGGCCAGCGCCGGCGCCCGGCCGTCGGTCGAGATGGCGAACGTCACGCCGGCCCGCCGCACGACCCCGCCCAGATAGAGGTCTGCGTTGGCCGGGTCGTCGACCGCGTTGACGAAGAGTTGCCGCGCCTCGGCGGCCTGCGCCACGCGCCGGTTGACGTCCGTCGTCGCCGCCGCCACTACCAGCCAGGCGCCGTCCAGGTCGGCCGGCACGAACGCGCGCCGGATGCGCGCTACAGGAGCGGCCTCGATTCCGGACGTCATTTCCGGTGCGACGACCGTGACGTCGGCGCCGGCGTCAATCAGCGCGCGCAACTTGGAGGTGGCGACCGGGCCGCCGCCCACTATCACCACACGCCTGCCCGCGAGCTTCAGAAAAGCGGGAAAAAGCTGCATCTGTGTGTTGTTCCGGGCCGGCTGCCGCCGGCAAATGCGAGTCGTATATTCTATCAGGAGCGAAGGAGCGGAGTCATGAGCGAGCTGGCCAGTCAGCAGTGCGTGCCCTGCCGCGGCGGCGTGCCGCCGGTGACGGGCGACGAGTTGAAGGCGCTACAGACCAGGCTCGGCGGCGGTTGGACGGTCGTCGATGAGCACCACCTGGAGAAGGCATACACATTCGACGACTTTCGGCAGGCGCTGGACTTTACCGTGCGCGTCGGCGAGATGGCGGAGGAGCAGGACCACCATCCCGACATCGTGCTGACGTGGGGGCGCGTGACGGTCACGATCTGGACGCACAAGATCGACGGTCTGACCGAGAGCGATTTCGTCTTTGCGGCCAAATCGGACGCGTTGCATCGTTAGATGGGGGCTACGCCCCCAATCCCCCCGGCGGCTGCTAACGGGGACCCCACAGCCCCGCGCCGCGCCGCCGGGTCGCGCTGTGCGCGGCCTGATCGGTGCTCAAGCGTCGGGTTCCCAGGCCACCGGGTCGCCCACCGCGATCGGGCCCCCGTCCAACACCTCGGCGTAGGCGCCGCCGCCCCAGTTGGCGTCGAGCGCCGCGCGCAGGCCCGGATATCCCTCGTCCATCCGTTCGCAGGGACGGGTCTCGCCCCGGATGCGCAGCCGGCACGGGCCGATACGCAAGACCCGCCCGCGCGTTGCTTCCAGGTCGATGCCCGCGACCAGCACGTTGGCGCGCCGCAGCGCCGGGTCGACCTCGTCCGCCAGCGCTTCGTTCACCCGATCCCAACGCCCGCGCGCAATGATCGTTACCTGCCGCCGGCCGCCCTGATCGGCGTTGCCGGCGAGCCCGCGTCCGGCCAGCGCCTCGGCCCGCGCGACGGCATCCATCGGGCCGCGCCGGAAGCGCTTGATCCAGAGTCGTTCGACTCGTGCTTCCATTTACCACTCGGGGCTGCGCCCCGAACCCCCCGGCCGCCGCCGCTCCGTACGGGCTCCGCGCGGTACACCGCAGGCGTTCACTTCGAATCTCTAGTATAAAATTGCGGGTTGATGAGTACACAAACTGTCGACCATCAGGGTCAGGCCGAGGCGCAGCGAACTGCGCTCGATGCCTGGGTACGCGAGGTGGTTGCCTGGCATTTCGATCCGGCAACCGGATCCCCGTTCTGGCTGCAATGGGCGGAAAAGGCCGGCTGGGATCCACGCACGGAGGTTCAGGGCTTCGACGACCTGAAGAAGTTCGGGCATTTCGAGGACGAGTGGCTGCGTGGCGGTCCCGTGCGCCGCTGGGTGCCGCGGGCCTTCAGCGACCGGCCAATCTATGTCTTCGAGACCGGCGGCACCACCGGTATTCCCAAGAGCCGCATTGCCATCGACGACTTCCGCACCGACTACGAGCTGTTTTCCGACACGCTGCCGGACGAGTGCTTCCCGAAGGGCTCGAACTGGCTGATGCTGGGGCCGAGCGGGCCGCGCCGGCTGCGGCTCGCGGTGGAGCATCTGGCCCACCATCGCGGCGGCATCTGCTTCTGCGTCGATCTGGATCCGCGCTGGGTAATCAAGCTGATCAGGAAAGGGTGGATGGACCACCTGAAGGCGTACCAGGAGCACGTCATCGACCAGGCCATAACGGTGCTGTCGGCCGGTCACGACATCCGCTGCCTGTTCTCGACGCCGAAGCTCATCGAGGCGCTCGCAAACCGCCTGGAGGCGGAGGGCTCGAGCATCAAGGAAGCCGGCATCACCGGCATCTTCGCCGGCGGCACCGAGTTCACGCCGCAATGGAACCGCTTTGCGAACGAGGAGCTGCTCGACGGCGTTTACATGACGCCGACCTACGGCAACACGCTGATGGGCCTGGCGGCCAGCCCGCCCAGCGGCGAAGCCGAGGGATACAAGATCACGTACTACGCGCCGCAGCCGCGGGCCGTGCTGCAGGTAGTGGATCCGGATGACGCCGACCGCGTCGTCGAGTACGGCGCTACCGGCCGCGTAATGCTGACCACACTGACGAAGGAGTTTTTCGTCCCGCGCTTCCTCGAGCGGGACGAAGGCGAGCGCGAGTCGCCCTGCGACCTCTACCCGTGGGACGGCGTGAGCGGCGTCCGGCCGTTCAGCGCGCTCGCTTCGTCGACGACCGTAGGCGTGTACTGACCGCCATCCAATGCAGCTCACCTCGCTCGTCCGGCGGAATCTCATCTGGTACTGGCGCACCAACCTCGCCGTCATAGCCGGCGTGGCGGTGGCCGTGGCGGTACTGGCCGGCGCGTTGCTGGTGGGCGCTTCGGTGCGTTCGAGCCTGCGGGCGCTGGCGCTCGAACGGTTGGGCGGCGTCGACCACGTCGTGACGAGCCTCGGCTTCGTGCGCGAAGCGCTGGCGGATGACCTGCTGGCGGCCGACGGCATGGCCGGCGCCTTCGAGGCGTCCGCGCCGCTAGTGGCGGTCGAGGGTTTCGTCACGCACCAGCCCAGCCGCAGCCGCGCTTCAGCCGTCCAGGTGTACGGCGTCGACGAGCGGTTCTGGACCTTCCACGGCCGCGACCCGGAACAGTTCGACCTCGCGCGCAACGCCGTATTCGTCAGCGAGGGGCTGGCGCGCGAGCTGGGCGCCGCGCCCGACGACGCGCTGCTGGTGCGTGTGGAGCGGCCGTCCGAAGTGCCGCTCAGCTCGCTCCACGGCCGCCGCGACGACGTCGGGCGCACCCTGCGGCTGGGCATCGGCCGGGTGCTGCCGCCGGCTGAGCTGGGCGAGTTCTCGTTCCGGCCGCAGCAGGGGCTGGCGCGCTCGGTGTTCGTGCCGCTCGCCAGGCTGCAGGCCGAGCTGGAGCAGGACGGGCGGGTCAACACGCTGCTGCTGCGGGCGTCGGCCGCGGTCGAGTCCGTTGCGGCGGCGACGCAGGTGGCGGCGGTCGAAGCGGCGATCCGGGAGCAGGCGACGCTCGACGATGTGGGCCTGCGGGTCCGTGCAATTCCGGCGCAAGGGGCGCTGTCGGTCGAGTCGGCCGCCGGGCTGCTCGACGCCGAGACCGAGTCCGCGGCCGGCCGCGCGGCGGCGACCCTCGGGCTCGCCACGGAACCGGTGCTCACCTACCTGGCGAACCAGATCCGCAGCGGCGAGCGGGTGACGCCGTATTCCCTGATCTCCGCGCTCGACCTGTCCGTCATCAGCCCTGAAGCGGGGCCGCGGGCGGCGCCGGCCGGCGGTCCGATACCGGTGGTGTTGAACGACTGGACAGCCGCGGATCTCGAGGTCGGACCGGGCGACCCGCTGGTGCTCGAGTACTACCTCTGGGAGGACGAGGGCCGCCTGGTGACGCGCGAGGCCGACCTGATGGTGGCGGACGTCGTGCCGATCGCGGGCGCGGCGGACGACCGCGACCTCGCGCCGGAGTACCGCGGGATGACCGACGCGGAAGATGTGATCGACTGGGATCCTCCGTTCGATGTCGATCTCAGCCTGATCCGGCCGGCGGACGAGGATTACTGGGACGACCACCGGACGACGCCCAAGGCGTTCGTGCCGCTGGCCGCCGGCCAGCAACTGTGGGAGTCGCGCTGGGGACGGCTTACGTCCATCCGCGTGGCGCCCGCCGCCGGTGAGGATCTCGAGACCGCGCGCGCGCAGTTCGCCGCGGCGCTGCGGGCGGACCTCGACCCGCTGGCGCTCGGTTTCGTCGTCTACCCGGCGCGCGCGCTGGCGATCGAGGCGTCTGCCGGCGCCACCGACTTCGGCCTGTATTTCATCTACTTCAGCTTTTTCCTCGTCGTGTCGGCGCTGCTGCTGGCCAGCCTGTTCTTCCGTCTCGGCGTCGAGCAACGGCTCCGCGAGCTGGGGCTGCTGCGCGCCGCCGGGTTTCCGGGCAGCGCCGTGCGGCGAGTATTTCTGACCGAGGCGCTGGCGCTGTCGGCCATCGGCAGCGTGCTGGGCGCGGCGGGGGCGGTGGCGTATGCCTGGTTCATCATGTGGGGGCTGCGCACATGGTGGGTAGACGCGGTCGGTACGACGCGGCTCGCGCTGGACATCTCGCCCTTGATGCTGGGTGCGGGCGCCGCCGGCGGCGTGCTGGCGGCGCTGGGTTCGATTGGCTGGACGCTGCGGTCACTCGCGCCGGCATCGCCGCGCAGCCTGCTCACCGGCGCGGTTGCGGAAGTCACTGCCGCCGGCGTTGCCGCGGCGGGCCCCGCGCCGACCGGATCCCGGGGTTGGCTGATCGCTGCGGCGTTGGCCGGCGCGGGCGCAGTGCTCGTCGGGGTGGCCGCGGCCGGCTTCATCGGCGCCACCGGCGGCTTCTTCGGCGGCGGCCTGCTGCTGCTGGCGGCGGCGCTGGTGCTCGCCTGGGCCTGGCTGAGCAGCGCACCGGCAGGACACGAGGATGGGCCCTGGTCGTTGTCGCAGGTCGGATTCCGCAACGCCTCGTACCGTCCGGGCCGCAGCGTGCTGTGCATCGCCCTGATCGCGTCGGCCGCGTTCATCATCGTCGCCGTCGACGCGTTCCGGCGAGAGGGCGGCGGCGATCCGCTCAACCGGAGCTCCGGCACCGGCGGCTACACGTTGCTCGCGGATACGCTGCTGCCGATCGTTCACGATCCCTCCACGCCGCAGGGCAGGGAAGATCTGTTCATCTCCGACCTGTTCGAGGCGGGCGAGCCGCTGGACGGGGTCGCCATGGCCCGTTTCCGGGTGCGGCCGGGCGAGGACGCGAGCTGCCTCAACCTGTACCAGGCGAAGGATCCGCGCGTGCTCGCGCCGTCGCCGGCATTCATCGCGGAAGGCCGGTTCGCGTTCGGCGCTACCGCTGCCGAAACGCCCGCGGAGGAAGCCAACCCCTGGCTGCTGCTCGATCGCGAATTCGAGGACGGCGCCGTGCCCGCCATCGCCGACGCCACGTCGCTCGCCTACGCGCTCCACCTGTCGATCGGCGAGGACTTCGTGCTGCACCGCGAGAGCGGCAATCCCGTCCGGCTACGCATCGTCGCGGCGTTGGCCGACAGCGTCTTCCAGCGCGAGCTGCTCATCGGGGAGCGCCACTTCGAGCGGGTGTTTCCCGACTACGACGGCTACCGGTTCTTTCTGATTGACGCCCCGCCCGACCGCGAGGTGAGCGTGAGCGCCGCGCTTGAGGATCGGCTGGCCGACTACGGCGTGGACGCGGTCTCGTCGTCGGCGCGGCTGGACGCCTTCCACAGGGTGGAAAACACCTACCTGGCGACGTTCCAGACGCTCGGCGGGCTCGGGCTGATACTGGGCACCGTCGGACTCGGGGCGGTGTTGCTGCGGAACGTCCTGGAGCGCCGCCGCGAGCTGGCGCTGATGCGCGCCGTGGGCTACAACGCCCGGCACCTTTCGCTGATGGTCCTGGCAGAGAATGCGCTGCTGCTGTTTGCCGGACTGGCGGCGGGCACGGGCTGCGCCATCGTCGCGATTGCTCCGGCCTGGCTGGAGCGCGGCGGCGGCGTCCCGCTGTTGTCGCTCGGCGCGTTGCTTGTAGCGGTGGTCGCCACCGGTTTCGGCGCGTCGCTGGCGGCTACCATCGCGGCGGTCCGCTCGCCGCTGCTCGGCGCATTGCGCGCGGAATAGCGGCCTGTCCCGCTCCGGCGCCACCGTCTTTCTCGAATCGGAGGAGTAGAGATGGTTCGACGAATATCCGTTGCGGTGCCATGCGCGGTTGTCGTTGCGCTGCTGGCGGCGGCAGCGCCGTCCGCGGCCCAGACGAAGCTGCTCCGGTTTCCTGACATTCACGGCGACCGGGTCGTGTTCAGCTACGCCGGCGATCTGTGGTTCGCGCCGACGGCCGGGGGGCAGGCCAGGCGCTTGACCGCGCATCCGGGGCTCGAGCTGTTCCCGCGCTTCTCGCCCGACGGTTCGCAGATTGCCTTCACGGGTCAGTACGACGGCGACGAGCAGGTGTACGTCATTCCCGCCGCCGGCGGCGTCCCGCGCCAGTTGACGTACTATCCGGCGCGCGGCCCGCTCGCGCCGCGCTGGGGCTATGACAACCAGGTGTATGACTGGTCGCCCGACGGCCGCGCGGTCCTGTTCCGGTCGTTGCGCTACAGCACGGACCTCTCCGACAGCCGATTGTTTCTTGCGAGTGTGGAAGGTGGCCTGCCGGTGCCGCTGCCGATGCCCGAATCGGGCGCCGGCGACCTGTCACCTGACGGGACGCGCGTCGTCTACTCACCGCTGTTCCGCGATTTCCGCACGTGGAAGCGGTACGAGGGCGGCTGGGCGCAGGAGCTGTACATCTTCGACCGTGAAACCCACGCGGTGGAGCGGGTCACGACGCACCGGCGCGCCGATCGGGATCCGATGTGGATCGGCAACGTCATTTACTTCACTTCCGACCGGACCGGGACCCTCAACCTGTATTCCTACGACGTTGGATCGCGCGAGATCACGCGGCTCACCGACAGCGATACCTGGGATGTCCGCTGGCCCGGCGACGACGGCGCCGGCCGGATCGTGTACGAGCTGAACGGCGAGCTGCAGATCTATTCGATCGACGAGGGCCGGTCGCGGCCCATCGCCATCACCGTGCCGGACGACGGTTTGGCGATGCGTCCCGCCCGCGTCTCCGCCGCCGGACAAATCGAGGACGCGGAGCTCAGCCCAAAGGGGGAGCGCGCGCTGTTCGCGGCGCGCGGCGATATCTTCACCGTGCCGATCGAGCATGGGCCGGTGCGCAACCTCACCCGCAGCTCGGGAGCGCACGACAAGTGGGCGCGCTGGTCGCCGGACGGGCGCCGCATCGCGTACATCTCGGACGCCGGTGGCGAGGACGAGATCTACCTGGTGGAGCAGGACGGCTCCGGGGAGCCGGAGCAGCTCACGAGCGGTGGACAGGGCATGCGCTACGCGGCCGAGTGGTCGCCGGCGGGGACGCACCTCGCCTCGAGCGACAAGGACGGCCGGCTGATCGTCGTCGACGTCGAGACGCGCGAGGTGATCGAGGTCGCGGATGAGCCGCGCGGGCCGTTGCGCGACTACACGTGGTCGCCGCACGGCGGCTATCTCGCGTTCTCGATGACCGACCCGACGGAGTTCAGCTCGATCTATGTCTGGAGCCTGGCCGAGCGCCGCCTGCACCGCATCACGGACGAATTCTTCCATGAGTGGAACCCGGCCTGGGATCCGGACGGTGAATTCCTCTACTACCTCTCCGACCGGCAGTTCGCGCCGCAGCTCGGTTCGTTCGAGTGGAACTATCTCGTCGACCGCGAGACCGGGGTCTATGCGCTCGCGTTGAGGAAGGACGTCGCCCACCCGCTGCCGCCGGAGAGCGACGAGGTCGAGTTGGCGGAAGCCGGGGAGGATGACGATGACGCGACCGGCGAGCAGGAAGAGGCCACCGCGGAAGCAGGGGACGCGGAGAATGACGCGGCAGCGGCCGACGGTGCGGACGATGAGGAGCCAATCGTCATCGACTTCGACGGTCTGGCCGAGCGCGTCGCGCGCTTGCCGCTGCCGTTCGACAACTATTTCGGCCTGAGCGCCGCGAGCGGCGGCGTGCTCGTCATCCGCGGCGGTCCGTCGTACTACGGCCGCGCCAGCGACGTGCGGGCGGCGCTGCGGCGGTTCACTTTCGAGGACCGCGAGACGGAAACCATTGCCGAAGGCATCGGCGGCTACGCCGTCTCGCGCGACGGCGAACAGGTGCTGATACGGGAGGGGCGCGACTGGAAGGTGTATACGGCGGCCGGCGACGATGCGCGCACCGTCTCCACCGCGGGACTGATGGTGGACCGCAATCCGGCAGAGGAGTGGGCGCAGATCTTCGACGAGGTGTGGCGGCGGTTCCGCGACTTCTTCTACGTCGAGAACATGCACGGCTACGACTGGGACGCATTGCGCGAGCGCTACCAACCGCTGCTGGCGCACGTCGCGCACCGTTCGGACCTGAACTACGTGCTCGGTGAAATGGTGGCCGAGCTGAACGTCAGCCACGCCTACATCTCCGGTGGGGACTGGGAGACACCCGAACGGCCGGAGGTGGCGTTGCCGGGGGCGGTCTTCGAGCTCGATACGGCCGCCGGGCGCTACCGCCTGAGCGAGATCTTCAGCGGCCACAACGAGGAGCCGCAGTACCGCGCGCCGCTCACCGAGATTGGCGTCGACGCCCGGGTGGGCGACTACGTGCTGGCAATCGACGGCGAGGACCTGGCGGGCACGGACAACCCGTACCGCCTGCTGCTTCACCGGGCGGACAGTCCGGTGCGGCTGATGCTGAACGACCAGCCGACCACGGAGGGCGCCCGCGAGGTGGTGTTCAATCCGGTGACCGCCGAGCGCCGCCTGCGCTACCTGACCGAGGTGGAGGCGAACCGCCGCAAGGTGTCGGAGATGACCGACGGGCGGGTCGGCTATTTGCACGTGCCGGACATGGGGGCGGACGGCATCCAGGAGTTCATCAAGTGGTTCTACGGCCAGATCCGCAAGGAGGGTCTGGTGATCGACGTGCGCGGCAACGGCGGCGGCAACGTGTCCCAGATGCTCATCGAGCGGCTGGGCCGGACCGTGCTCGGCACGCGTTTCGCCCGCACGTACGACAGCCCGGGCACCTATCCCGCCACTGCCTTTCACGGCCACATGGTCTGCATCCTCGATGAGGACTCCGCATCCGACGGCGACATCTTTCCGTACCGCTTCCGCGAGGCCGGGCTCGGCCCGCTGATCGGCAAGCGCTCCTGGGGCGGGGTCATCGGCATCACCAGCCACGGCCCGCTGCTCGACGGCGGCGGGGTAAACGTGCCGCAGTTCGGCACGAATGCCGCCGACGGCAGCTGGGTGGTCGAGAACGTCGGCGTCGAGCCGGACATCGAGGTGGACAACGACCCGCAGTCGGTGATTGCCGGGCGCGACCCGCAACTGGAGCGGGCGGTGGAAGAAGTAATGCGGATGATCCGCGAGGATCCGAAGTCCCTCCCCGAGCGCCCGGCGCCCCCGATTAAGACGCCGTAGGGATCCCAGCGCGGCAGCGTACGGCGTGCTGTACGAGGTGGCGGAAGCCGACGTCGAACGGCTCGACCGGGTCGAGGGGATGCACACCGGAGGCTACCGTCAGCGCTACATTGAGGTGCATCCGACCGCCGGCGGTACGACCGGGGCGTTCACCTACGTGGCGGGGGAGGGGCGCGTCGACGCCGCCCGCCTTCCATTCGACTGGTACCGCGACCTGTGCGTGGCCGGGGCGGTCGAGCACGGCCTCCCGGCGCACTATGTCGAAGAGTTGGAAGGGACGCCGGCAGTGCCGGATCCTGATGCCGCACGCGCCGCGGCCGCGCGACGACTGCTGGACAACTGAGGCGCGGGACCGGCCGGCTACGGCTTGAGCCGCAGCAGCACGGAAGCCGGGATCTGCACCCGCTCCAACTCCTCCTGCGACATCAGGCGCAGGCAGGCGATGAGCCGCTGCCGCAAATCGGGGCCGGCGGGCGCGTCAATACCGTCCCGGGCAACCAGGAGGTCGGTCGGGGCCGCGAGGTTCTGCGCCTCGAACCAGTCGAGCAGGCGCTTGTGGACCTCCACCTTCAGGTGGCCGTTCCAGCGATGCTTCAGGTGCGGCGGGAGAAAGCTCGCGGGCAGGCGCCGCTCCGTCCATTCGTTGAGGCGCTCGTCCCGGTCGCCGTCGTCGACGCCGCCGGCGAACGCCTTCTTCCATCCCGTGAATTGTTCGGGCGTGATCGTCGGCATGTCCGGTCCGGGATCACTCGCCTCGCTGGCGCGCCGGGCAACGAGTCCGTTCTGGTCCCAGACGTATTTTTCGTCGCCCGAGAAATCCAGTACCGCCCGCCAGAGATCGGTCCGGATCCTCGCCTGCGAGGGGCCAGACGTCGTATCCGCCATTGGGGACGCTCCCTTTCTCGAAAAATACCCGCGGCGCCGACTGCCGAACGTCACATTATACTTCCAGCGCTACCGGAATCCCGACCCGCGCATGCCGCCCCCTCGCGCTCCCCGGCGACCGCAACGCCTCGAGAATCACGGCGACGTGCGGCTCGACGACTACTACTGGCTGCGCGACCGGGAGGACCCCGCCGTGCGCGCATACCTCGAGGCCGAAAACGCCTGGCTGCGGGAATCGCTGGCTCACACCGCCGCCCTCGAGGAACAGCTGTTCGAGGAAATCAAGGGGCGCATTCGGCAGACCGACATGTCGGTGCCGTTCCGCGAGGGGGCGTTCCTATATCACCGCCGCTACGAGGACGGTCGGGAGTACCCCATCCATTGCCGCCGCGCGCTGGACGGCGACGGTGCGCCCGGCCCGGAGGAGGTGATTCTCGACGTCAATGCGGTGGCTGCCGGCCACGCATTCTGCGCGGTCGGCGCACGCCGGGTGAGCCCGGACGCGCGGTTGCTGGCGTACGCGGTCGACACCGTCGGGCGGCGGCGGTACACGGTCCGCTTCAGGGATCTCCAGACCGGCCGGGACCTTCCGGACGCCATCCCGGACGTGACCGCCAACGTCACCTGGGCGGCCGGCAACGACGCGGTGTTCTACGCGCGCCAGGATCCGGAAACGCTCCGGCCCTACCAGATCCTGCGGCACCGGCTCGGAGACGACCCGCGCGGCGACCGGATCGTGTACCAGGAATCCGATGCGGAATTCTCCTGTACCGTCTGGCGCAGCCGGTCGCGGCGCTACGTCCTGGTCGGATCGTTCCAGACGGTCACGACCGAGATCAGCTACCTGGACGCCGGCGACCCTGACGCGCGGCCGGTCGCGTTCCTGCCGCGCGAGCGGGGCCATGAATACGAGATCGACCACTATCGTGGGCGGTTCTACATCCGCAC
>JAGWAI010000086.1:0-5360 GCA_021296485.1 Acidobacteriota bacterium
CGAACCCACGGTAGGAGGATCACCCCTACACACGCTTTCCAAGCGTGCTCCTTCAACCACTCGGACATCTCTCCGCGCCGGGAAGCTCGGGATAGTCTACTGTTCCGCCGCGCCGGCGAGGATGTTATACAGGCCGTAGTTTCCCTCGTGGCAGGCGTACTCGAACAGCGGGCCTTCGATCCGCTTCATCGGCAGCTCGTAGGTCCACGGCTGCGTCCACACCGAAGGGTCGCTGACGGTCACCTCGTACAGCAGCGTCGTTTCCGAGGCCCGGGTCAACCGCTCCGTCAGGTGCAGGTTGGCGTCGGAAAGGCCGTTCATGAAGCTCGTCTCGCCCCGGAAGTTGGTGGTCTCGATCACGAGCGTGTCGCCCTCCCAGCGGGCGCGCGGGCTGCCGAGCCACTGCCGGATGCCGTCGTCCAGACGGTCGCGGCCATCGATCGGAATGACGCGGGCGTCGTGGATCATCTCGTTGAACAGCACGACGGTGTCCTCGGTCTGGAACACCTGCACGTTCTGGTTGTAGGCGCCGGGGACCATCGGCGGTCCGGTGTTGAAGCCGACCAGGCAGCGGACGGCATACCGGCCGGGGCCGAGGTCGTCGACGAATCCGCCCGGCGTCGGCTCGTGGCGATTCACTCCCGCGCGCGCCGCGAGGAGCGCCGCCTGCTTTTCCTCCGCCTCCGCCGTGAGGGGGGGCACACGCCCGTCGGGCGGGTCGAACACGAGCGACGTCCGCCGCGTCTCGACGGTCGTCGCGCCGGCGTCGAACCAGAAATCGTTGTAGTTCCCGATGGTCTCCGCCGTCTCGTTATTCTCCGCCGTGTCGCGCGGCGCCACGCGCACGTCAACCGCGGCGAGAGCCTCGGTCACCCGGGACTCGAAGACGGCCGCTTCCTCGGCGGTGAACACCGCCTTCTCGCCCAGCTCGCGCGGCCGCTGGAACGGCGTGAGCGTCTGGCGGTCCCAGATGCCCTGCAGGTCGGGCGCCCCCCACGGCGTGCGGGGTACTTCCGTACCCTGCGCGCCAGCAACGCCGGGCATCAGGATCGTGACTACCAGGGCTGCCGCCACCGTCAACGCCGTGTGTCGACCGTTCATTTCTTCACCCTCCACCCGAATCCGGACGCGGCCGGCGCCCGCTCATCTGCCGGAGGCCGGAATAACGCCGCCCGCGAGCCTGTCTGATAGTAGAGTATGGCGAGCGATCACGCGAGACGATTGCTCCGCGTCAGGAATCGCCAGGAGGAGTCGAAAATGCCCCAATCCCCTCGTCGAAATCTCTTGCCGAGCGTTGACTCGATCCTCACACACCGACTGCCGCGGCGCGCCTTCCTGGATTGGACGCTGCGCGCGGGGACCGTCGGCGCCGCCGCGCTGTGGACGCCCGGCGTCCTGGCGGACGAGCTGACCGCGACGCCGAGCCACCAGGCGCTCGACGGGCCGTTCTATCCCGACGTCATGCCGCTCGACACCGACAACGACCTGCTCATCGTCAACGACGGCATCACGCCGGCGGTGGGGGAGATCACCCACCTCCACGGCACGGTGACCACCGTCACCGGCGCGCCGGTGCGCAACGCGTTCGTCGAGATCTGGCAGTGCGACGCGAACCAGTCGTACCGGCACACGAACGGCGTCCGCAGCGACGTGGCGCCGGACAGCAACTTCCAGGGGTACGGCCGGTTCCTCACCAACGTCCGGGGTGAGTACTACTTCCGCACGATCAAGCCGGTGCCGTACACGCTGGGCGGCGTCTCCCGCACGCCGCACATTCACTTCGGGATCAGCCGGCACGGGCAGCGGATCTTCTCGTCGCAGATGCTGATCAACGGTCATCCGGAGAACGAGCGGGACCTGCTCACGAGCAGGATCGAGGACCCACTGGCGAAGGAGACGCTCCTCGTCGACTTCAGGCCGCTGCCCGGCTCCAGGATTGGCGAGCTTACCGCCAGGTTCGACATCGTGCTCGGACGGACGGTAGAGGAGCTGGACGACGGTACGCTCGGATGGGGGCTGGGCGCGCCGCCGGCCATGGGTCGGGGATGACCACGGGGATGCGGGAGGTGTCGCCGCGTCCGACGTTGCGGACGCCCGGCAGACGGCGCGCGCGCGGCGTACCGGCCGGCCTGTTGGCGGCGCTGCTCGCGGTGGCGCCGGGATGCGGCTCCGAGCCGGAATCGGCACGGTCCGCGGAAGAATTCCTCGGCGAGCTATCGGGAGGACCGGATTTCCGGAACATGGATCCTATCGGCGGTCCTTCGCGGAGCGCGGCCGACGCGACGGCCGCGCTCATGGCGTACGACGCCAACGGTGACGGCGCGCTTGACGAAACCGAGCTGTCATCGAACCTGCAGAGCCTGATCGCCCGCGCCGACGCCGACGCCGACGGCAAGGCCAGCGAAGCGGAGATCCTCGCGCTGCTCACCCGCGAAGAGGACGAATCCGCCGAAGCCCGCGAGACGGCGGAGAACCCCTGACGCGCCGCGCGCACGGCAGCGGCCGGGTGATAGACTGAACGGCGCATCGGCGCCCGCGTTGATGACGGGCCCCACCGCGGCTCGGACCCTGTGCAATTTCAGCCTGCGAACCGCGTCAGGGCCGGAAGGCAGCAGCGCTAAGCAGTCACTGACAGGTGCTGCAGGTCCCTCCGGGCCGCGCTGGGGCCCGCAGCGGACAGATGGCCTACCAGGTACTCGCACGCAAGTATCGACCGCAGCGGTTCGACGACATCGTCGGTCAGCGCGGCGTGACGCAGACGCTGCGCAACGCCATCGGCGCCGACCGCATCGCGCAGGCGTTCGTGTTTGCCGGGCCGCGCGGCGTCGGCAAGACGACCACTGCGCGGGTCCTCGCGCGCGCGCTGAACTGCGAGTCGGGTCCCACCGCCGAACCGTGCGGCACGTGCAATGCGTGTGTGGAAATCGCCGAGGGGCGCGACATCGACGTAATGGAGATCGACGCCGCCACCCATACGCAGGTCGAAAACGTACGCGAGGTGATCATTGCCGGGCTGGCGATGGCGCCGGTGCGCAACCGCTACAAGATCTTCATCATCGACGAGTTCCACCAGCTTTCCAGCCACTCGTTCAACGCCCTGCTCAAGTCGATCGAGGAGCCGCCGCCGCATGTCGTGTTCATGATGGCGACGACCGAGCTGCAGAAGATTCCCGACACAATCCTGTCGCGCTCGCAGGTGTTCGAGTTCCGGACGATCGGCACCCGGGCGATCGGGGCGCAACTGCGGGAGATTGCCGCCAAGGAGTCGATCGCCATCGATGACGCCGGCGTCGCACTCATCGCGCGCGCCGCCGACGGCAGCATGCGCGACGCGCAGAGCGCGCTCGACCAGGTGATGGCGTTTGCGGGCGACACGATCACCGCCGAGGAGGTGTCCACCGTGCTCGGCCTGATCGGCCGGGATCCGGTGCTCGACGCGGTCGAGGTGGTGGCGGACGAGAACGCCCCCGCCGTTTTCGAGCTGGCCGGCCGCTTCGTCGAGGCGGGCTACGATCTGCGGCTCGTCTGCCGCGAGCTGACGCGCGCGCTGCGCGACATGCTCGTCATTTCCATCGACCAGTCGCGGGCGCAGGATCCGGACGTGGCGACGGACGCCGACCGCGACCGGCTGGTGGCGCTGGCGAGCCGATTCTCGCGCGAGGATCTGCTGCGGGCGTTCGACGTGCTGTCCCGCGCGGAGTTTGAAATCCGCGGCGCGGCGCAGCCTCGTCACCACTTGGAGATGGCGCTGCTCAAGTGGATGCATCTCCGCAAGCTGGTGCCGCTGACCGAGCTGCTGGAGGGCGGCGCGGCGCGGTCGGAGCGGCCTGCCGTTGCACCGCCGCCGCGTCCGGCTGCACGTCCGTTGCCGGCGCGCGGTGAGGCTGCGCAGCCCGGGCGACCGGCGCAACCGCGCGAGGCGGCCAGCCCCGCCCCGCCCCGCCCGCAGGTTTCCCGCGAGCCCGCGGCCGCGGCGCCGGCGACGGCTTCCGCGCCGACCGCCGCGGAGGACGGAAAGGCTGCGATTCTGGCCGAGATCAAGCGTCGCAAGAAGTTCTTTCACGGCACGGTTGTCGCGCAGGCGCAGCGGATCGACCTGGCGGGCGACCGCCTTACGTTCATGTTCGCGGCGGGCCAGCGGACACTGGCGGCGCAGATTGAGCAGAGCCGCGAGTGGCTCGAGGAGATGGCGACCGAGGTTGCCGGCCGCAAGCTGACCGTGGCCGCCGTGCGCGCGGGCGCCGACCCGCCGCCGGATCCGCCGCCGCCGCCCGCCGCCGCGACGGACGGGGCGGAGGATCTCAGAGAAGAGGTGCTGGGAAATCAGGTGGTGCAGGCGATGCTGGACGTGCTTGGCGCGGAGATCCGCGACGTCGAGAAGATAAAGCCATGAATATTCAACAAATGATGAAGCAGGCGCAGGAGATGCAGGAGCGCCTGCAGCAGGAGCTCAACGCGACGGAGGTCGAGGCGACCGCGGGCGGCGGGATGGTCACGGTGGTCATGAACGGCCGCAAGCAGGTGCGGCGGATCACGATCGATCCGGAGGTCGTGTCCAGCGACGACGTGGAGATGCTGCAGGATCTTATCGTGGCCGCCGTCAACGACGCGCAGCGCAAGGTCGACGAGACCGTGGCCGGCAAGATGGGCGGGATGATGGGCGGCCTGAAGATTCCCGGGCTGACCGGATGACCGAGATCGGGGCGCTGGCGCGCCTGGTCGACCAGCTGCAGCAGTTGCCGGGCATCGGCGCGAAGAGCGCGCAGCGTTTGGCGTTCCACCTGCTGCGGCAGCCCCGGGAGGACGTGGACCGGCTGCTCGAAGCCATCCGCGACGTCAAGGAGCAGATCACCTACTGCTCCGTCTGCTCGAACATCACGGATGCCGATCCGTGCCATTTCTGCACGCACCCCAGCCGCGATCAGCAGCTCATCTGCGTGGTCGAGGACCCGCACAACGTCAGCGTGATCGAGAAGACCGGCCAGTTCGGCGGCGTCTACCACGTGCTGATGGGCGCGCTCTCGCCGCTGCAGGGGATCGGACCCGACGACCTGAAGATCCGCAGCCTGCTCGGCCGGATCGAGAAGGCGCAGGTGCGTGAGGTGATCCTGGCGACGAACCCGAACGTCGAGGGCGAGGCGACCGCCATCTACCTGGCCAAGCTGCTCAAGCCGCTGGGGGTGAGCGTGACGCGGATTGCGGTGGGGCTCCCGGTGGGCAGCGACCTCGACTACGCCGACGAGGTCACCATGCACAAGGCGATGGAGGGCCGCCGGGAACTCTAGCAGCCTGTGGCAAAACCCCACTGCATTCGAGCGGCGATGCATCGCGCCTGGACTGCGTTGCTCATCGTTCACATA
>JAGWAI010000086.1:5374-7290 GCA_021296485.1 Acidobacteriota bacterium
CGCGCCTCACCGCTCTCGGTGCGACGCGGGGTTTTACCACAGGCTGCTAGCCCGCATTTCTCAGCAGCCCCTGGCCGTGTTCCTCACGCGGGTTGGCCGCGGAACAGCTCGTCCAGCACGCGCGTTGTTTCCGGGGCTCGGGCACGGCCCGACCCGCCTGCGAGCTCCGCCCGCAAGCGGGCGAGGCCGGCGGCGTCATCGACGTCGCGCCAACCCGGAACGAGCGCCACCTGCAACCCCGCCCTGCCGGCCGCCGCGCGTGTATCTTCCAGCGCCGACGCCGTGCTCCAGCGGATATCGCTGAACAGGTCCGGGACCGTCGCGCCCGGCGCGGGCGCGGCCAGCGCGATCAGGTAGTAGCCGCCGTCGTCCGACGGCCCGAGCACGGTCGTGCCCGCTGCCACTTGCTCCAGCGCCTGGCGAATGTGGCCGGCGGGCAGGGTCGGCAGGTCGGAGCCGACCATCACCACCTTCCGGAAACCGGCCGCGAACAGGTCGGCGAACGCCGCGCGCTCGCGCGCGCCGAGATCCGCGCCGCGTTGCTGCAGCAACTCGTCTCCGCGCACCCCCAGCGCATCCAACCCGGCGCTGCCGCCGTCCGGCGTGTAGGCGACGCGCAGCGCGGCTCCTTCGACCGAGCGGCAAATGTCGATCGTGTCCTGGAGAAATGCGGCGTACAGCCGCCGCCGGTCCGCCTCGCGCTCCACGGCGTCCGCCAGGCGCGACTTCGGCGCCCGGCCGCCGACCGGCGAGCGCGCCATGACCACGACGGCGGCGTCCGCGCCCGGTTCCCGCTGTCCCGCCAGCACGTGCCCGAAGGACAGGCCGCGTCCAACCAGGGCGGCAACGCCGAGGGACGTCCAAACCAGCATCCGCCCCTTGCGGATGAGGGCCAGCGTCACCCCCGTCGCGGTGCCGAATCCGATCAGCCCGGCCAGCAGCCCGCTGCCCGCCTCGTCCACGCCGATTCTGAGCGGCACGAACTTGAACGCCGCTCCGACGACGCGGTTCGTCGACTCGAAGAGGAACGCTTCCAGCAGCGTCGGGGTGCGGCCGCTGATCAGCGATAGGACGAGGTAAATCTCGGCGATTGCCAGCAAGTGGAACGCGAGCTCCAGTCCGGCGACGGGCAGCAGCCGCGACCATTCGTGTGGGTACGCCGCGTGCAGGTCGTCCTCCACGGCGCGCACGCGCACGGCGGTCCGGGCCGCCCACGCCGCCGCGACCCCGCGCCGCGCCAGCCAGCCCAGCGCCCGGCTGGCGGCACGTACACGGCTGCGTACCACCCAGTGCGCGGCGACGACAAGCGCCGCCAGCACGGTCAGCAGCACGGCCCCCGCGAGCCAGCGCGGTCCGGGCGCCTGCAGCACCAGCGGCAGCACCGCCAGACCGCTGGTGATGACGATCGCAACGGTCAGCGTATAGAAGAGGTTCTCGACCACCAGCGCGGGCAGGGTACGGCCGACGGGTTCACGATGCCGGAGCATGAGCGCCTTGGCGGGCTCGCCGGCAATCAGGCTGAGCGGCGTCAGGTTGCCGACGGCGTCGCCGGCGATGACGGCCTGGAACGTGCCGCGCAGCCGGAGGCGATGGCTGCCGTCCATGCAGCGCATCCAGGCCGCCGCCCGGACGAGGAAGCGGGCGCCGCCGAGGGCTGCGACGGCCAGAAAGGCCCAGCCCAGGCGCGCGATGCCGGCGGCCACGTCGCCGGCGCCGGCGCGGCGGACGAAGTAGACGAGCAGGACCAGTCCGATCGCGGCGGCCAGCACGCCGCCGGCCGTTGGACGACCCGACGGTGCAGCCTGTCTAACCCGCATATCTCACCAGCATTCTGCTGCGGCCGCCGATCCGCTCGCTATGGCGGGCCGTACTCCCTCACGCCGCTTCGACGTAGTCACGGCTACGCCTGCAGCGTA
>JAGWAI010000006.1:0-3355 GCA_021296485.1 Acidobacteriota bacterium
CTTCTGGCTGCCGAACGCGATGGCGGCCCCGACGCCGGTCTCGGCCTACCTGCACTCGGCGACGATGGTCAAGGCCGGCGTGTTCCTGCTGGCCCGCCTGACTCCGCTCCTGGGCGGAACCGAGCTCTGGATGGAGACGCTGACCGCCGTGGGAGCGGTGACGGCCGTGTACTCGGCATTCGTGTCGCTGGGCAAGTCCGACTTGAAACAGGTGCTGGCCTATACCACGGTCATGGCGCTCGGCGTGTGTGTCATGTTCCTTGGATCGCCGCCCGTCGCGGGTCAGGGCGTGCCGTCGCGGGGAGTCCTGGCGGCACTCGCATTCCTGGTCGCGCACGCCCTTTACAAGGCGGCCCTGTTCATGGTCGCCGGGACAATCGAGAAGGCAACCGGCACCCGCGACCTGGCGCGGCTCGGAGGTCTGCGGAGAGCGATGCCCGTCACGTTCGCGGCCGCGGTCGCCGCGTCCATTTCGATGGCCGGCGTGCCGCTCTCGGTCGGGTTCATCGGCAAGGAGCTCCTGTACACCGCAGGCTTCGCACCTGATACCTCGGCCTACCTTCCGTGGGCGACGTTCTTGGCAGCCGCACCAATCGCGACCATTGCGTTGGTTATTGCGATCAAGCCGTTCTTCGGCCCCCGGCCCGAATATTCCAAGTCGGAGCGGGAAGGCAATTGGGCGCTCTGGTGCGGGCCGGTCGTGCTCGGTGCGGTCGGAATCTACTGGGGGCTGTCACCGGAGTTCCCGTTCATGAGCCTGCTCGTGCCCGCGGAAACGGCCGTGGCCGGGTATTCCCTGGATGCCGGGCACGCTCCCTGGCACAGCACGGGCGAGGCTTTCATGCTGACCCTCGCGACACTGGCCGCGGCGGTCCTGGGATTCTGGAAGCGGGCAGCGGTCACGCAGGCGCTCGCCGCTTGCAGCAGACTGGTTCCGCTGAGCGCTGACCGCGCGTACGACGCGGCCATGAACGGCATCGCCGCCGTGGCTGCCTGGCAGACCCGCCGGCTACAGTCCGGCGTCCAGCGGCACTATCTGCTGATCGTATTCGGCGCGCTGGGACTCAGTCTGGCCGCGACACTCTGGATCAAGAACGTGTTCCCCTGGCCCGTGCAGTTGGCGGAAACGACGTTTCTCGATTGGGCGCTCGCCGCCCTGGTAGCCACGGCGTCGGTCGTGATCATCCTCTCCAGGTCCCGTCTGCTCGGGATTCTGGCGCTCGGCGTAGTGGGCATGGCCACGGCGCTGATTTTCCTGATCTTCGGGGCGGAAGACGTCGCGATGACGCAATTTGTCGTCGAGACGCTCGTCACGGTGATCGTCGCAATCGTGCTGCTCAAGCTTCCGGACTTCAGGAACGAAGTCCTGCCGTCGGGACCCAAACGCTTGCGCAACGGCATCGTCGCCGTCACGGTCGGGGTCAGCGTCACCCTGGTCCTGCTGGCCGTGACCGCGTCTCCTCCGCAAACGGAGTTGCGGGAGTACTTCGAGCGCACGTCCGTGCCCGGCGGCCACGGCAGGAACATCGTCAACGTGATCCTGGTCGATTTCCGTGCTCTCGACACCCTCGGGGAGATTACGGTGCTCGCGATCGCCGGCGCGGCGGTCTTCGCCCTGCTGCTGCCGGGCTCCCGGCAACGGACGGGCGTTCCGCCTCCGGGCACGGGCGGAGCGGATGCGCGTGCCCGGACGTGGCACGGCGGCACGATGAACACCATGATCCTGCGGGAAACCACTCGCCGGCTGGTTCCGCTGATTCTCGTGTTCTCCGTATTCCTGCTGCTGCGCGGCCACGACCAGCCCGGCGGCGGCTTCGTGGGTGGTCTGGTCGCCTCCATTGCGTTCAGCCTGTACGCTTTCGTTTCCGGTCCGCAGGCAGCTCGCGGGATTCTGCGCGCCGACCCCCGCGCCGTCGGCGCCGTCGGTCTGGCCGTGGCAATCGCATCGGGCTTCATCGGATCCATCCGGGAAGGCGTCCCGTTCCTGACCGGCCAGTGGGGAACCCTGGCGGGGCTGCCGATCGGCACGCCGGTGATGTTCGATGTCGGTGTGTACCTCGTTGTCATCGGCGTCGTGCTGACCTTCGTCTTCGGCATCAAGGAGCAATAGCAGGGTGAGCTGGCGGCAGGAGAATCACTGATGGAGCCAATGATTGCGGTGCTGGTCGGCATCCTGATGGCGGCAACCGTGTACCTGATGCTCAGCCGCAATTTCGTGCGCTTCATCTTCGGGCTGGCTCTGCTCTCCCATGCCGCCAATCTGGTGATCTTCGCCAGCGGAGGCATGACGCGCGCCCGGCCGCCGCTGATTGCGCCGGGAGAGTCCGTGCCCCTCGCCGACATCGCGAACCCCGTGCCCCAGGCGCTGATTCTGACCGCGATCGTGATCTCCTTCAGCCTGCTCACGTTCGCGCTGGTGCTCGCCTTCCGGACCTATCAGGAGCTACCGACCGCATGCGGGCCGCGGAACCCAACCCGGCGGACGCGGATGCAGGACAGAGGACGGTCGATTGAACTGGCTGCTGATCTGCCCGATCGTGATTCCGCTGTCCGCGGCCGCGATCGGCTTCGCGGGCCGCGGCAGCGAGAGGACGCAGAGAGCCGTGAGCCTCGCCGGCGCCATCGGCCTGTCGGGGGCGGCCGCGGGCCTGCTGTCGACGGTGTGGCGCGAGGGTATCGTGTCGGTCCAGATCGGCCAGTGGCCGGCGCCCTACGGCATCACGCTGGTCGCCGATCACCTGAGCGCGGCGATGGTCGCGGTCAGCGCCCTGATCGGCTTGGCAACCGTGATTTACGCCTTCGGAGACGTCCAGCCCGGCCGTATATCTCATGCCCTGCATCCCTTGCTGCACGCGCTGCTGGCCGGCGTGTGCGGCGCGTTCCTGGCGGGAGACATCTTCAATCTCTACGTCTGGTTCGAGATCATGCTCATCGCCTCCCTGGCCCTGCTGATACTGGGCGGAACGCCGGCGCAACTGGACGGCGCCGTGCGCTACGCGGCCCTCAGCCTGATCGCGACGACACTGCTGCTGAGCGGCATCGGGCTGCTGTACGGATTGACGGGCACACTCAACATGGCGGAACTGCACTTGCGGGTGCAGGAAGTCGAAGACCAGGGGCTGCTCACGGTGGTCGCCATGGTGTTCATCATCGCGTTCGGCCTGAAGTCGGCGGTATTCCCGCTCTTCTTCTGGCTTCCGGCCAGCTACCACACGCCGCAGACCGCGGTTTCGGCCGTATTCTCCGGCCTGTTGACCAAGGTCGGCGTCTACGCAATGATGCGCTTCTTCACGCTGATCTTCCGGCACGACGTCGGGTACACGCACGAGCTGCTGCTCTGGGTGGCGGGCCTGAC
>JAGWAI010000006.1:3457-7990 GCA_021296485.1 Acidobacteriota bacterium
TCTTCACGACGCTCGGGTTGCTGGGCGGCATCTTCTACGTCATCCACCACATCATCGTGAAGGCGAACCTCTTCTTCGTATCGGGCGCCGTGAATCGGCTGGCCGGATCCACCGACCTGCAAACGCTCGGCGGGCTCTACCGCGACAAGCCGCTGCTCGCGCTGCTGTTCTTCGTGCCGGCGTTCTCCCTGGCGGGCTTCCCGCCGCTGTCCGGCTTCTGGGCGAAGCTGCTGCTGATCCAGGCCTCGATCGAGAGCGATGAGTTCGTCATTGCGGGCGTCGCGTTGACCGTGGGTCTGCTGACCGCGTATTCGATGACGAAGATCTGGCTGAACGCCTTCTGGAAGGCCCGCCCGGACGAGGCCGGGCCGCCGCCCTCGTTCGCGCCGCGACGGCGGTGGCTGCTGCTGGCTCCCATTGCGGCGCTGGCGACCATCACGTTGACAATCGGCCTCTACGCCCGGCCTCTCTACTCGCTGTCGGAACGCGCCGCCACCGAGCTGATGGACCCCTCGATCTACGTCGAAGCCGTGCTCGACCGGGACAGTCAATGAAGCTCTTCCAACTCAACCTGCTGTTCGCCGGCGGCTGGTGCGCCTTGTTCGGGACCTTCGACCTGGGGACTTTCGTCTGGGGTTTCCTCCTGGCGTTCGCCGCCTTGAGCCTGTCGAGCCCCATGTTCGGGCAGACCGCCTACTTCAAGCGCGTGCTGTTCGCGGCCCGCCTGGGAGCCTACTTCCTGTACGAGCTCACGGTCTCGGGCTTGCAGGTCGCCTCGGACGTGGTCACGCCCGGGCACAGATCCCGCCCGGCCATCGTGGCCGTGCCGCTGGACATCGAGGAGCCGATACAGATCACGGTGCTGGCCAATCTCATCTCGTTGACGCCCGGCTCGCTGAGCCTCGACGTAAGCCCGGACGGGAAGACGCTGTACGTGCACGAGATGTTCTGCGACGATCCGGAAGAGACGCGCAGGAGGATCAAGACGGGCTTCGAGCGCCTGGTCTCGGAGGCCATGCAGTGACGGACCCCGTGGAGCAGTCGCAGGTCGTCGTGTGGGCGGTGAACGTCACCATGGCCCTTACCGTGCTGGGGCTGGTCTTCTCGTTCGTACGCCTCATGAAAGGACCGAGCCTGCCGGATCGCGTCGTATCGGTCGACCTCATCACCGTGCTGGCAGTCGCTATCGTAGGCCTGCTGGCAATCACGTACACCGAGCCCGACTTTCTCGACATCGCGGTGGCGCTGGCGCTCGTGGCCTTTCTGGCGACGGTCGCCTTTGCCTGGTACGCCGAGCGCACCACCGAGTTGCTCAATCGCGACAGAGAGGCTACCGAGAGCGCGGATGAAACCGATGGCAGCTGACATTCCGTGGCCGGACCTGATCGTTGCCGCGTGCCTGCTGGCCGGAGGCTTCTTCCTGTTCGTCGCCGGACTCGGCATCCTGCGCCGCATGCACGCCTCCACGAAGGCGGGCACGCTGGGCGTTGGCCTGGTGTTCGGCGCAGCAGCCCTGTACTTCAGGAATACGGCCGAGACCGCAATCGCCGCCCTGACCGTCATCTTCCTGCTGGTAACGGCTCCGGTTGCCGCCCACGCAATCGCGCGCGCGGCGTACCGGATGAACGTTCCGCTGTCGGACAGGACGCATATCGACGAGTGGAAGGGGAAGTACGGCAGGGATGGGGAGGGCCGGACCAACGGTGCCGGCACGCCATAACTGCCTGAATGGACAGGCGTCACGGACGCCCGCCTGCCCGGGCTTCGGTCTGCAACTCTGTGTTGTGCTCGTCGCACTGATTGCGGCAGCGCCGGTCCAGGCGCAGGAAACCGGCACAGTGCGCGGCACCGTAACTCTGGTGGAAAACGGCGAACCGGTCGATGGCGCGGTCATCCTGATCCTTGGAACGGGCGCATTCACATTCACCGACGATGGTACATTCGAGTTCACGGACGTCCCGACCGGCGAGTACGTGGTGTCGGCGCAGCGCGAGCACCTCACCACCGTCCAGCAGCCGGTGACAGTAGCCGCAGGCGAGACGGCCAGCGTCGAATTCTCGCTCAGCTTGTCGCCGGTGCGCGAGGAGGTGACCGTCACCGCCGAAGCGACACTGGGGGCTGAGGCGACGCTCCAGGCGTTCAACGCCGTGACGACGCTCGACTCCTTTGACATTGCCATCGAGGCCCCCAGCAGTCTCGGGGAAGCGCTCGAGGACGAGCCGGGCATCGCGAACCGCAGCTTCGGGCCCGGGTCGAGCCGGCCGATCGTCCGCGGCTTCAGCGGCGACCGTGTGCACATCATCGAGGACGGTATTCCGACGGGCGATCTTTCCAGCACGTCGGATCACCACGGCGTGACGATCGACCCGCACAACGCCGAGCGGATCGAGATCACGCGCGGACCGGCGACGCTGCTCTACGGGTCGAATATCGTCGGACTCATCAACGTAATCACGCCGCACGCGGCCTATCGCAACACGGCGACATGCTGCTCGACGGCACGCGGGGAGGGCTGGGCGCCGATGCCACGAGCGCTAACGGACAGGTCGGTACGTACGCCAACCTGCAGCATTCCCGCGGCAACCTGCTTTACTGGGGCAGCGGCGCCTATCGCCAGGCGGGCGACTACGAAACGCCGGAGGGGAGCGTCTTCAACTCGGCCACCGAGCTGTCGAGCGGCCGCGCCGGGATCGGCTATTTCGGCGACGGCTTCTTCACGAGCCTCAGCCTGACGGCGGAGGAGAGCCGCTTCGGCCTGCCCTTCGAGGACCGTTTCCATTCCCACGGGGATGAGGAGGAGCACGATCACGAAGCCCACGGGCACGACCCGGACGATTCGATCGAGATCGATCTCGCCGCGCAACGCCGCGTAGCGCGTCTCGACATGGGCTGGCGCAACCTCGAAAACCGTGCGATCCAGGGGGTCCGTACCGGCTTCTTCGTGATCGACGTCCAGGACGACCATGTCGACACGCTCAATGGCATCGAGAACATCGATACGCGCTTCGACAACAGAACCTACATCACGCGCACGCTGGTCTATCGGCGGCCGGGGCAGCGCTTTGGCGGCCGGTTCGGCACGGAATTGCGGCTCCGCAACTTCGAGGCGACAGGCGCGGAAGCGCTCTCTCCGCGCACGGAGCAAGTTTCGTTCTCCGTCTTCGACTACGAGGAAGTGAACCTCGGGCGCCTTCGCCTGCAGGTCGCGGGGCGTCTCGAGCGCACCGACTACGCCACGGCCGGTCGCGTTCTGTTGCCCGGTCTTGGCCACGGTGACGAGGACGACCATGATGATGGCGACCATGACGACGACCACGACGATGAGGGGGAGGAGCACGTGCTGTTGCCGCCCGCCCCCCGCGACCGGCAGTTCTATGCTGTTTCGGCATCCGTCGGCATGCACGCCGATTTGACCGATAGCACCTCGTTCGTGGCCAATTTCACGCACTCGCATCGCGTGCCGGCGGCCGAGGAGCTCTACAACTTCGGCCCGCACCTGGGGAACTTCGAGATTGGCAGTCCCGATCTGGACAAGGAGACGATGCGCGGGCTCGACGTGAGCTTTCGGCAACGCGTCGGCCGCGTTCAGGGAGAGGCGAACTTCTACGTATACGGCATCGACAATTTCATCTTCGGAGACCTGACCAACGAAATCGTGGACAACCTGCGGATCCTGAGCATCGAGCAGGGCGACAGCCGTTTCGTCGGATTCGATGCGCGCGGCAGCGTGCGGCTCGGTGGCCGGGTCTGGGCCACGCTCGGACTCGGTTATGTCAATGCGACCCTGACCACCACGGGCGAGCCGCTGCCGCGCATACCGCCGCTGCGCGGCACGCTGAGTCTGGAGGTTCCGCTGGGACGGTTGTCAATCAGCCCCGAGCTGCTGTTCGCCGGACGCCAGGACAGGATCTTCCGTGACGAGACCGAAACGGGCAGCTATTCGTTGTTCAACGTGGATTCATCATGCATTTGGCCGCGCCAGCACCTGGCGCACGTTCTGTCGTTCACCGGGTACAACCTGACGAACGCGCTCTATCGGAACCACACGTCGTTCATCAAGGACCTGGCCCCGGAGAGTGGCCTACTCGCTGAAGTTCTTCTGAAGTATCCGCATGCGTGCGGCAATCGCGGTCTGGCTGGCGATGATAGCGGCGTGCGGGGGCGGGAGCGTCGATGCGCCGTTGAGTCCGGCCGCGGAGGAAACGCCGCTGCTGCTCGTCAACGACGACTGGAGCATCGTCGAGATGGCCACGGCGCACGGCGCGTTCACCATCGAGGTCGAGGTGGCGGAAGGCGTGGATACCGCTGCCGTGGCCCGCTCGCTGATCGAACCGCTGCAGGATCGCTACGCCGAGGTGCTCGTCTACTTTCACGCCCGCGGCGCGGAGACCGATCTGCCGCAGCTCCGCGTGCAATGGACCGCCGCCGGCGGCTACGCGGAGACCCGCTACTAATAGCCCGCATTTCTCACCAACCTTCTGCTACGGCCGCCGATCCGCTCGCCGTGGCGGGCCGTACTCCCTCACGCCGCTT
>JAGWAI010000006.1:8248-19243 GCA_021296485.1 Acidobacteriota bacterium
CTGCCCTGGTACGTGCTGACCATGTAGCCGACGAGCGAGTCGGGTCCGTTCGCCGTCATCGCCTCGGAGGCGATGCCCATCGCGCCCGAGCCCGACAACGGCCGCAGCAGGGCCATCGGGAGCGCTTCCGCAGGCATGCCGATCAGCGCCGTGACGGGAGCGATCCAACCGATCAGCAGCTCCAGGCTGCCCGACGCCCTGAACATCCCGACCGCCACCAGGATGGCGACGAGATACGGGATGATGCGAATGGCCACCTGGAATCCCTCTCGGGCGCCTTCCACGAGCGATTCGTAGACGCGCACCTGACGCGTCCAGCCGTACAGCACGAGCCCCGCCACCACCGCCGGCAGCAGCCAGTACGAGGCGACGCCGCGCAGCGCGTCCGCGGCGGGTTCGGCCGGCGCGCGATTGATGAACGCGGCGGCAGCGGCAATCGCGAAGACGCCCCAGAACAACCACGCCGCCAGCCGGCGGGGCGCCGCCGGCCGCTGCACGGTATTCAGTTCCACCTGCGCCTGGTCCGGCGGCGCATCGGCGGCGGCTGCCGCCGTGTTCACCACCTCGGGCGCCGACGCTCGGTAGCGCGGCAGCCGCGACAGCAGCATCGCTGCCGTGATGCCGACCACCGTGGCGCAGCCGCTGGCGAACCACGTCGGCAGGAAGATGCCGCTCGGGTCGCTCGAGCCGAGCGCCGTGCGGATGGCAATCATGCCGCTCGGGATGAGGGCGAGCCCGGAGGTGTTGATGGCCAGAAAGAGCACCATGTCGTTGGTGGCGGTGCCGCGGCGTCCGTTGTGCTTGTCGAGCTCCTCGATCGCCTTGATGCCGAACGGGGTGGCGGCGTTGGCGAGACCCATCATGTTGGCCGTGATGTTCAGGATCATGGCGCTCAGCGCGGGACTGTCCGCCGGCAGCGTGGGGAAGAGCAGCCGCATGACCGGCCGGACGGCGCGGCCGAGACTCGCCATCAGGCCGGCGTCGGAGGCGACCCGCATGAGGCCCAGGAAGAACGCCATGACCCCCACCAGGCCGATCGCGAGGTCGACGGCGTTGCGCGCCGACGAAACGACCGCGTCGGTCAACGCCTGCATCTCCCCTGAGATTGCCGCGGCGAGCACCGAAGTGAGCACGACGAATACGAAGATGCCGTTGAGCATGGAGGGATGGTTAGCGCGCGGTCGCCGTGGCGGCGTTGTCCATGGCGTCGGTGGCCCGCAGCACGAGCCGCTCGATGCTGTCGGCGTCGACGGTGACGTTGAACTGCTCCGTTTGCGAATCGGCAATGCCGTCGAGCGGAAACAGTACCTGCCAGTGCTCGGTGTCGAGCGAGTATTCGACCCGCCGCACGGCGGAGTGCGAGTCGCTGACCGTGAACGTCACCGTCGATTCCGCGGCGCCCGGCATCGCCGGCGCCACATCGATGCGCGGCGGCGAGTTGTCGATGTCGAACGGGGTGCTTTCGGCCGCCGGGCGCGTTCGAGCGGGCGTCGGAGGCGACGACGCGCACGAGGTAGGATCCGTCGGGCGCCGCGGTCGTGTCCCACGTGAAGATCAGATCGTCCACGCCGGTCCGCAGCGCGCGCCACACGCTTTCAGCCTCCGCGCGGTACAACAGGTCATAGCGCAGCAGGTCGTTGTTCGGGTCGCTCGCGGTCCACTGGATGGTGCGCAGACCCTTGCGGTACACGCGCCGGCCCAACGTGGCCTGGCGCGTCTCCCCGCTGCCTCCGTTACCCGCCCCGTCGGCCGTGCTGCCGCCCGCGTCGCCGCCGTCGAGGCCGGCAATCGGCGGATCCCCGCTGGCGAACGGCTGCTGGAAGGCTACGCCCGGGTCGTGCACGGTCAGCGTGGCGATCCTGGGCCGCAGGTTCCGCGGCAGATAGGCGGCGGTGACCGACAGCAGGGTCGGCGCCGCGTCGCCGCCGCTCAACTCGGCCTTCCACTGCAGATACCGCGCCCTGGGGCTGGTTACCTGCGAACCGTCCGGATCCATGTAGGCGTCGGACCAGGCGCTCCAGGTGTCATTCGGCTTGGCGGTGTTGCCGGACCGCGAGAAGAAGCGGACCCTCGTAGCGCAGGGCGCCCCACGCGGCAACCGTCTGCGCGTCGTGCACTTCCGACACGTACGTTCCGGTGCTCGCCGTTGCGGTCGACAGGCGGTACACCGCGCCGGGATTCGAAGTTGCGTAGTAGTGCGCGCCATCGTCCCCGACCGCCAGACTCGTGATTTGCTCCGCCGGAGCACGGGCCAGCAGGGCGATGCGCGGCGGGTCGTCGCTGACCGCGTAGATCTTGCCGTCGTTGCCGGTGCCGATGATGAGGCGGCCGCGGTCGTCAAGCGCGACGTCGTAGGGAGTGTCCGCCTGCGATTCCCACACCGCATCCCATGCGCCGTCGGGTTGGATGCGGTAGACGGCGCCGCGCCCGCGTCCGGCGTTCCGCGCGGCTTGCGCGGGAGCGGGCGTCGGGGCCGCCGGCGGGGGTGTCGCTCCCGCGACCGCCGTCACTGTAGTGGACGTGGTGACGCGCGGCACGGGTGCGCGGGTCGGTGTCGGCGTGGCCGGCGCCGCCTGCGTCCGCGCCGGCGAGCTCCCCACGGCCACGGCGTACAGGGCGCCGTCGGCGGCCGGACGCAGCGCCCTGATCTCGGCGTACGGCGAGTCGAGAACGACGAAACCGCGCCCGTTCTGCTCGATCCGAATGACTTGCCCCGGCGTGCCCGTGCCGGCCAGGACGTTGCCGCCGGCGTCAAGCGCGAGCGCGAGCACGTGCGACGCCTCGGCGTCATAGAAAAGCTGCGCGTCGCCGCCGGCGGGGATGCGGTATATGCGGCCCTGATCGCCGGTTGCGACGAACACGTCTCCGGACGCCGCCTTCGCAACCGCCCAGATGTAGCGGTCCTCCGGATCGAAGACCATGGCCGATGCGATACAGGGCGCCGTCGGGGGACGTGCCGGCGAGCAACCGGCCGGCGTCGTCGGGAGCGATGGCGTGGACGTTCTGCTCGGCGGCCTCGAAGGCGGTCGAAACCTCGCCGTCGTCGTCCACGCGCAGCACCCGGCCGTCATTGCCGCTGCCGATCCAGAGCGCGCCGCCGACGCGCGCCAGCGACCAGAGAAACGGCGCTGACGCCTCGTGGAGCAACTCGGTTTGCGGGCCGAGCGTCAGTCGTCCGTCCGCGTCGATCGACACGTGCTCGGCTTCGCCGCGCAACAGTTCGGCCTGAGTCGATACGCGCCAGAAGACGGGCGCCGCCGCGTGGAGCAGCGCGAGTGATACAAGGACGGCCACTCCAGCGGCGGCCGCGGCGGCGGGACGCCGCCAGCCGGGAGGACGGTCCGTCATCTGTCCTCGACGCGCACCGTGAGCGTGCGGGAGCCGGAGACGGCGTGACCGGTTTCGATCTCCCATTCTCCCAGCGTCGCCTGGGCGAGGCGGTGCAAGCCGCTGCCGCTGCGGTCACTCTCCAGTACGGCCAGGACCGACGCGGGCAGCGCGGGCATCGTGGCGCCCTTGACCACGGCGCCGGGCTGCGAGCGCAGCAACTTGACGTACAGCCGGTTGCCGCGGCGCGTCGTGTTGAGCGACTCGATGAGCTGCCCGACCGTGCGTGGAGCGCGAGCCGGCTGGCCGAGCAACCGTTCGCTCGCGTTCAACGCCGCGGCGTCGGAGACCTGAATCTGGACGGAGCCGGTGACGTTCGACGGAATCTCGATGTCCACCGTTTCGATGAGATCCGCGCCGCGGTAGCCGCGCACAAGCACGCGCAGGCCGACCGTGTCGCCGGCCCGCACGCGTGCGGTGTCCAGCCAGACGCGTTCCAGCGCCGCCGTCCGCGGCTCTTCCGCGGCGGTGACGGAGATCTCGACACCTTCGATGTCGACCGCCGCGATATCGGTGTTCAGCAGCGCGCTGAGCGGGTTCGCCACGGCGCCGGCGGCGGCGATGAGCGCGGTATCGCCGCTGTAGACGTCTTTGAACGCCACGTCGTCCTGGCCGTCTACGCGCGTGGTGCTGCTGACGCTGTACGTCGAGGCACCGAGTTGGCGGGTCCAGGAGAGGAAGGTGCTCAGCATGCCGCTGTAGGTCAGGAGCGGCGTGAACAGGCGGTCTTCCACGACCTCGAAGCGGAATGTCTGGCGCAGGTTCTGGCCGGGGGCGTCGAGCGCCATGCGCACCGGGACCATGCGCGGTCCGTTCCCCAACGTGCCGAAGATGCCGGTGGCGCGATCCTGGTCCAGCGTGCCGACCGTGTCGCCGATGGCGGCAATCTTCGACGAGAGCGCAAGGCTCGGCAGCACCGTCGTCACGGACGCGCGCGTCATCGGGAAGCGGATCGATCCGAGGTTGTAGAACGGATGGCCGAAGGCGTACACCCGGCCGTCCTCCACCATGGTCACGGTGCCGGTAGCGGCCATCATCAGGTCGCCCCGCACGAGCGCGGCCCCGACGGGGTCGCCCGGTTGCAACGCGCCGGAGGGCAGCGGCTGCGGGGTCTGACCGCCCACAGCGGCGGCGGCAAAACCGCCCGCGCCCAGCGCCGCTATCCAGAGGTCCTGGATCTGCGGCTCGAAGCCGCCGAGCACCACCGGCGTCGCTATCGGACGCAGCAGTGCGCCGGCATTGCCCCGGTTCCGTTGCGGAAGACCGAGCGTACGCACGTCCGCCGACCGCAGCGGGAACGGCGCCAGGCGGTCAGACCGCTCGCCGACCAGTGCCTCCAGTCCGTCGCCGGTCAATGGAAACGGCGGCGGCATGCGGGCCAGACGCGTCGCCGGATTGCGATTGGCGTCGGACGCCACCATTTCGTCAATCGGCGTGATGCCCGCGATTGGCTCCTTGGCGAACGAGCCGAGGGCGTACGAGACGGCGCCAATCAACCGGCCGTCGATGTAGACGGGGCTGCCGCTCATGCCCTGCACGACGCCGGTGTCCGCCAGCGGGCCGCCCGAGAGGCGGGCGACGACGATGTCGCGTCGCGGGCCCAGCGCGTTGCGCAGGACGCCCAGGATCTCGACGCCGAATTCCTCGCGCTGGGATTCTTCGAACACCGTGATTCCGACGCCGGTCATGCCGCGTCGGATTTCGTCGACCGGCATGCGCGCGGTGGTGGCCGGCGTTTCGACGACGAACAGGGCTGCAAGCAGGGTGAGGGCGAGCCCGGCGAGGCGTTTCATGGTGTGCCCGGCTTGACCGGTCTGTTGTGTATAGCGGACCACGCGAGCAGGGTCAAGAAAAGCGGCCGGCGATTGCCGCCGCCGACGGGCAAGATTGACAGCGCGCGCGCGCGTCTGATACTTTCACGGGCGATATGGCGGCCCTCCAGGCAGCGCACGATTCCGGTTTCCGCGCCGTTCCGGTCCCTCCGTACGGGTCCTGGCGTTACCGGTTCAGCGTGCCCGCTGGAGGGGCTGCCGTGTCGTAGGCCGAGGGATCGGCCGTACACAACACGACGGATCAGCAAGCCTCTTCAGCCGCAGCGGTTGAAGGGGCTTTTTTGTTGGTAGCGACACGGGAAATGCAAGCCAGGTTGTGCGCCACGGTTACGGGCGGGACGACGGATGAGCTGCGCGCACGGCGCGACGGCGTCGAGGGTGCGGACCTCGTCGAGCTGCGGCTGGATCATGTCCGGGACCCCGACGTGGACGGCGCGCTTGCGGGCCGGCGCCGGCCGGTGGTGGTCACTTGCCGGCCGACCTGGGAGGGCGGCCGGTTCGAGGGTTCGGAGGAAGAGCGCCGGCGCTTACTGGCCCGCGCACTCGAGCTGGGCGCGGAGTATGTCGACCTCGAATGGCAGGCCGGCTTCGACGACGTCCTCAAGGCCCGCCGCGGACGCAACATCGTGTTGTCGGCGCACGACTTCGACGGCGTGCCGGCCGACATGACGGGGCGTTACCGCGCCATGTGCGCAACCGGCGCCGAGGTGGTGAAGATGGCGGTGCGCGCCGGCAGCCTGCGCGACATGTTGCCGCTGCTGGACCTGCCGGAGCCGGATGCCGCGCAGTCCCGCGTGCTGGTGGCGATGGGAGCGGCCGGCGTGGCGTCGCGGCTGCTGCCCGATCGCTTCGGCTCGTGCTGGACATATGCCGGCGACGGGGTGGCGCCGGGCCAGATCGGACTGCGGCGGATGATTGAGGAATTCCGGGTGCGGCAGGTGACCGCGGGCACGGAGCTGTACGGTCTGCTCGGCGCGCCCGTGGGGCACTCGCTGTCGCCCGCGATGCACAATGCCGGCTTTGCGGCCATTGGACGCGACGCGGTGTACGTCCCGCTGGAAGCAAGGGACGTGGAGGATTTCTGGACGCTCGCCGCGCGCCTCGACCTGCGCGGCGCCAGCGTGACGGCGCCGTTCAAGGAACGGGTCGTGGCCGGCCTCGATAGCAGCGATGCCCTGGTGGAGCAGGTCGGCGCGGCCAATACGCTGCAAGCGTTCGACGGCGGCTGGCGCGGCCTGAACACGGATGTTCCGGGATTTCTACAGCCGCTCGAGGGGCGCATCGCGCTGAAGGGCTGCCGGGCGGCGGTGCTGGGCGGGGGCGGTGTGGCGCGGGGCGTCACGGTGGCGCTTGCCGGGCGCGGCGCGCGTGTCTCGGTCTGCGCGCGGAACGTCCGGCGGGCGGTTGACGTGGCGAACATCGCCGGCGCGGAAGCCGCTCGGCTGCCGCCGCGGCCCGGCAGTTGGGACTTGCTGGTGAACACGACGCCGGTCGGCACCTTTCCGGACGTGGACTCCACGCCGCTGCCGGGCGGTCCGTTCGACGGCCGGCTGGTGTACGACCTGGTCTACAACCCGCGCGAGACGCGCCTGCTCGCGGAGGCGAGGGCGGGCGGTTTGTCGATGCTTGTGGCCCAGGCCTGCCGGCAGTTCCAATGGTGGACGGGGAGCGCGGCGCCGGTCGACGTGTTCAGGCAGGCGGCCGAACGCCGGCTGGCGGCGATTGAAGCCGGGTGCGAGAACTAGAAATGAACGAGACCTCGTTCGAAGAGCTCCGCGAGCGCGCCTCCCCCGGGACCTTCGTCCCGATCTGCAGGGAGGTTACCGCGGACCAGCTCACGCCGGTCTCCGCCTTTCGCCGGGTGGCCGAATACGCCGGCAACGCGTTCCTGCTCGAGAGCGTGGAGGGCGGCGAGCGGCTGGCGCGCTACTCCTTCCTCGGCAAGGACCCGTTCATGGTGCTGCGCGGGCGCGGCGGCCGGACGCAGGTCGAGCGCGGCGGGATGGCCGAACAGCGCCCGGCGCCGCTGATGGATACGCTGCGCACGGTGCTGGCCGGCTGCCGCTCCCCGTCCATCCCGGGCCTGCCGCGGTTCACCGGCGGCGCGGTGGGATTCATGGGCTACGAGGCGGCCGCCTGGTTCGAGCCGTCGCTGGAGCCGGTGTGGAATGCGGCCTACGGGCAACAGCGGACCGCGGACAGCGAGGACGCCGCGTTCATGCTGTTCGACACCATCCTCGCCTTCGACCACGTCCGGCAGCGGATCCTGATCATCGCGAACGTCGCCGTGGGGGACGGCAGCGACCTGCGGGCGCAGTACGAATTCGCCCGCGCGAAGATGCGCTTTCTGGAGCGCGAGCTGGAGCGGAATCTCTCGCAGCCGGTCCCGGCCGCGGCGGCCGGCCGCATGGAGGTGCGTTCCAACATGACCCGGGAGGCCTTCGAGCAGCGTGTGCTGCAGGCCCAGGACTACATCCGGGCCGGCGACATCTACCAGGTGGTGCTGTCGCAGCGGTTCGAGACGGACGTGACCGTCGATCCCTTCGCGGTCTATCTGAAGCTGCGGCACGTAAACCCGTCGCCGTACATGTACTTCATCAAAATGGGCCCGCGGGCGATCGTCGGGTCGTCTCCGGAGATGCTCGTGCGGGTCGAGGACGAACGGGCCGAGACGCATCCGATCGCCGGAACCCGGCCGCGCGGCGACACGGCCGCCGACGATGCCGCGCTCGCTGCCGATCTGCAGCAGGACGAAAAGGAATGTGCAGAGCACGTCATGCTCGTCGACCTCGGCCGCAACGATCTGGGTCGGGTCTGCGACTTCGGCACCGTGCGCGTACCAACCTACATGTCGATCGAGCGCTACTCCCACGTCATGCACCTTGTATCCCGCGTCGAGGGGCGCCTGGCGGACGGGAGTGATCGGCTCGACGCGCTCGCGGCCTGCTTCCCGGCGGGGACGGTCTCGGGCGCGCCGAAGATTCGGGCAATGGAGATCATCGCCGAGCTGGAAGCGAACCCGCGCGGCGCTTATGCCGGCGCGATCGGCTATCTCGGGTTCACCGGGCATCTCGACTGCTGCATCACTATTCGGACCATCCTGATGGAGAACGGCAAGGCGTACGTTCAGGCGGGCGCCGGCGTCGTTGCCGACTCGATTCCGGCTTCCGAGTATCAGGAGACGCGCGACAAGGCTTCCGCGTTGCTGAGGGCTCTCGAACTGGCGCAGGGCAGCGGACCCGGACGCATCGAAGCGGGGTGAGCTGATGCTGCTCGTTATCGACAACTACGACTCGTTCACCTACAACCTCGTGCAGTACCTGGGCGAGCTGGGCGCGGATCCGCTCGTGCGGCGGAACGATGCCATTGCGCTCGATGAGGTCGGCCGGCTCGCCCCCGATCGGATCGTCATCTCGCCGGGACCCGGCCGGCCCGAGGATGCGGGGATCACGCTGGAGCTGATCCGGGCCTATGGCGCGACGATCCCGATGCTGGGGGTCTGCCTGGGACACCAGTCGATGGGGCAGGCGTTCGGCGGCGCGGTCGTTTCCGCGCCGAACCTGCGGCACGGCAAGCGCTCCGCCATCGAACACGACGGGCGCGGCGTGTTCGCGGGCATCGAACAGCCTTTCGAAGCGGGCCGCTATCACTCGCTGTGCGTCAGCGAGGAGGGCTGGCCGGCCGTGCTGCAAGTCACCGCCCGCGCCGCGGACGACGGTACGGTCATGGGGCTGCGGCACCGGGACTATCCGGTGCACGGCGTGCAGTTTCATCCGGAATCCGTGTTGACCCCGGCCGGACAGCGCATGCTGCGCAACTTCCTGGATCTCTGAATGTTCACCGCGCTGATCGACAAGTTGCACCTGCACCGGGACCTCACGGAGGACGAGGCCTCGGCGGCGATGGCCGAGATCATGGCCGGCCGCGCCACGTCGGCGCAGATCGCGGCGCTGCTGGTCGGCCTGTCCATGAAGGGGGAACGGCCGTCAGAGATTGTCGGACTCGCCACGGCGATGCGCGCCGCGTCGCGGCCGCTGGCGCGCAGCTATGAGGATGTGTTCGACACTTGCGGGACCGGCGGCGACCGGCAGCGCACGTTCAACGTGTCGTCGTTGTCCGCGCTGGTGCTCGCCGCCTGCGGTGTACGGGTAGCGAAGCACGGTAACCGTTCCGTGTCGAGCACGTGCGGCAGCGCCGATCTGTTCGAGGCGCTGGGCGTCGATGTCGCGGCGGCGCCTGAAACGGTCGAGCGCTGCCTGGCGGAGGTCGGCATGGCGTTCTTCTTCGCGCCGACGTTCCATCCCTCCATGCGGCACGCGGGGCCGACCCGCCGCGAGCTGGGCATCCGCACCGTGTTCAATCTGCTCGGCCCGCTGACCAACCCGGCCCGGGCGGGGCGACAGGTGATTGGCGTCTCGCAGCCCGAGCAGACCGATCTGATCGCGCAGGTGCTCGTGCGGCTCGGTTCCGAGCGCGCCTGGGTGGTGCACGGCGTCGACGGGGTTGACGAGGTGTCCGCCGGGGGATACACGAAGGTCTCCGAGTGCCGCGCCGGACAGGTGCACACGTTCTTCGTGCAGCCGTCCGATTTCGGCGTCGACCCCGTCTCGCTCGACGACGTTCGGGTGCAGGGGGTGGAGGATGGCGTCGCGTTGGCCCGCGAGGTGCTGGCCGGCGCCGGCGGGGCAGCCGGCGACTTTGTCGTCGTCAACGCCGCCGCGAGCCTGCTGGTGGCCGGCAAGGTGTCTTCTTTGCGCGAGGGCGCGCAGGCCGCCCGCGCGGTACTCGCCGACGGAACGGCAAGTCGCAAGCTGGACGCGCTTGCCGCGGCTTCGCACACGGCCGGCTAGAGGAATGGAGATGATCTCGAGCGCTCCCGCGGGGCGGCCACAGGGGCGCATCGGAGTGCCGGACCTGCTCGAAGCCATAGTGGCGGCGACGCGCCACGAGGTGACGCGCCGCGAGCAACGCGTCGGACTGGATGCCCTCGAGCGCGCCGCCGCACGGCGGTCGCCACGGGCTGCAGCGTTTCGCGCAGGTCTGACGGCGCCGGGAGGATTCAACGTCATCGCCGAATGCAAGCGCCGGTCGCCGTCCAGGGGAGTGCTCCGCGCCGACTATCGGCCGGAGCGGATTGCCCGCGAATACGAATCCTCGGGCGCGGCAGCCATCTCCGTCCTGACCGAGCCGGCGTTCTTCGACGGTGCGCTGCGGCATCTTGAAGCGGTGCGCGCGGCGGTTGCGCTGCCGCTCTTGCGCAAGGACTTCATCGTGTCGCGCTATCAGCTGGCCGAGGCGCGCGCGGCCGGGGCGGACGCGGCGCTGTTAATCGTGGCCGCCCTGGCGGACGAACAGTTGCGCAGCCTGCTGCGCGCGGCGATGGAGTATGGTCTGGCCGCGCTCGTGGAAGTTCACGACCGGGCCGAGCTGGCGCGGGCCCTGGAGGCGGAGGCAGCTATCGTCGGCGTCAATAACCGGAATCTGCGCACGCTGGAGGTGGATCTCGATGCCTCGCATGCGTTGATCGCCGAGATGCCGCCGGCGGTTGTCTCGGTGGCGGAGAGCGGGCTGCGCAGGCGGGCCGATCTCGCGGCGCTGCGGCAGGCCGGATACGACGCGTTCCTCGTGGGTGAGTCGTTCATGACGCACGAGCGCCCGGGGGCGGCCTTGCGGGAGATGCTGGCGGATGGCGAAGGTTAGCCCGCATTTCTCACCGGCGTTCGTCGCGAGGGCGTCGAGGCGCCGGTGTGGTGGGTCGCACGGACTGAACGACGCT
>JAGWAI010000006.1:19500-24294 GCA_021296485.1 Acidobacteriota bacterium
AGCGCATGTGCGAGCTCGTCGATCGCGTCGGCCTGGGGGCCGTCCAGTTGCACGGAGACGAGACGGAGGATCTGATTCGGGGGTTGCCCGCCGACGTCTCCCTCATCAAGTCTGTGCCTGTTCGCACGCGGGCGGACGTCGAGACTGCGCTCGGATTGCCCGGCCGGCTTACCCCGTTGCTCGACGTTCACGACCCGGTGCGCCGCGGGGGAACGGGCCGGACGGTCGACTGGACGCTGGCCGCGGAAGTGGCTTCCCGCCGGCCCACGTTTCTGGCGGGCGGTCTGGGACCGGACAACGTGGCTGAGGCCATCGCCGCCGTGCGTCCCCACGCGGTGGACGCGTCCTCGCGACTGGAGGCGTCGCCGGGCATCAAGGATCCGGCGATACTCCGCGCGTTTCTGGCCGCTGCGGGGGCGGCCAGCCGCGCTCACGAGCCGATATGACAGGCGGGACGGGTGCAGATGGATAACACGGCTGAATTCACGCTGCCGGTCTTCGGGCGGCGGGATCCCGATGCGCGGGGCTATTTCGGGCCCTACGGCGGACGTTTCGTGCCCGAAACGCTCGTGGAGCCGGTCGAGCAACTAGAGCGCGCCTATTACGAGGCGCGTAGGGATACGGCGTTTGCGGCGCGCCTGGCGGAGCTCCTCAAGCGCTACGTCGGACGCCCGACGCCGGTATGGGAGGCCGCGCGGCTGGCGGCCGAGGCGGGCGGCGCGCGGCTGTTCCTCAAGCGGGAGGATCTGGCGCACACCGGTGCACACAAGATCAACAACGCGCTCGGACAGGCGCTGCTGGCCGTCAGGATGGGCAAGACGCGCGTCGTTGCCGAGACCGGCGCCGGTCAGCACGGCGTCGCCACCGCAACGGCGTGCGCGCTGCTGGGACTGCGGTGCGAGGTCTACATGGGCACGGAGGACATGCGGCGGCAGGCGCTCAACGTCTTCCGCATGAACCTGCTGGGGGCCTCCGTCACCGGCGTGGACGGCGGCAGCCGCACGTTGAAGGATGCGATCAACGAGGCGATGCGCGACTGGGTGACGAACGTGGAGGATACGTACTACCTGCTCGGGTCCGTGCTGGGACCGCACCCCTATCCGCTCATGGTCCGGGAGTTTCAGTCGGTCATCGGCCGCGAGGCGCGCGAGCAGTTCGTCGCGCTGGCCGGCCGCCTGCCCGACGCGGTGGTTGCATGCGTGGGCGGCGGCAGCAATGCGCTCGGCATATTCGACGGGTTCGTGGAGGACGAAGCGGTGCGGCTGATCGGTGTCGAGGCGGGCGGCGAGGCGATTGTCGCCGGGCGGCATGCGGCGCGTTTCGCGGCGGGCACCGCGGGCGTGCTGCAGGGGACGCGCAGCTACGTGCTCCAGGATGTAGACGGCAATATCGAGGGGACGCATTCCATTTCCGCGGGATTGGATTACGCCGCCGTCGGTCCGGAGCATGCGTGGCTGCGGGAACTGGGCCGGGCGGAGTACACCCATGTGTCGGATGCGGAGGCGCTCGACGCGTTCAAGCGGCTCGGCAGGCTGGAGGGTATTCTGCCGGCGCTCGAATCGGCCCATGCCGTGGCGTTCGCCTGCCGGCTGGCGCCCGAGCTCGGTCCCGGCCGCACGATTCTGATCAATCTTTCCGGCCGGGGCGACAAGGACGTGGAGACGATTCGCAGCGGAGCGACCGGCTGATGTCGCGCATCGCGGAGACGTTCAAGAGGCTGCGGGCGGACGGCGAAACCGGCCTGGTGACGTTCGTCACCGCGGGCGACCCGGACATGGAGCGGTCCGCGACCGTGCTCAGGACGCTCGACCGGGCGGGCGCGGACGTGGTGGAGGTCGGTATCCCGTTCTCCGATCCGCTGGCCGACGGACCGGTGATTCAGCGGGCCTCCGAACGGGCGCTCGCGGCCGGGGCGACGCTGGCGTCGAGCCTGGACCTCGTGGCGCGCGTGCGTCCGGAAATAGCCGCGCCGGTGGTCCTGTTCAGCTATGCCAACCCGGTGCTGGCGATGGGGCTCGAGCAGTTTGTGAGCCGGGCGTCGGTCGCGGGCGTTGACGGGGTACTGATGCTGGATCTACCCATAGAAGAGGCGGACGCATTGCGCGACGCCGCGGTGCCGGCCGGGATCGATCCGATTTTCCTCCTGAGCCCCACGACCACCGAGGTGCGGCTGCGGCGCGCCGCGGCGCTGGGCCGGGGGTTCCTGTACGGCATTTCCCGGCTCGGTGTGACCGGCAAGCGTGACTCGGTCGCGGAGGGCGCCCGCGCACTGGCCGGGCGGATGCGCGCCGTAACCGACCTGCCGATAGCGCTCGGGTTCGGGATTTCGCATCCCGATCACGTGGCGGAAGTGGGCCGCTGGGCCGACGCCGCCGTGGTCGGCAGCGGGCTCGTGGATACGATTGCCGGCGCGTCGGAAGGGGGCGACCTGGAGACGGTCGTCGACGGCTATGTGCGTTGGCTGAAGGGTGAGAGCTCGAGAGGGCAGTGAGCGAGAAACCGGAACGAACGCGGGATGCGCCGGCCGCCGTGGCGAGCCGGATAGAGCACTGCCGCAAGCAGATCGACGCGCTGGACGAGAAGCTCGTCGAGTTGCTGAACGCGCGCGCCGCGCAGGCCCTGGAAATTGGCCGGCTCAAGGACTCCATCGGCCTGGAGACCTATCAGCCGCAACGCGAAATCGCGGTGTTGGAGCAGGCGCGCAGTGAGAACCGGGGGCCGCTCGACGGCGGCGCCATCACGCGCCTGTTCGAGCGGATCATCGACGAGAACCGGCGCCTCGAACGGCTGGCGAAGCAGAAGGAAACAGCAGGCGGCGATCCCGGGTCCGGCGAGGAGCCGCATGACGGCGCGCCTTGAAGTAGATGGAGGTATGAGGAAATGGTTGTCGTCATGGAGCAGCGCGCGTCCGAGGATGAGGTGCAACACATCATCGCGACGCTTGTGGAACAGGGTTTCGACGTTCACCGCTCGACCGGAGCGCTGCGTACCGTGCTGGGCGCGGTCGGCGGCAACCGTTCGTTCGACGAGCGTCTCATTAACGTAATGGACGGAGTTCAGGAAGTGGTGCGGATTACGGAGCCCTACAAGCTGGCCAGCCGGACCTTCAAGCCGGAGCGGACCGTCGTGGCGGTCGGTGACGTCCGGATTGGCGGCGACGAGGTCATAGTCATGGCAGGGCCCTGCTCCGCGGAGAGTGAGGAGCAGGTTGAGACGGTGGCCGCGGCGCTCGCCGGAGCCGGCGCGAAGCTGCTCCGGGGCGGCGCGTTCAAGCCGCGCAGCTCGCCGTACAGCTTCCAGGGGCTGGGGGAAGAGGGCCTGAAGCTGCTCCGCTCCGCCGCCGACCGAAACAACCTCAAGCTGGTGTCCGAGGTGATGGAGATCGGTCAGATCGAGCTCGTGGCGCGCTATGCACACATGTTGCAGGTAGGCGCCCGGAACATGCAGAACTTCAACCTGTTGCGCGAGCTGGGCAAGACGCGGACCCCGGTGCTCCTTAAGCGCGGCATCTCGGCCACGATCGAGGAGTGGCTATTGTCAGCCGAGTACATCCTCTCGGGGGGCAATACCGACGTCGTCCTGTGCGAACGCGGCATACGGACGTTCGAGCGGTATACCCGCAACACGCTCGACATATCTGCCGTGCCGGTGGTGCACAAGCTGAGCCACCTGCCAATCATCGTCGATCCGAGTCACGGCATCGGCCTGCGCGACAAGGTCGCGCCGATGGCGCGGGCGGCGGTTGCCGCCGGTGCGGACGGTCTCATCATCGAGGTGCATCCGGACCCGGACCACGCCCTCAGCGACGGCGCGCAGTCGCTGTTCCCGGGGCAGTTCGATCGCCTGATGGCCGAGCTGCGCATCATCGCTCCCGCCATCGGTCGCAGCATCTGCGTGGAGCCGGTCCCGCGCCGCGGCTGGGGCGCCTGACACGGACATGGCGGAAACTCGACGCCCGCTGCCCGTGATCCCTGCCAGCGCTGTACCCGGAAAGCCTCCGATCTTCGACAAGATCGCGATCTTCGGACTCGGCTTGATCGGCGGCTCGATCGCGCTCGCGGCGCGCCAGCAATGGCCGGGCGGATTGGTGATCGGAATCGATGACAAGGCGGTGCTCGAGCTGGCGATGCTGCGCCACGCCATCGACGTGGCGGCGGACGATCCGGTGGTCGCGGCGGAGGCGGACCTCGTAATACTCGCCGCGCCGGTCCACGCGAATGCGGAGCTGCTGGATGAAATTGGAGACCACGTGACCGGCCGGGCCGTCGTAACGGACGTCGGCAGCACCAAGCGTTCGATCGTTGAGCGCGCGGGCAGCCTGCCGCCGCGGCTGACATTCGTCGGCGGGCATCCGCTGGGGGGCGCACCGCGGGGCGGGCTCGGAAACGCGCGCGCGGACCTGTTCGCCGGACGTCCGTGGCTGTTCACGCCGACCAGCGATGCGGCCGGCGCGGCGCTCGACAAGCTGCGGCAGTTTGTCGAGGGGCTCGGCGCGCGCCCGCACGTGATGTCGCCGGCAGAGCACGACCGCCTGCTGGCGTTTCTGAGCCACCTGCCGCAACTTACGGCCAGCGCGCTGATGCATGTCGTCGGCAACGCGGCGGAACGCGACGGTTTGGCGCTGACTGGCCGCGGGCTTGCCGACACGACCCGGCTGGCGTCCAGCCCGGCCGCCATCTGGCGCGACATCTGCTCGAGCAATGCGGATGAGGTGGGCAAGGCGCTCGATGTCCTGATCACGGAGCTGCAGCAACTGCGCGATCACCTCGATTCCGACGATGTGATTGATCGGGT
>JAGWAI010000006.1:24425-47865 GCA_021296485.1 Acidobacteriota bacterium
ATGCTCGCTTCTCACGCCTTGTCAGCCGGGCGCCTGGACGGTCTCGGTGCGACGCGGGGTTTCACCACGGGCTGCTAGCCGGCGCTGCGGTGCGCCCGGTAGCTGCAGCCGTGGAGATCCGCCGCGCGGCGGTGGAGTTGATGCGCGCCCACGCCCGGAGAGCCCTGCCGCATGAATGCTGCGGCCTGCTGATCGGAGACGGCGCCGTGATCGACCGCGCGGTGCCGGCCCGCAATCTGCGCGCGTCGCCCGACCGTTACCTCATCGATCCGGCGGACCATTGCGCGGCGCTGCGCGTCGCGCGCGCCGCCGGGCTGGAGGTCGTCGGCGCCTACCACTCGCATCCCACGGGCACGCTGCTGCCGTCAGAGGTCGATTGCCGGGAGGCGACCTATCCGGAATTCATCTACGCGATTGTCGCGCCGGGTCGGGGCCGGCGGCCGGAAGTGGCGGCGTACCGGCTGGCGCGCGACGCCTTCCAGGAGATTCGCTTGCGCGTGGTGTCGTAACGGTAGGTGCGGTATCAGTCGAAGCGGCCGAAGCGGCCGCCGCGCAGCTCGACTACGGCACGGGCCGCCGCGACGGTGTCGTCCCGTTTCTTCAGTCGGATACGGACCTCGTAGCGGCCGCCATAGTCGAAGCGGTGGCGGGTCGAGAAGCGCCGCCGTATGCGGCTCGTGCCCGCCTCGTACGGGTCGCAGTCGGGCGTCGATTCCGAGTGGGTATCGTCGTCCCAGTCCCATTCCACGCTCGCGCAGTAGAAGTCCTCGTAGTCGTCCGCGCCGCCCCGCAGCTCGGCGACGAACAGGATTTCGGCCGGGGCGAAACCGACCCGCGGCGAAGCGCGCAGCGACAGCTTGGGTTTGTCGTCGTCGTCGCCCTGCGCTCGCACGGCGGAGCCGTGCGGGGCGGCGGTAGCCAGCGCCAGCACAACGAGCGACAGGAATACGGCCGGTCCAAAGCGGGATGGTAATGCCAGCATGATCACTCACAGAATCAGGTCGATTCGCCATTGTAATCGTTTTGCGGTGCAAGAACGGTAGCGGGGACTGGTCGTTATAATGCTGGGGTGCCGGAAACGTGGAAGGACACCGTGGTAGAGGGTGTCGCCGCGAAGCCGCAGGATGTCGAATGCGATCTCCTGGTCGTCCCCGTCTTCGAGGACGACCAGCTCGACGACCTGGCCGGGCTCGATGAGGCGACGGACGGCGAGGTGGGACGGGCGCGCGCGTCGCGGGAGTTTCGACCAAAGCCGAACGAACTGTTCGTTACCCGCGCCGGAAATGCCGCGTGGAAGGCGGCGCGCGTCGCGCTCGTGGGTGTGGGGCGATCCGGCGACGGGGCCGTTGACCGTTTCCGCACGGCATGCGCCGCGACGCTGAGGGCGGCGCGCCGGCGGCGCGTCGGAACCGTCGCGGTGCTGCTCCGCGGCGACGTCGATTCAGCGCAGGCGGCGCGCGCGGCCGCGGAAGGTGTACTGCTCGGCAGCCATGCCGACCGCCGCTTCAAGAGCGGCGAGGACGACGAGCCGCCGGTCGGACGCGCGCTGGTGGTGTTCCCGTCGTCGGCGACGGCAGAGCTCGCGCGCGCCATCGCCGTCGGCAGCACGCTGGGGGAGGCGGCCAACCGGGCGCGCGAGCTCGCGGATGCTCCGGGCAACGAGTTGAGCCCGCGGTTGTTCGCCGAGCAGGCCGAGACGCTTGCCGGGGCGTCCGGCATTGCGGTCGAGGTGCTGGACGAGGCGGCAATCGAGCGTCTTCAAATGGGCCTGCTGCTGGGGGTCGCACGCGGCAGTGCCGAGCCGCCGCGGCTGATCGTGATGCGTCACGAACCCGCCGGTGCTCCTCGCGAGCCGGTGCTTGGTCTCATCGGCAAGGGTGTCACGTTCGACAGCGGCGGCATTTCGATCAAGCCGGCCGACCGCATGGAGCAGATGAAACACGACATGGCGGGTGGGGCGGCGGTGGTTGGCGCCATGCGTGCAATCGGCAGACTGGCCGTCCCGACGCGGGTCATCGGCATCGTGCCGGCGACGGAAAACATGCCCGGCGGCCGGGCCACGAGACCCGGCGATGTACTGACCGGCGCGAGCGGCAAGACGGTCGAGGTGATCAACACCGACGCGGAGGGCCGCCTCATTCTGGGCGACGCGCTGTGGTACGCGCGCGAACTGGGCGCCACCCACCTCGTGGACGTCGCGACCTTGACCGGCGCGGTAGTAATTGCGCTCGGCCACGCGGCGAGCGGTCTGTTCGGCCGGCCGCACGGCTGGGTAGAATCCGTGCAGCAGGCCGCGGAGCGGGCGGGAGAACGGGTCTGGCCGATGCCGCTCTACCCGGACTATGACGAGCAGCTGCGCTCCGAGACCGCGGATCTCGGCAATATCGGCGGCCGGCCGGGCGGGGCCTGCACTGCGGCGGCTTTCTTGAAAGCATTCGCCGCGGACCTGCCGTGGGCCCATCTCGATATCGCGGGTACCGCCTGGGCGGACGAAGCGTCGGCCGCGCAGCCCAAAGGGGCTACGGGCGCGATGGTGCGCACGTTGACCGAGCTGGCGGTCGCTGCGGGAAGCTGGTAGGCTCGGGGCCAGCGGGTCGCTCTCCGTATGATGCAGAGCCAGCCGATTACGCCGTTCGTCTACGAGGTGGTCGAGCCGACAACGGCAACGACCACCGTTCTCGATGTGGTGCTGGGTGCGGTTGCCGTCGCCGGGGCGCTGGCGGCGACGGCCGTGGTGCTCGGCATTGCGCTCGCGGGTTTCATGCTCGCGTTCCGCCGGCTGCGCCGGCAGGACGGGCTTGCCTCCGGTGGCGGCCACGGACTGCTCGGCCTTGGCGGCTGACGGCCCGGCGCGCACCCGCGCCGCGGGCTAATTCTGCTGCGTGACGCGTGGTGTGCCGTCGAGCGCCGCGCGGTATCGGAGCACGCCTTCGAGCAGGGCGTCCGCAATGCGGTCGCGGTAGGCGTCGGTGGCGAGCAACCCCGCCTCGCGGCGGTTCGTCACGAAGGACACCTCGACCAGAACGCTCGGCATGTGCGCCCCAATCAATACGAAGAACGGCGCCTGCTTGACGCCCAGGTCGCGCAGCTCCGCGTTGACGGGTTGCAGGTTGCTCACCATGGCGCGTTGAATCGTCCCGGCGAAATCGCGCGATTCCCGCAGCTTGGTGTTGGCGGCGATGGTTTCAAGCAGGTCCGGGAGGTCTTTCATCTTCCCGCTGGCCGCCAGGTTCTCGCGGGCGGCAATCTGCTCGGCCTCGGGATCGAGTGCGAAATCCAGGAAATACGTCTCGACGCCGTGTGCTTGCGTATTGCGGCTGGCGTTGGCGTGGATGGACAGAAACAGGTCGGCCTGGACCTCGTTCGCCAGCGCCGTGCGCTGCCGCAGCGGGACGAACGTATCGTCGTTGCGGGTCATGACGACTTCGACGCCGGGTTGCGCACCGAGCCGCTCGGCGAGTCGCAGGGCGATGTCGAGCACCACGTCGGCTTCGTGAAGGCCGTTCGAGGTAGCGCCCGGGTCCTGCCCTCCGTGGCCGGCATCGATGACGACGCGTGACACCTGGAGTCCGAGTTGCCGGGCCAGCGAAAGATTTCTTGCGGGTTCTTCTTCCACGGGCGGCGTTTCGGCCGGCCGGTCGGCGACGGGCGGCGGCTTGGCGACGGGCGGCGGCGTGACGATTCTCCCTGCCGGCGGGGGAGGGTCGGGCCGGCGCGGGGGCGGATCGGGAGCCGGCGCGCGCCGGGGCAGACTGCTTCCCGGCAGGCGCAGCGGGGCGCGGCGCGACTGCCCGTCCGACTGGGCGTCGGCGGGCGGAGCGGGGATCAGCATGACTCCCGCAATGGCGACAAGGCAGAGAAACCGTCTGGTCATCAGCGCGGCTGCAGATCGATTTCTTCGAAGTAGTCGGGCTTGACGAGAACTTCCCGCGCCTTGCCGGACGTGCCGGACGAGACCAGCCCGTCCGCTTCCATCATGTCGACCAGCCGCGCGGCGCGGCTGAAGCCAACCCGCAGCCGCCGCTGCAGGTACGAGATCGACGCGTGGCCGCTCGACACGACGATGCGGGCGGCCTCGTCGTACAGGTCGTCCCGCTCGAATTCGGCGGCGCCCTCCGGCTTGTCTTCTTCCGTAATCGTCGTGTCGTAGTTCGGCTTGCCCTGCTTGCGCAGAAAACCGGCCAACCGCGCCGTTTCCTGTTCGGAGATGTAAGGGCTGTGCAGGCGCACGGTGCGGGACGACGCCGGCGGCAGATACAGCATGTCGCCCTTGCCGAGCAGCTGCTCCGCGCCGTTCATGTCGAGGATGGTGCGCGAGTCGACCTTCGAGGAAACCCGGAACGCGATGCGCGAGGGAAAGTTGGCCTTGATCAACCCTGTAATGACGTCCACCGAGGGCCGCTGGGTGGCGAGAATGAGGTGGATGCCGATCGCGCGGGCCATCTGCGCCAGGCGCGTGATTGCCTCTTCCACCTCGTTGCCGGCGATCATCATCAGGTCGGACAGCTCGTCGATCGTCAACACGATCTGCGGCAGCCGCTGCAACTCGTCCCCCGCTTCCGCCAGTTCCTCCTGCGTGGCCTCGCGGCGCCGGTAATCGACGTTGCGGTTGTACTGCTGGATATTCCGCACGCCTTCAGCCGCCAGCAGCTTGTAGCGCTCCTCCATCTCGCGCACCGCCCACTGCAGGGCATTCGCGGCCTTCTTCGGCTCGACCACGACGGGCGTGAGCAGATGCGGGATGTCCTCGTACATCCCGAGCTCCAGACGTTTCGGATCGATCAGGATCAGGCGCACGTCGTCCGGCGTGGCGCGGTACAGGATGCTCGTGAGCATGGCGTTCAGGGCGACCGACTTGCCGCTACCGGTCGTGCCGGCGACCAGCAGGTGCGGCATCGTCGCCAGATCGGCGACGACCGGCTCGCCGTGGATCGACTTGCCCAGCGCCAGCGTCAGCATGGACGGCGACTTGCGGTAGGCATCCGACTCGAGCATCTCCCGCAGCGAAATCTGGTCGCGGACTGCGTTCGGTATCTGTATGCCGACGGTCGACTTGCCCGGAATCCGCTCGATCAGCACCGAATCGGCCTCCATGGCCAGGCACAAGTCGTCGGCGAGCCGGGTTACGCGGCTGTACTTCACACCCGCGTCCGGTTTCAGTTCAAACGTCGTCACTACCGGACCGGGATGAATCTGCACCACCGAGCCGTCGACCGAGAATTCGCGGCACTTCTCCTCGAGCAGCTTTGCGCTTTCGTTGAGCTGCCGTTCGTCTACGCGCTGCGCGTCGGGCGGCGCATCGAACAGCGCCGGCGGCGGATGCGTGAACGTGGCGTCGGGCGCGGGCGTGGCGGCCGCTGCGGCCGACCGCAGCGGCGCATCCGGCGACTCGGACGCCGCCTCTGGCGGCGGCGTGAACAGGTCGTCCTGCACCGGCCGCGGTTCCGGTTCCGGTGTCAGATCCGGCTCCGGCGCGCTGTAGGCCGGAGCGTCGTCGGGCGGATCGAAACGCAAGGCCTGCGGCTCCGGCGGATCGGTGAGCCCCTCGTCGGGCCCCGGTTCCGGCGCGTGGAGCGGCAAATCGGCAAGTATTGATGGCGGGCTGTCGTCAGCGGCGCCAGGCGCCGCGGCGGTCGGACGGATGTCCGCCAGCGGAGTATCCGGTTCCCGGGATTCGGGCGCGTCGCCATCTGCGGACGCCCTGGCCGCCTTGCGGTTGCCGGCGTGCCGCTGCTGGCGCGCGGTGCGGCGCGCGCTCCTCCAGCGGTTCACGTGCGTCGGCACGTGCCCGATATGGCGCCCAATCCGTGAGAAGAACCGGCTGAACGAGAACTGGGTCGACAGAATGACCGACAGGGCCAGGAGCGTGACGACGATGATGAACGCGCCGGTGCGATTCAATTGCGACGCAAGGCTGACGGCAATGCCGTAGCCGGCGTAGCCGCCCGCCAGGAACGTCTTGCCGGCCACGTCGAGCGTGTCCAGCGTCAGGCTGAGCAGGGACGATACACAGGCAACCATCAGCACCAGCCCGATCAGCTTGGTGTATCCGGCCGCGATCGGCAGGCACCAGAAGGCGTACCAGCCAAGCACGGCGAATAGCGGCGGGAGCAGATACGAGGTGAGCCCCAGCACCTGGTAGGACGCTTCCGAGATGAAGGATCCTGCCAGACCGACGAGGTTCATCGGCGGCACGTCCCCGCCGGTATTGAAGAACCAGACGGCGTCGGTCGGACTGTAGGTGGCCAGCGAAATGAGCCAGACCAGCGCGAGCGCGAACAGCGCGACACCGAGAAACTCGCTGATCCGCCGCGATAGATCGATTCGGAACATTTCAGGTCTCCACGATGACGGGCAGGACGAGCGGATTGCGGCCCGTCCGCTTGCGAAAAACGCGTTCCATCCCGGCGCGGACCCGCTCCCGCAGCGCGGCGTGGTCGCTTCGTTCGCCGTCCGGCGCGTCGTCAATCATGCGTTGCACGAGCGCCGGGGCCTCGGCGAGAAGCGCGTCGGCCTCCCGGTCGATCACGAAACCGCTGGTCGTGACGGCCGGCACGCCGGCGCGTGCCGCGCCCTGTGCGCCGAGCGGAATGAGGAGGACAACGACGCCGCCGGCGGCGAGCTGCCGCCGCTCACGCAGGACGGCGCCGTCCACCTCGCCGCTGTGCGCGTTGTCGATCAGCACGCCGCCGACGGGGACCGAGCCCTGCACCCAGCCGCCGCCGCCGTCGAACCCGATCCGGTCGCCGTTCTCCACCATCAGCACTGCCGTCTGTCCGTTCATGGCCTCGCCCGCCACTTGCGCGTGGCGCGCGAGAAAGCGGTACTCCCCATGTATCGGCACGAAGCAGCGCGGCCTGACCAGTGCGAGCATGCGTTTGAGGTCCTCCTCGCAGGCGTGACCGGATACATGCACCGGACTGATGGTGTCATCGACGATGTCGGCGCCGCGGCGGGCGATGTCATTCTTGAGTCGGCCGATCGCCCGCTGGTTGCCCGGAATGGCGCGGGCGGAGAACACAACGACGTCGCCCGGGTCGATCCTGACATGCGGGTGCGCGTCGGCCGCGATGCGCGCCAGCGCCGCGAGCGGCTCTCCCTGCGACCCCGTGACGATGCACAACACTTCATCCGCCCGGTAGCGGCTCACGTCGCGGTCGCGAATGCGCGCGGCGGGCGGGATGGCCAGGTGACCCAGGCGTTCGGCGATTTCGGCGGTGCGCCGCATGCCGCGGCCGACGAGCGCCACCTTGCGGCCGTAGCGAACGGCGTGCGAAACGAGCATCTGCACCCGGTAGATGCTCGATGAAAAGGCCGCGACGATGAGCTTGCCGCGCGTGCGGGTGAATATCTCCTCGAAGGCTCCCGCAACGTCCTGTTCCGATCCCGCGTGTCCGGCGCGCGCGACATTGGTGCTGTCGGCGAACAGCGCAAGGACACCCTCGTTGCCGAGCTCGGCAAGCCGCGGGGCGTCGAGCGGCTCCCCGTCGAGCGGGTCGTCATCGAACTTGAAGTCGCCCGTATGGACGATGGTGCCGGCCGGCGTGTGGAGCGCGACGGCAACGCAGTCCGGCATGCTGTGGGTGACGCGGATGAACTCGATCTCCACCGCGCCGGCGGTGACGCGTTCTCCCGGCGCGACGGTTACCAGCCGTCCGGCGCAGTCGATCCCGTGCGCGTCCAGCTTGGAAGCGACGAGTGCGAGGGTCAGGGGAGTGCCGTAGATCGGCCCTTCGATACGGTCCCAGACGTAGGGCACGGCGCCGATATGGTCTTCGTGGCCGTGCGTGAGCACAACCGCCGAAACCTGTCGGCCAGTCTCTTCCAGGAACGAGAGATCGGGCACCGCCAGGTCGACGCCATAGTGATCCAGGCCGGGAAACATCGCCCCCGCGTCGAGCAGCAGCGTCGTGTCGGATGCGGTCACGGCCATCGTGTTCATGCCGAACTGGCCCACGCCGCCCAGCGGGACCACTTCTACGAGGGTGTCGCGTTCAGACTCGACTGCGGAAATAGACACTTGCGCGTATGACGAACTGTCCGCCGGCGGGATGGCTCCCGCGTTGCAGGCGGCTGGGGGCGCCTGCAAGGAAGGCGTCTCAAGAATAACACGCGGTCGATCACAGGGATACTTCCGGCTGGCGGCGTGTCGACGCAAGCACCTCCGCAAGCTCGGCCAGGTTCGACATGTCGAGTTGCTCGGGCCGCCGCGCCGGGTCCACGCCCGCCCTGGCGAAGATGTCGGCGGCCGGCAGGACGCTGTACCGCGTCGCAAGTGGCCGCAGCGCGTTCAGCGCGGTCTTGCGCCGCTGCGTGAAGATGGCGCGCACCAGGGTGTCGAACAGCGCCGGGTCGGTCGGTTGCACGGGCGGCGGGCAGAACTGCAACTGTACGACCGCCGACTGCACGCGCGGCATGGGACGGAACGCGCCCGGCGGCAACGCCAGCACGCAACGCGCCGCGGCGTGCATCCGTGTGGCGATCGCCAGCGGACCCCAGTCGCGCGAGCCGGGCGCGGCGGCGACGCGGTCCGCCACCTCGCGCTGCAGCATCAACGTGGCGTCCGTCAAGCGCGCGCCGTGCGCGCTGAAGTGGAGGAGCTTGAGCAGGATTCTGGCCGCGATGCTGTACGGCAGGTTGCCGACTACCCGCGCCGGTGTAGGGAGTTTCAGGTTGTCGAGATCGAGCGCCATGAAGTCGGCGCGCACCACGTTGACCCGCGCCGGCGCGCGGTCCGCCAGGCTCGCGGCCAGCCGCGGATCGATCTCCACCGCGGCGATCCGCGCCACGCGTTGCGCGAGCGACAGCGTCAACGCCCCGCGGCCGGCGCCGATTTCAAGGAACGTATCGTCCGGTTCGGCGCCAATCACCGCCAGCAGCTTGGTCACCCAGGCCGGCTGCAGGAAATGCTGGCCGAGGCGACGGCGCGGGGGATATGTCATCGCGCGGTTCGCCGGCGGGCCGTGGCCCGGGAACCGCCGGGCGGCTCCGGCCTGGTGTTTCGATAATGACAGTCGGCGCGCGCGGCGCACCTGTCGCACAGCGGGCGCGGCTTGCATATCCGCCGGCCGTGCAGAATCAACGTATCCGACGCGCTGGTCCAGCGATCGGCCGGCAGGGCGCCGCACAGCTGGCGTTCGACGGCGACCGGATCGTCGCCGCGCGCGATGCCGAGTCGGTTCGTGACGCGCAGCACATGGCGATCCACCGGGAGCCCCGGCACGCCCAGCGCGTGACCAAGCACGACGTTGGCCGTCTTTCGCCCGACGCCGGGAAGCACCACGAGTTGTTCGAGGCACGCCGGCACGCGGCCGGCATGTTCGTCGGTGAGTGCGCGGGCCATGCCGACGAGCGCCCGCGCCTTAGACCGGAAGAATCCGGTCGACCGGATGAGCGGCTCCACCTCCTCCGGCGTGGCGCGTGCGAGCGACGGTGGATCGGAGTAGCGCTCGAATAGTCCCGGCGTCACCATGTTGACGCGTACGTCGGTGCACTGCGCGGAGAGAATGGTCGCCACCAGGAGCTCGAACGCATTGCGGTACTGCAGCTCGGTAGTGGCCCCGGGGTGTTGCGCCGACAGCGCGTCGAGAATCCGGACGATGGCTGCGGCCGGTTGCGGCGGCGCCTGCACCGGGGATCCTAGTGCACCGGGTCGTTGGGCGCCGTGACCTTCAGCGTCCCTTCGCCGAACGACCGCAGATGCTCCTGAAGGGCGTTGATGAGATTGGGAACGAACTGCATCGGCACGACAATGCGTGAACGAACCGGCGCGCGGAGCACTCGGTGGGTTTCGGCATCCCGCACTTCTTTCTCGGAAGGCGGCAACACTTCGCAGAATGTCAGCGTGAAGTCGAACGGCGTATGCGAGATCGCGCAGAAGTTGGCGTACGTCCGCGGCGCATCACCCGATTCGTCCGGGACTATGGTGAAGTTGATCTGTTTTCGCTGCGTCATGAATAGCCTCAGTACCGCCGCATGACACCTACGACGACGCCTTGAATCTGCACCTGGTCGGGTTCCACGACGAGCGGCCTGACGGCCGGATTGGCAGGTTGCAGCCGGATCCGTCCACGCTCGTGGTAGAACTTCTTCAGCGTCACGTCGGCGTCGCGCAGTAGCGCGATTACCATCTCTCCGTTGTTGGCCGTCTTGCGATCCTCCACGATGACGATGTCGCCGTCGCGGATCTGCTCGTCGATCATTGAGCTGCCGCGCACCCGCAGCGCGTAGGTGTCAGTCGCCGCCACGAGATCTTCCGGAACGGCGATGGTCTCGGAGCTGGCTACCGCTTCAATCGGCGCCCCGGCCGCGACCGTGCCGAGCAGCGGCAGCTCGATGGCGCGGCCGCCGACCCGTGTCGGCACCAGCTCGACCGACCGGCTGCGGTTCCAGGCACGGCGGATGAAGCCCTTGTCCTCCAGGTTCGTCAGGTGCTTGTGCACCGTCGCCAGCGACGACAGACCGAATCTCCGGCCGATTTCCTCGAGACTCGGCGCGTAGCCGTGCTGCTCGATGAATTCGGTCAGAAAGTCGAGAATTTCCCGCTGGCGCCGAGTGAGTGGCTGCACGCGACCTCCCGTCGACATCGCTAGCATATCCGCTGAGGAGCCCGGAAGCCCGCGGTGAAACCCTGCTGCATTCGAACGTCCATGCATTCGGCCTGAACGGTCTCGGTACGACGCGGGGTTTCACCGCGGGCTCCTAGACTGTATACAAACAAAAAGCGAAAATCAAGGCTGCGTTGCCTATACTCGTATGCCGTGGATGTCGGTGAATTGGTCATCGCGCAGTGACTGTTGATCTCCGGGCGCCACTGCAGTTCGTCAAGGGTATCGGTCCCCGCCGCGCCGCCGATCTGGCGGGCGCCGGCCTGCACGTGCTCGAAGATCTCCTGCTGAGGCTGCCGAGACGCTATGACGACCGCGAGCATGTCCGGCCGATAGCGGAGTTGCGCGCCGGCGCTGCGACCTCGGTCGTCGGAGGCGTCCTGAGCGCCGGCGAGCGCCGCACGCAGCGGCGCGGTTTCCGGATATTCGAGGCAATCGTCGGCGACGCGTCGGGGCAGGTGCGCGCCGTGTTCTTCAACCAGTCCTTCCTGTCCGACATTCTCGTGCCGCACCGTCAGGTCGCCCTGTTCGGTACGGTCGAATACGGCCGGACGGGCGGCGGACTGCGTTTCACGAACCCGGAGTACGAGGTGCTCGCCGGCGACGCGTCGGACGAGGGCGATCAGCGCGTGCACACGGGCCGGATCGTGCCCATCTACGAGCGCGTGGGGAGCGTGACTCCGAAGATGATGCGGCGCGTCCTGCACGCCTGCCTGGAACGGCTGCCGCCCGATGTCGGTGATCCATTGCCGGAGGAAGTGCGCCGGCGCTGCGGTCTGCTCGAGCGGCGGACCGCGCTCGTGCAGGCGCACTTTCCGGCATCGGGAACGCCGCTGGAGGACCTCAACAGCTACCGGTCCGCGGCCCAGCGCCGGCTGATCTTCGAAGAGTTCTTCGTGTTTCAGCTCGGCCTCGCCCTGAAACGGCGCGAGACCGATACGGTTCGCAAGCCGCACGAGATTGTGGTTGACGACCGCATCCGCCGGGCGGCGCTCGACGTGCTGCCGTTTCGCCTGACCGGCCACCAGCGGCAGGCGCTCAAGGAGATCGTCGACGACCTGCGGCGGGAGCAGCCGATGAACCGGCTGCTGCAGGGAGACGTGGGTTCCGGCAAGACCATCGTGGCGCTCCTGGCGGCGCTCGTGGCGATGGAAAACGGGCTGCAGGCTGCCTTCATGGCGCCTACGGAACTGCTGGCAGAGCAGCACTTTCTGAATATCGCACGGCTGCTCGAGCCTTCGCGCTTCGAGCCGGTCCTGCTGACCGGCACGCTGGGCGCGAAGGAGCGGCGGACCGCCTGGGAGCGGCTGGCGGCGGGGAGCGCGCAATTGGCGGTAGGCACCCACGCGCTCGTGCAGGAGAGCGTGCGCTTCAACCGGCTCGGCTTCGCAATCATCGACGAGCAGCATCGCTTCGGCGTGATCCAGCGCGCGACTCTGCGCCGCAAGGGCCTGCAACCCGACGTGCTGGTGATGACGGCCACGCCGATACCGCGCACGCTGGCGCTGACGGCCTACGGCGACCTGGACGTATCGGTGATCCGGGAGCTGCCGCCGGGGCGCCAGCCGGTCGCCACGCGGGTGGCGTCCGAGGAGCGGCGCGCGGAGATCTATCGCTTCGTGCAGCACGAGCTGAGCGCGGGGCGCCAGGCGTACGTGGTCTATCCACTCGTGGAGGAGTCTGAGAAGGTCGACCTCAAGGCGGCGACCGAGATGGCGCATCACCTCGAGAAGGACGTGTTCCCTGACTTGCGGGTCGGCCTGGTGCACGGCCGGCTCGGTTCCGGCGAGCGCGAAACGATAATGCGCGCCTTCGCGGCCGGTGAGATCGACCTGCTGGTGGCCACGACGGTCATCGAGGTGGGGGTAGACGTGGCCAATGCCTCCGTCATGTTGATCGAGCACGCCGAGCGCTTCGGACTCGCGCAATTGCACCAGTTGCGGGGGCGGGTCGGGCGCGGAACGCACCGCGCGCACTGCATTCTGCTGCACGGCGTGCGGCTGACCGCAGCCGCGCGCGCCCGCCTGGCCGCCGTCAACGCAACGACCGACGGCTTTGAAATCGCCGAACGCGACCTCGAAATACGCGGCCCCGGCGACTTCGTCGGCACGCGCCAGTCCGGTCTGCCGACCTTGCGGACGGGGGATCTGCTGCGGGATCACCGGGTCATGGAGGATGCCCGGCAGGCGGTCCACGCCTGGCTGGCGGAGCAGCCGCCGCGGGCGACCCTGGACGCGGCGGTCGCAGGCTGGTCCGAGCGCTTCCACCTGGTCGAGGTCGGATAGCATGCGCATCGTCGCCGGTTCGCTGAAGGGGCGCCGCTTGCGCTCGCCCGACTGGCCGGGCCTGCGGCCGACTGCGGATCGCTTGCGCGAAACCCTGTTCAACGTGTTGGGCGAGCGGGTGTGCGGGGCGGAGGTACTCGATGCGTGCGCCGGCACCGGCGCGCTCGGTCTGGAGGCGCTCAGCCGGGGCGCGCGCGGCGTGACGTTCGTCGACGCCGATCGACGGTCGGCCGCATATATAGCGGACCACGCGGCCCGTTTCGGCGTGGCCGGCAGTTGCCGGATAGTGTGCGCACGGCTGCCGGCGGCGGCGACAGACCGCCGATTGCCGGAGGCTTTCGACGTCATCCTCCTTGACCCGCCCTATGACAACCCGGACACTGATGCGATACTGTCGGCGGTGGGTCGCCGGTTGGCGTTCAGCGGCGTGCTCGTGCTGGAGCAGGCGCGCCGGGCGGCGCCGGCGGCAGCACCGGGGCTGCGGGCCGGGCGGCGGATTGTGTCCGGCGACAGCGCCCTGGAGTTCTACGTGCCGGCGGATGCCGGCGGCTGAACGACATGGAACAAGGACATACGCCCCGCCTGGCCGTCTACCCCGGCTCGTTCGACCCGTTGACGAACGGTCACGTCGACATCATCCAGCGCGGCGCGCGGTTGTTCGACCGGATCGTGATCGCGCTGCTGGTCAACCGCGACAAGGCTCCGCTGTTCTCGATTGAGGAGCGCCTGGAGCTCACACGCGAGGTGTTCCGGGCGCAGCCAAACGTCGAGGTGGACACCTTCGACGGCCTGCTGGTCGAGTATGCCCGCCGCCGCCGTGCGAACGTGATCGTGCGCGGATTGAGGGCGATCTCCGACTTCGAGTACGAGCTGCAGATGGCGCTCATGAACCGGCGGCTGAGTGACGAGATCGAAACCGTGTTCATGATGCCGGCCGAGCCGTACACCTATGTGAGCTCGCGTCTCGTCAAGGAAGTGTTCGCGCTCGGCGGTTCGGTGGCAGGACTCGTGCCCCCCGTCGTCGAGGCGCGCCTGGCCGCCAAGTACCAGACGCAGCCGACTGCCGGCTGAGCGTCTCGACCGCATGTTTTCCCAGCGAATCGAGCGCGCCGCCGCTTCCGGCACCCAGCAGATCACGGCCGAGGTGGATCGCCTGCGGCGGCGGGGTATCGACATCGTCGACCTCGGCGCCGGCGAGCCGGACTTCGCCACCCCGCAGCACGTAAAGGCGGCGGCGGTCGCGGCCATTGCCGACGACTTCACCAGATATACGCCGAACACGGGCGTTCGGGAGTTGCGCGAGGCAATTTGCGGGCGGTACGCCGCGGACTACGGCGTTGCGTTCGATCCGGACCAGGTGATTGCGACGGCCGGCGGCAAGCAGGCGCTCTTCAACGCGGCCATGGCCCTGTACGAGCCGGGCGACGAGGTCATCACGCACGCGCCGGGGTGGCCGAGCATCGTCGAGCAGATAAAGCTGGCCGGCGCCGCGCCGGTGGCGGTCCGCACGCATGCGGAGGACGGTTTCCGGCTGCACGCCGCCGCCGTTCTCGAAGCGTTCACGCCGCGGACGAAGGCGATTGTCGTCAATTCGCCGGGCAATCCGACCGGGGCGCTGGTCGCGGAGCCGGACCTGGAGCGCATCGCGGGGGAGGCCGCGGCGCGCGGCGTCTGGGTGGTGCTCGATCTGTGCTACGAGGAGCTGATCTACGATGACGCGCCCCACAACCTGCCGCGCGTGCTGCTCGATCGCCTGCCCGACAGGTTTGTCGTCACGGGCAGCCTGTCGAAGGACCACGCCATGACCGGCTGGCGCTGCGGCTGGGCCATCGGATCGCACGCCTTCATCCAGGCCTGCAACACCGTGCAGGGCCACGCCACGTCGAACGTTTCGTCGATTACGCAGCGGGCGGCAATCGAGGCGCTCACTGGGCCGCAGGAGTGCGTGGCGGCGATGCGCAATGAGTACCGAGAGCGCCGGGACCTGCTGCTCCGGCTGCTCGCCGCCGAGCCCCGCGTCCGTTGCGTGCGGCCGGGCGGCGCGTTCTATCTCTTTCCCGATGTTTCGGAGTTGCTGTCACCGGACGGATTGCGCACGTCGACGGACTTTGCCCAGGCCCTGCTGCGCGACGGGCAGGTCGCCGTCACGCCCGGCGAGGCGTTCGACGCGCCCGGATTCGTGCGGCTCTCGTACGCCGCGTCGCGCGACGACCTGGATGAAGCCGCACGGCGGATACGCAAGTTCATCGACGCGCTCGACCACGGCGATGTCGCGACCGCGACCGGGTCATAGATCCGTGGCAACGGATTCCATCACTGCGGGCGGGGCATTCGGCAGGGTGTCGGAGCAGAACCGCTGTTCAATCGAGCGTATTCTCGGCGCGGAACACGTGCGCGGCGACGACGCGCTCCGCCGCGAATACGGCACGGATGCGCTCGGCAGGGGACTTCCCGCCGACCTGGTTGTCTTCCCCGGCTCGGCGGCGGAGATTGCGGCGGTCGCGCGACTGTGCGATGCGCAACGGATCCCGCTTACGCCGCGCGGCGCCGGAACCGGCTATACGGGCGGGGCAGTGCCTGCGAACGGCGGCGTCGTGCTTGCGCTCGACCGGCTCGACCGGATCAAGGAAATCGACGAGGCGAGCCTGCTGGCGGTGGTCGAGCCGAACGTTGTGACGGGCGCGTTGCAGGCGGCAGTGGAACGGGTCGGCTTGTTCTACCCGCCGGACCCGGCCAGTCTCGCGAGCTCGGCAATCGGCGGCAACGTGGCCGAATGTGCGGGCGGCCCGCGCGCGTTCAAGTACGGGACGACAAGACGCTATCTGCTCGGCCTGGAGGCGGTGCTACCGACGGGCGAGATCATCCGAACGGGCGGCAAGGTCGTGAAGAACGTTGTCGGATACGACCTGACGCAGCTGCTGGCAGGGTCGGAGGGGACCCTTGCCATCATCACCGAGGCTACATTGCGGCTCGTGCCGAAGCCTGCGGCTCGCCGCACGTTGCGCGCCTGGTTCGCAGGCGTGGATACGGCGGTTGCGGCCGCTCGGGCCGTCATCGCGGCGCAGGTGGTGCCGGCGGCGCTCGAGCTGGTGGACGCGGCGAGCCTCGCCGCGGCGCGCGCCCGCGGCGGCGCCGGATTGGCCCCGGACTCGGCAGGCGCCATGTTGCTGATTGAGGTAGACGGTACGCCCGCGGCGGCGGCCGAGGAACTGCAGCGCGCGGCCGAAGCATGCGAATCGACGGGTGCCTCCGGGGTGCAACGCGCAGGCAACGATGCCGAGCGCGAGGCGCTTTGGCAAATCCGGCGTGACCTGTCGCTGGCGCTGCGCGCCGTGGCGCCGCTCAAGATCAACCATGACGTCGTCGTGCCGCTGGCCCGCATCCCGGACCTGTTCCGCGCGGTGGACGCACTGCGGCGCGAACTGCGGCTCGACATCGCCTGCTTCGGTCACGTGGGCGACGGCAATATCCACGTGAACGTGCTCGTCGATCCGCAGGACGCCGCTCAGATGGCGCGGGCGCAGGCGGCGGAGCGGCGCCTGTTCGAGGCGGTTGTCGCGCTGGAGGGATCAATCAGCGGCGAGCACGGCATCGGGTTCACGAAACAGGCCTACCTCGACCTGGAGCTGTCGCCGGAGACGATTGCCCTCATGCGCCGGTTGAAGCGGGCGTTCGACCCCAACGGCATCCTCAACCCGGGCAAGATATTCCCGGAATACCCGCTCGGGACTGCGCCCCGAAACCCCGGTACGCGCTAACGATTTGCGACGAGGACCGCCTCGGTCAATTCCCGTCGGGGATCCGGGTCGATCAATGCTCGCAGGGTGAGCCCGCCGGTGTTGAGGAACGACACGCTGCCGAGGCGCCGTAACGGCAGCCCGTCGCGTTCGAGCAGTGCAGCGTCTTCCTCAAGTAGCACGCAGAGCACGCGCTCCGGCGCCTGCAGGAATTCCTGCGCGGCCCCCAGCGTCGCCAGCTCGACGTATGGTGAGCGGGTGTAGTAGACGAGGTTTCGGTCGAAGACCCGGTGCCGGCCGTACGGCTCGTCGCCGGTACGGGCTTGCGCGACCAGCGCCGCCATCCTCTGGACGGGCGCCGGACCGGGAGAAGCGAGCAGCACGTAGTGCGCGCCGAGCGTCGCCAGGATCATGGCGGCCGTCAGACCGCCGGCCGGCAGCCGCCACGGCCGCCGGGCGGTCAGGCAAACGAATATGCCGCCAGCGCCCAGGGCGACGGCCAGCGCCGTGGTCCACGCCGGGCTCCATTCGATGAACAGCGGTCGGGCGCGCAACAGCAGCCCGGCGAGCACCAGCAGCAGACCGCCGGCCGCCACGTTCGCCGCCGCGTACAGGCGCCGGCGGGCCGGTTCCGCGGCGGCGCGAGTCACGGCCCAGGCCAGCAGGATGGCCAGCGGCGGCAACACCGGCATGATGTATCGCGGCTGCTTGCCGACCGAAACCGTGTACAGCAGCAGCGGCGCAGCGGCCCAGAAAACGAGCCACATCACGGTCGGATCGACCGCGCGGCGGCGCCAGGCGTCGCGTATCGCCGGCCCCCACAGCATCGTGAACGGCGTCCAGGGCAACAGCCCCCCGGCAAGGATGGGCAGGTAGTACCAGATCGGCCGCGGCGCGTTGTAGCGCGCCGTGGCGAAGCGCTCGAGGTTCTCCGCGCCGAAGAACCGGTACAGATAGGCCGTGCCGTGCTCGGCCGTCATCGCCGCGTACCAGGGGACGACCGCCGCGAAGAATACCGCTGACGCCGCGAGCAGGTGGGCCGGCCGCGCCCGCAGCCACGCACCGCTACGGCGCCTTTCGATCAGCATGACGGGAAGCAGGACCGCGGCGACGAGCACGGGGCCGACGGGTCCCTTCATGAGCATGGCGCCGGCGGCGGCCAGCGCGGCGGCCAGCAGCCACGGCAGCCGCGAGCGCGGTGCGGACGCCCCACGGGGATCGTCGAACAGTCCGACCAGTGCGGTCCAGACCGCGGTGGCGACGAAGAACGCCAGCGGCAGGTCCGGCAGCGCCTGGTGCGCCATCGCAATGCCGGCCGAACTCGTCGCGGCGATGATTCCCGCCAGCAGCCCCGCAGCATCGCCGCACCACCGGCGCGCGCAAAAGAACGTGACCAGCACGAGACCGAATCCGGCCAACGCTGACGGCAGCCGCGCCGCGCCGGGCGATGGCCCGCCAACGAGATAGGCGCCGGCCGCCATCCAGTAATACAGGACCGGCTTCTCGAAGCGCGGCTCGTAGTTGTAGTGGGGGGTCAGCCAGTTGCCGCTCTCCACCATTTCGCGGGCGCTCTCGGCATAGAAGCCTTCGTCGGAATCGGTGAGGGCCGGCCGGCTGAGCGCGGCGAGGAACGTCAGCGCACAGACACAGGCGAGCAGCAGCAGGTGACGCGGCACGTAGGCAGCCATTCTACGCGACGGTCTGTATACTCGGTACATGGAGACTGTCGCGGTGGTCGGCGCGTCGCGGGACCGTCACAAGTTCGGTAACAAGGCGCTCCGCGGCTTCCGGAACGCGGGCTATCGGGTCGTGCCGATCAACCCCTGCGGGCATGCAATCGAGGGCCTGCAGTCGTATCCGTCATTGCGCCACGTGCCCTTCGACATCGATCTGGCGTCGTTCTACGTGCCGCCGGACGTTGGCTTGCAGCTGGTCGACGAGGTCGCCAGCCTGCGGATTCCGACGCTGTGGCTCAACCCCGGGGCCGACGGTCCCGAGGTCGTGCGGCGCGCCCGCGAGCTCGGAATTGAGCCGGTCATCGGGTGCAGCATGATCCGCATCGGCGAGTCGCCGGCGGGCTACTGACGCGGTGCGGCCGCGCCGCAAGGCCGGTTGACAGGCCGCCGTCGCGGTCCTATACTCCGTAACCTGAAAGACGGCACGATTACTCCATTCGATTGTCTGCGTCCCGTTTCGCAACGCGTCCATTGGGGTAGCCGCTCCCTCTCATCCTGAGCCTCCAGGCTTGCACGCACGTTCTAACCCTTCTTCCAGGCCAGATTCATATGCCAAGTAACCAGAGACGTACCTCGCGTCCGCCGACCGCCCCGGCCGCGGCCGCAGCCGCAGCCGCAGAGCCCGCCACGCCCACCAAGACCGCCAAGCCGCCGGCTCCGAAGCGGTCGGCCAACACCCTGAACATCGGCGAGCTCAAGGACATGAGCATCGCCAAGCTCACGCAAATCGCCAAGGATCTCAGCGTCGCCGGCGCCACCGGCATGCGCAAGCAGGAGTTGATATTCCAGATCCTCAAGGCGCAGACGGAGCAGAGCGGATTCATCTTCTCGGAGGGCGTGCTCGAGGTGCTGCCCGACGGTTTCGGGTTCCTGCGGGCGCCGGACTACAACTACCTGCCCGGACCGGACGACATCTACGTCTCGCCGTCGCAGATTCGCAAGTTCGACCTGCAGACCGGCGACACCGTCTCGGGGCAAATCCGGCCGCCGAAGGAAGGTGAGCGCTATTTCGCCCTGATCAAGGTCGAGGCGGTCAACTTCGAGGCGCCGGAGCAGGCGCGCGACAAGATCTTCTTCGAGAACCTGACGCCGCTCTATCCGCAGGAGCGGATTCGGCTCGAGTCCGAGACGCCCAACCTGTCCGCGCGCGTTATGGACCTGATGACGCCCATCGGCAAGGGCCAGCGCGGGCTGATTGTAGCCGCCCCGCGCACCGGCAAGACCATGCTGTTGCAGAACATCGCGCAGTCCATCGTCAAGAACCACCCCGAGGTCTATCTCATCGTGCTGCTGATCGACGAGCGCCCGGAAGAGGTGACCGACATGCAGCGCTCCGTCGACGGCGAAGTCATATCGTCGACATTTGACGAGCCGGCGCAGCGCCACGTGCAGGTGGCGGAAATGGTCATCGAGAAGGCGAAGCGGCTGGTGGAGCATCGCAAGGACGTCGTGATTCTGCTCGACTCCGTGACGCGTCTGGCGCGCGCCTACAACACCGTCATTCCGCCGTCCGGCAAGGTGCTGTCCGGCGGCCTCGATTCGAATGCGCTGCAGAAGCCCAAGCGGTTCTTCGGCGCGGCGCGTAACATCGAGGAGGGCGGGTCGCTGACGATCATGGCGACGGCGCTCGTCGACACCGGCTCGCGCATGGACGACGTGATTTTCGAGGAGTTCAAGGGCACCGGCAACATGGAGATCCACCTGGACAGGAAGCTGGTGGACAAGCGGGTGTTTCCCGCCATCGACATTCAGAAGAGCGGCACGCGCAAGGAGGAGCTGCTGCTCAGCGGCGACGACCTCAACCGCGTCTGGGTGCTGCGCAAGGTGCTGAACCCGTTGTCGCCGGTCGAGGCGATGGAGCTGCTGCTCGACAAGATGGGGAAGACCCGCTCGAACGCCGATTTCCTGGCGTCGATGCAGAAGATGGGTTAGGGGAGAAGCGAGTCTTGACGAATATTGTCGTACGGAAAAACGGGCCCTGTCTGGTCCAGGGCGATGACGTGACGTTGGTCGACGCGGACGGGAAAGAGATTCCGATCGAGCGCCGGCCGTTCGCGCTGTGCCGCTGTGGCGCCTCCGAGCGCAAGCCGTTCTGCGACGGCAGCCACAACCGCATCGGGTTCGACGGTAGTCTGGCGACCGGCGGCTGAACCGGGCATCGCACCGGGCCGGGTCAGGCGCTGACCGCGTCCTGCTTCGTGAAGGCGAGCGCGCCGTCCCGCACGTCGGCGGTCACGCGGTCGCCCGCGCCGAACGTGCCGTCCAGAATCTCCATTGCCAGGCGGTCGAGCAGCTGCCGCTGAATCGACCGCCGCAGCGGACGTGCCCCGAACAACGGATCGAACCCTTCCTCCGCAAGTAACGTCTTGGCCGCGGCCGTCAATTCGAGGGTCACATTGCGTTCCTCGAGCCGCCGCGCGAGCTGCCGGAGCTGGATGTCCACGATGGCCACCAGCTCGGACCGCCCGAGGGCGCGGAAGACGATGATCTCGTCGACGCGGTTGATGAATTCCGGACGGAAGTGCGCCCGCAAGGCCTGCTCGACCTCCCGCCGCACCGCATCGTTTCCGTCGCGGTCGACCGCCGCCAGCCCGCGCTCGACGATCTGCTGGCTGCCCAGGTTCGACGTCATGATGACGACGGCGTTCTTGAAGTCGACCGTGCGGCCCTTGCTGTCGGTCAGGCGGCCGTCGTCGAGCAGCTGCAGCAGCACGTTGAGCACCTCGGGATGCGCCTTCTCGATTTCATCGAGCAGGACGACCGCGTACGGCCGGCGCCGTACCGCCTCGGTCAACTGGCCCGCCTCCTCGTAGCCGACGTATCCGGGCGGGGCGCCGATCAGCCGCGACACCGAGTGCTTCTCCTGGTATTCGGACATGTCGATGCGCACCATCGCATCCTCGGCATCGAACATGAACTCGGCCAGCGCGCGCGCCAGCTCCGTCTTGCCGACGCCCGTCGGTCCCAGGAAGATGAAGCTGCCGAGCGGCCGGTCGGGATCCTGCAGGCCGGCTCTCGCCCGGCGAATCGCGTTCGACACGGCAACGATGGCGTCCTCCTGGCCCACGACACGCTCCCGCAGGCGCGCCTCCATCCGCAGCAGCTTCTGGATCTCGCCCTCCACCAGCCGGCTGACCGGAATGTGCGTCCACTTGCTGACAACTTCCGCGATGTCCTCTTCGTCGACCTCTTCCTTCAGCATGCGGGTCTGTTGGGGTGCGTCATGCAGGTTTGCATCTTCGTGCTGCAGTTGCTGTTCGAGCTCGGGCAGCCGCCCGTATTGCAACTCGGACGCCTCGGCGTAGTCGCCCGCCTGCTGCGCCCGCTCGATCGCATGCCGGACTTCCTCGATTTCCTCCTTGAGCGTCCGGGACGACTGAATCGCGGCTTTCTCGCGTTCCCACTGCGTCCGCAGCCGGCTGCGCTCCTCCTTGAGGTCGGCGAGGTCCTTGTCGAGCCGCGCTAGCCGCTCCCGCGAGGCCGCGTCGGTCTCCTTGCGCAGCGCCTCGCGCTCGATCTCGAGCTGCATGATGCGGCGTTCCACTTCGTCGAGCTCCACCGGCAGCGAGTCAATCTCGGTGCGCAGCTTCGAGGCCGCCTCGTCGATCAGGTCGATCGCCTTGTCCGGCAGGAAACGGTCGCTGATATAACGCTGTGACAGCACGGCGGCGGCGACGAGCGCCGCATCCTTGAAGGCCACGCCATGGTGGATCTCGTACCGTTCGCGCAGACCGCGCAGAATGCTGATGGTGTCCTCGACGGTGGGCTCCGCAACCATGACCGGCTGGAAGCGGCGTTCGAGCGCGGCGTCCTTCTCGATGTGCTTGCGGTACTCGTCGAGCGTGGTCGCGCCTATGGTGTGGAGCTCGCCGCGGGCAAGCATCGGCTTCAGCATGTTCGAGGCGTCGATGGAGCCCTCGGCGGCGCCCGCACCGACCACGGTGTGCAGCTCGTCTATGAACAGGATGATCTGTCCGGACGCGGCTGTGACCTCCTGCAGCACCGCCTTCAACCGCTCCTCGAATTCGCCGCGGTATTTCGCGCCGGCCACCAGCGCTCCCAGGTCGAGGGCGACGATACGTTTCTGCTTGAGTCCCTCCGGCACGTCCTGCCGCACGATCCGCTGGGCCAGCCCCTCCACGATGGCGGTCTTGCCGACGCCTGGCTCACCGATCAGCACGGGATTGTTCTTGGTGCGCCGCGAGAGGACCTGCACCACACGGCGGACCTCTTCATCGCGGCCGATCACGGGGTCGAGCGAGCCGCTGCGGGCGCGCGCCGTCAGATCGGAACCGTACCGTTCCAGTGCTTCGTACTTGTCCTCGGGATTCGGATCGGTGACGCGTTGCGTTCCGCGCACCGCCTTCAGCACTTCCTGAATGCGGTCCGGCAGCGCCTGCCGGTCGGCCAGGATCCTGGCCGCCGGGGCGCGGCCGCCTTCGGCCGCCAGCGCGAGCAGCAGGTGCTCGGTGCTGACGTACTCGTCCTTGAGGCGCTCGGCCTCGACGGAAGCCTGGCTGACAATCGCCCGCGTCCGCGCGGAAAGCGCCGGCGCGGCGCCGCCGCGCGCGGCCGGCAGGTTGGCCAGCTCGGCGCGGGCCGCGTCTGCAACCGCCGCAGGGTCGGTTCCCAGCCGCCGCAGCACGGTCGGCACGACGCCGTCCGGCTGCTCAGCCAGCGCCGCCAGGAGGTGCTCGGGTTCGATCTCGGGGTTGCCCGCCCGCTCGCCCGCCTGCTGTGCCGCGAGCAGCGCCTCCTGCGCCTTCTCGGTCAATCGGCTCAGGTTCATGGTTCCATCCCTCACTCGGGTGCGGCTGACTCTGCGGCCAGCGCCTCGTAATGCGCACGCGCCGCCGGGCTCAGACGCCGCGGAATCTCAATCTGTACGACGGCCAGCAAGTCGCCGGCGCGGCTGCCCGCACCGGGCAATCCGCGTCCCTTGAGGCGCAGCAGCTGACCCGCCTGCGTCGCCGCGGGTACCTTGAGGCGCACGCTCCCGCCGTCAATCGTCGGCACATCGATGCGGCCGCCCAGCACCGCCGTCGTCAGCGGTACGGTGACGGTCACATGGAGGT
>JAGWAI010000087.1 GCA_021296485.1 Acidobacteriota bacterium
TGCCCAAGGGGACCGGCTACACCTCCCCGGCCATCGCGGGCGACCGGCTGGTCTTCATGCACCGCCTGGGCGACGAGGAAATCGTCGAGTGCCTGCATCCGGAGACCGGGGCGCCGCGCTGGCGGTTCCGCTACGGCACCGTCTACGAGGACCGCTACGGGTACAACAACGGGCCGCGCGCCAGCCCGGTCATCGACGCCGGCCGCGTCTACACGGTCAGCGCCGAGGGCACGATCCACTGCCTGGCGCTCGACTCCGGTGACGTCGTCTGGCAGCGCGACCTACGCGCGGACTACAGGGTGCGGCAGGACTTCTTCGGCACCGCCTCGACGCCGCTCGTCGAGGGCGGCCTGCTGGTGGTGAACGTGGGCGCGCCGGGCGGGCCGTGCGTCGCGGCGTTCGACACGGCGACGGGGCGCGAGGCCTGGCGCGCCGGCACGGAGTGGGGTCCGAGCTATGCGTCGCCCGTGCCCGCCGACATCCACGGCCGGCGGCGGGTGCTCGTGTTCGCCGGCGGCGACTCGCAGCCCCCGACGGGCGGCCTGCTGTCGATCGACCCGGCCAGCGGCGCCATCGACTTCCGGTTTCCGTTCCGCGGCCGTGTCTACGAATCGGCCAATGCCGCCAGCCCGGTCGTGTTCGACAACAAGGTGTTCCTCACGTCCAGCTACCGCACCGGCAGCGCGCTGGTCGAGATCCTGCCGGACTTCACGCACCGCGTCGCGTGGCAGACCGCGGACGTCGGCATCCACTTCAACACCGCCATCCACCGCGACGGCTACCTGTACGCCTTCGACGGCCGCAATCCGGGCGACGCGTCACTCGTTTGCATCGACGCGGCTACCGGCGGCGTCGCCTGGCGCGCCGAGCCGGAGTGGCAGGAGATGATCGAGCGCAACGGCCGCGCGCAGGCGCAGCTCATGAGCACCTACCGCGGATCGCTGCTGGCCGCCGACGGGCAGTTCCTGTGCCTGGGCGAGTTCGGGCACCTGCTGTGGCTCGATCTGACGCCGGAGGGCCATACCGAGATCGCGCGCGCCTGGCTGTTCGCGAGCCGCGAGTCGTGGGGCCTGCCGGTACTGTCGCGCGGCCTGCTATACGTCACCCAGAACACGCGCAACCTGCTGACCGGCGGCGGCCCGCGGCTGTGCTGCTACGACCTCAGAGCCTGACGCGCTCGCGGCTGATCGAGCCGCCGGCGGTCAGTCGCTCAGGTTGACGACGGGAAGGTCCATCGCCTTGGCGGCAGCACGCATCCGGCGGTCGTACGTGGCGAGCTCGACGGCCTGTCCCTGCTGTCGCAGGTAATCGATCGACGCCAGGTGCAGCGCATCCAATGTGCGAACCGGGACGGAGAACGCCTCCAGCGCGCGCGTGAGGACCGGCGGCGCCAATTCAAGCAGTGCGATGCGCCTGAGCAGCGCTTCGGCGGCTTCACCGCGGGACGCTGCCAGGTTACGCCTGTGAAGTCGGGTCCAGACCTCGTACTCGGTCAATCGGCTGGCGACCAGCGTTGCGTTCCAGAAACTGTCGGGCGGGCGGCGGTCCTCGGCGAGCAGATGCGCCAGGGCGACGGATGAATCGACGTAGATCACCTGTCGCTTCTATCCTCGTCCAGCTCCGCCAGCAACTCGTCGAGGGTCATGACGGGCGGCGGCTTCGGCGGCGGTCCGGCGCCGGACATGGCCGCCGGCGTCAGCCAGCCCTTGCGCACGGCATCAGCGAGCAGCGCGTCGGCCAGGATGGGGCTGCGCTCTGCCCTGGGCGGGACGATTTCCGCGACGACCCGGTCACGATCAGTCACCAGCACGGTCTCGCCGGCGGCGGCCAGGCGCACGTATTCGCTCAGCTTGTTGTTGAGCACCTTCAGGCCCACGGATCTCATGACGGCAAAGGTAGCTTCCGGTAGCCACCTGCGTCAAGCGTGGCCAAGCATAGTGTTTCAGCGCGCCTCGCGCTCCTCGGCGCGGGCGCCGGCCAGGATGTTCGCCAGCCCGTAGTTCCCCTCGTGGCAGGCGAACTCGAAGATCGGCCCGGCCGACGGCACCATGTCGGTCGCCGCCGTGAAGGGCCGCGAGAAGGTCGTCGGATCGGTGACCGTGAACTCGTAGCGCAGGTTGCCCTCGTCGGTGCGCGAGAACCGCTCCACCAGCGTGAGGCCGGCGCCGTTGCCGATCGCCACCGCGATGTACGGGCTGAAGCTCGAGGTCTTGTCCGTGAAGTTGGTGGTCTCGACCACCAGCGTGTCGCCGTCCCAGTGTCCCCGCGAGTCGCCCATCCACTGGCGCATGCCGTGCGGCAGGTGGTCGCGTCCATCGAGGGGGACGATGCGCGCGTCGTGGACCATCTCGTTCAGGATGACCACGTAATCCTCGGTCTGGAACAGTTGCATGTTGTTGTTGTAGCCGATGGCAACCATCGGGGGCCCCGAGTTGAAGCCGACGATGCACCGCACGGCCACTCCCCGATCCTCCGGACCATCGGTGCCGATGCCGCCGCTGCGGTAGCGCACCGGCCGGGAGCCCTGAAAGTCGGCCCACACGGAGCCGACCTGAATCTCCACGCCGGGCAGGATCTCCGGAATGCGGCCGTCCGGCGGATCGATGATCTGCGACGTGCGTTGCCTGCTGTCGGCCGCCACGTCGACCCAGAACGCGTTGTAGGCCCCGGTGGTCTCCTCCGGCGGAGCGTCCGGCGCCCGCCAGTGCCGCGGGCTGCTGCTCATGATCGCCTCGGCCTCTGAGGCTGTCGGGGGGCTCTCGAGCGGGATGTTCGTGTGGAAGTACCAGACGCCCTGCAGGTCGGGAGCTCCCCAAGCGGTGCGGGCGGCGCGTTCCCCAGACGATGACTGGGCCCAGACCGCCGCCGGGACGAGAAGAACGCAGCCGATCGCAAGCAGGCGACATGCAGTCATCACACAGGTCCTTTCGGGAACCACAGGTGGTGCGGCCTTCCGTGCGAATGCAAGTCTAGCAGCCGCGGCTACGGGCTCTGAGCGGCGGCTTGACTGCCGGAACGCGGGCTCCGCGACTTGACGTCCTCGATCACCCGGTACCACTCCCACCGCAGGCCCTCGGGCTCCTGCGCCCAGACCTTGTTCTGCCGGGCGTGACAGCAGGTCGTATCGTTCTCGATGCTGTATTGGAGCCCGCTCTCCCGGATGCGATCTGCGGCGTTGCTCACGTCAGCGTCGTCGAAGACCTCAACGCCCAGGTGGTTCAGCCGTTCGGGCGCCGACGGCGCTTCGAACAGCACGAGCTTCAATGGCGGCTCGGCTATCGCGAAGTTGGCGTACCCGGGCTCCCGCTTGCCGGGCTCGACCCCGAACAGCTTCGAGTAGAAATTCACCGCAGCGTCCAGGTCGCGAACGTTGAGAGCCAATTGCAAGCGCATTCGCTCCTCCTTCCGGTCGGTTCCAGCACCTCCGTCCAGAATACCCGTTGCGGCGGACGCCTACGCGCCCGGCGCGTGAAAGGCGACCCACCAGCCGAGGACGCCGACGAGCACGCCCGACAGGCTGTCGACGGCATAGTGGTAGCGGCCGAGCACCGTCCCGATGGTAATGCCGGCCGCCACGCCGAGCAGCGCGGCGCCGGCCGGCGCGGAGACCGACCAGACGGCCAGGCCAACCGCTACGGAGGTCGCAGCGTGTCCGCTTGGAAACGTATTCACCTGCACGCTCAGGCGGCGCAGGACTGCTCCGTTCAGGCGGCGCAGAATCGGGTGCGGCACGCATAGCGGCGCGCCCATCGGCAACGCCCGCGGCGGTCGGGTTTGAATCCACGGCAGCATGCCGTAGCAGCCGAACGACGCGATGAGCGCCGCCGTCCAGAAGGCATCGGCGCGGTCGTGCTGTCCGAGCGCCAGGAAGGCGGCGAAACCGGCCGGAACCAGCGGGTAGGCCAGCAGGTAGGCCAGCTCGAAGCAGGAACAGACGATGCGCGGCGTGCGCGCCACGAAGCGTCCCGGCGCACCCGGCCCGAACAGCCAGTTATCGAAAGCGAGCAGGCGCCGCTCGATGCCCGGCATCGGCCGGCGGTAGAAGATACCGCACAACCAATAGCCCTGCAGCAGGTAGACGGCGGGCAGCCACTCGCGCAAGACCTCCAGGCCGGGTGACGGCCGCAGCCGCGAGAGCACTATTACGAGCGAGATGCAGACGAGGCCCACCAACACCACCCTGCGGCGCGCGGCGGCAGCCAGCGGCCGGACGCGCGACAGCACCAGCAGGTAGGCGAAGAAGCCGCAGACGACCCACTCGCTCGTCCAGAGATCGAGCTGCATCCCGGGCGCCTCGTCCTATGCCGCAAAGGTATGCAGCACCGGCGCGCGGTGTCAACAACCCACGCGCCGCCCGTGCGCGGGCGCAGCTATCGGAACAGGTTGTACTTGACGATGCACCAGACGGCGTGCAGGCCGTCGCGCCAGTCGATCTTCTTGCCGTCCTCGAATGTGCGGCCGGCGTAGGAGACGCCTACCTCGTAGACGCGGATGCCGCGCAGCTTGACGAGCTTGGCGGTGATCTCGGGCTCGAAGCCGAAGCGGTCCTCCTCGATCCGGATCTGCTGGATCACCTCGCGCCGGAAGACCTTGTAGCCGGTCTCCATGTCCGTCAGGTTGAGATTTGTAAACAGGTTGCTCAGGAACGTCACGCAGCGGTTGCCCACCGCGTGCCAGAAATACAGCATGCGGTGGGAGTGGCCGCTCACGAAGCGGGAGCCGTAGACCACGTCCGCGCGGCCCTCGAGAATCGGCTCGACCAGCTGCCGGTAGTCCCGCGGGTCATACTCGAGATCGGCATCCTGCACGAGGACGATGTCCTGGCGCGCCAGCGGAAAGCCGCTGCGCAGCGCCGCGCCCTTGCCCCGGTTCCGCTCGTGGCGCACGACGCGGATATCGTCGTCCCGTTCGAGCCGGTCCAGCTTCTCGAGCGTGCCGTCGGTCGATCCGTCGTCGACGATGATGATCTCCTTGTCGAACGGCGTTGACCGCACCCGCTCGACGATCGTCTCGATCGTGGCGGCTTCGTTGTAGGTGGGAATGATTACCGACAGGCCCATTTGTTAGATGGAGCTTCGCCCCAAAACCCCGGCCAGCCCTGGCAGCCCGTAGCAAAAGCCCCGCTGCATTCGACCGTCCATGCGGCATCCGTCAGATGGGGCTACGCCCCAACCCCCCGGCGAGCCCTAGCGGGGACCCCTGCGCCCCGCGCCGCGCTTGCCGGGCCGCGCCGTGCGCGGCTTGTTCGTCGCTCACATATGCGTCACGCCTTGTCAGCCGGGCGCCTGACCGGTCTCGATGCTACGCGGGGTTTCACCACGGGCTGCTAGCGGGGACCCCGTAGCCCCGCGCCGCGCGGCGCGGATCCCAAGACAGTACCACGCAGGCGCTATGATTCGCACGGGAGACCGTCATGAAGACAGTTCGGGAGATCGCGGAATTCGTGGGCGGCACGCTCAAGGGCGATGCGGACCAGCATATTCACGGCGTGGGCAGCCTGGACCATGCCGGCCCCGGCGAGCTGACCTACGCCGAATCCACCTACCTCGACCGCCTGGCCGCAACCGGCGCCTCGTGCGTGCTGGTGGCGGAGGGGGAATATCCGGACCGTACGGTCATCCTGGTCGACAATCCGCGGCTGGCGTTCGCCCGCGCCGCCCAGTGGCTGGCGCCCGCGCCATCCCCGGCCGCCGGCATTCATCCGGAGGCGCTGGTCCAGCGTGACGCGGTGGTCGCGCCGGACGCCGCCGTGGGCGCCTGGACGCTGATCGAGCACGGAGCCCACGTGGGACGGCGCACGGTCGTCTATCCGGGCTGCTACGTCGGCGCCGGCAGCCGGATCGGTGACGACTGCGTCGTCTTTCCGCGCGCGGTCATCTACCCGGGCGTGACGGTCGGCGACCGCACGGTAATCCACGCCGGCGTGGTGCTGGGCGCGGACGGCTTCGGCTTCGTCCCGGACGGGAGCCGGCACGTCAAGGTGCCCCAGTCGGGGAGCGTTGAGATCGGTTCGGACGTCGAGATTGGCGCGAACAGCTGCGTGGATCGGGCGGCGCTGGACGCGACGTCCGTCGGCGACGGCGTCAAGATCGACAACCTTTGCCAGGTGGGCCACAACGTCCGGATCGGCGCGCACGCCATCATTTCCGCGCAAACCGGTGTGGCCGGCAGCACGCAGATTGGCGGCGGATCCACCATCGGCGGCCAGGTGGGCATCGGCGACCACTGCCGCATCGAGGAGGGCGCGATCATCGGCTCGGGCGGCGGCATTCCAAGCCGCAAGCGCATCCCGGGCGGCGTCGTGTATTGGGGCACGCCCGCGCGGCCGCTCAGCGACGTCAAGCTGCAGCAGGCGCATGTAGCCCGGCTTCCGAAGATGGCGGAGGAGCTGAAGCAGCTGCGGGCCGAGGTGCAGGCCCTGAAGGACCGCCTGAGCGACTGAGCTGAAGCGGTTCAGTCGCCCCGCAGCAAGCCGGCGACCTGCTCCGCCACCGCCGCCACGGATACCGCGTCGAGACAGGGCGGCCGCCCGTCCGCCGTCGGCGGCGACGGGCACTCGTCGAAGAAACGCTCCCGGCAGGGCGAACATGCAAAGCGGGCCGACACGGCGCGGTGCGGAGCGCCGGAACCCGCCCGCGGCGATGTATGGTCCGGGGTCGACGGCCCGTAGATACCGACGGTCGGCAGGCCCAGCGCGGCGGCCAGGTGCATCGGTCCGCTGTCGTTACCCACATACAGCCGGCAACGCTCGATGACCGCGCCGAGCTGAATCAGCGACGCGCCGCTGACCAGGTGAATCGACGGGTGCGCCGGCCAGCTCGCCGGCGGGTCGAACGGCGGGTGGTTGTGGACGAGCAGCGGTGTCTTGTCGCCGTGCTCCGCGATTGTCTCCGCCAGCCGGCAGAACCGATCCGACGACCAGGCCCGGGGCGTCTTGGCCGCGGCGGGATTGACCAGCACCGGCCGCTCGCGCGCGTCGATTCCGGCCTGCCGGAACAGATCGTCCGCATACTCGCGCTCCGGCGCCTGGAAGCTGATCTTCGCCGCCTCCGGCGCCGGCGCGGCCCCGAGCGCACCGGCCAGGTCGAGGAATCCGTCGGTCCGGTGCTTGCCGTGGTCGGCCGGTACGCTGTGGGTCAGCAACAGCTCGCGGCGGTCCGTTGCATGTCCGACGCGCACGGGAATCCCGGCGGCCCGCGCGGTCAATGCGCTCTCGAATGACGGCGCCAGCAGCAGCGCGGCCTGCAGCTGCTCGGACCGCAGGGCCTCTACCGCACGCTGCCACGCGCGCAGGCGGCCGCGGCCAGCCGGCGGAGGCGCCGGCACTACGTGGTCGAACGCTGCAACGCGGCTTGCCAGCTCCACGTGCGCGTCGCGCGCCATGGCCACCAGGCGCGCCCGCGGCCGGTGCCGGCGCAGCGCCTGCACGGCCGGCAGCGCCATGAGGATGTCGCCCACCCAGTTCGGCAACCGGATCAGCAGGCGCTCGAAGGGCGGCTCGGCGCGCGTATTGCCCACCCAGGCATTCTAGCCCGCATTTCTCGCTGGCCCACTGGCGGCTGCCGGACCGTGTCCCGGGACCGCCGGTCTGTACAATGGCGGGCCGTGAGCCCCCCCGGCGACGCAGTCCATTCGGAACAGCCGCGTGAGAGCGACGTGGTGCTGGCATTGTCGGGCGTCGATCTCGTGCGCGACAACCGCACGATCCTCCGCGGCATCGACTGGCGCGTACGGCGCGGCGAGCGCTGGGCTGTGCTCGGGCCGAACGGGTCGGGCAAGACGTCGCTCTGCCGCGTCGCCAGCCTGTACCTCCATCCCTCGCGCGGCACGGTCGATGTGCTGGGGCAGCGGCTCGGGCGCACGGACACACGGGAGCTGCGGCGCCACGCGCAGCTCACCAGCGCCGCGCTGGCCGACATGCTGCAACCGCGCCTGCGGGTGGAGGACGTCGTCGTCAGCGGCCTGTACGCCGCCCTGGCGCCCTGGTGGCACAATTACACCGCCGTCGACCGCCGCAAGGCGCGCGCGCTGCTCGACCGCTTCGGCTGCGGGTCCGTCGCCGCGGCCGCGTTCGGCACGCTGTCGTCGGGAGAGCGCCAACGCGTGCTGCTCGCCCGCACGCTGATGAGCGACCCGGCGCTCTGGCTGCTGGATGAACCGACCGCCGGACTCGACCTCGGCGGCCGGGAGCAGCTCGTGGCGATGCTCGGCGCCGTGGCGGCTGACGCGGGTCCACCGTCAATCGTGATGGTCACCCATCACGTCGAGGAGATTCCTCCCGCGTTCACGCAT
>JAGWAI010000088.1 GCA_021296485.1 Acidobacteriota bacterium
CGCACAGCAGGAAGGTCTCGGCGGCGTTCTGCACCAGCTCCGGACTGAAGTCGAAGAGCCGCTGCGTGGTGTAGTTGGCGCTGGTGATCACCTGCCCCACCAGTTGGATCGTGTGCAACGGACTGCCTCCTGCGGTCGTCACATTAGAGCGAACGCACCTCGCTCGACCATCCCTGCCACGGGTCCGCGAAGGGGCCATCGGGATCGGGAAGTGCGTCCGCCCGCTTGCGGTAGTCGCACAGCACGGCTTCGCGGAGCTGGATCCGCGACGACCGGTTCCAGCCCGCGGTGTGCGCCAGCAGCCGGTGCCAGAGCAGGACGTCGCCGGCTGCGCCGTGGCTTTCCACGCGCGGGTCGGCGTTGAACTCGATGATGCGCCGCTGGTACGCCTCGTTGCGGGCCAGCCCCTCGGTGTGCAGCAGCAGGTCGTGGATGATGCGGTGCGTGCCCGGCCACACCGTGAACGCCCCGCCCGCGGGCGGGATGTCGGCGATCAGCCCGACCGCCCCGAGGCCGGGAGCCAGCAGTTCTGACAAGGGCGTGCTGTGCAGCCGGTCCGGGGTCACGTCGCAGTGGCACACGGTCGGACGCGGCGGCAGCTCCCCCTCCGGCAGTTGGCAGTAGATGCCGCGGATCCGCTCCGGAACTTCGGTCTCGCCCCGGCCGAGAAGCTGCTCCGCCCAGCCCAGGAGCAGCGGGTTGGTGGCCAACATGGCGACGATCCACGGCTCGTATCCCGGAGCGGTGTACTTCCAGGTGAACCCGGAGCGAAAGTTCACCGGATCCTCGACCAGTTCCTCGTCGGCCCGAAACGGCCCGAACCAGGTGCCGGGATCGTCCGGCTTCATGCGCGCCGGCGCACCGGCCCACTTGCGCTCGCGGGCGCGCGCCATCAACTCCGCATCGAGCACGCCGCGCTTGATCAGGTACCCTTCGCGCTTGAAGAACCGAATCTCGTCGGGGGTGAGCTGCCTCATCGGCTGATCGATTGTGGGTCATTCGCCGGCGGGTCGCAAATCACGTCCACGTAGACGACGGCACTGCGGCTCGGCGTGATCAGATTACGGCCGCCTCATCCCGGCCTGATCCATGGCCCGTTTCGCGGGGTCGAGCCGGACCTTCGCCTGGTGGGGTGGTGGACCCGAACGAGCGAGGCGCGCAACCTGCTCCCGGATGAATGAGGTCGGGCAGGCCAACTGCCACGGTGACCGAAACGCGTCGGCGGCGATCGACGCGGCCCTCGTCCGCCGGCTGGTTGCCGAACAGTTTCCGCGGTACCGAGAGTTGCCGGTTGCGCCGGTTATTCCGGGCGGCCACGACAATCGCATGTTCCGGGTCGGCGGCTCCCTGGTCGCGCGCCTGCCGAGCGCCAGCCGCTACGCACCCCATCTGCAGACCGAATTCGAGTGGTTGCCGAGGCTTGCCGGTCATCTGCCACTGCCGATTCCGCAGCCGGTCGGTCTGGGGGCGCCTGGCGCCGGCTACCCCTGGAATTGGACACTGAACCGGTGGATCCCCGGCGAACCTGCCTCGCGGGCGAGTACTGGCGATCTGCGCGAATTTGCCCATCGGCTCGCGGGCTTTCTGGCCTCGCTGCACGAAATCGACGCCGTCGGCGGCCCGGCTCCGGGGCCGCAGAACTTCCACCGGGGAGGCAAGCTCTCCACCTATCGGGCCGAGGCCGAGCTCCTTCTGGACAGGTGTAAGAGCCTCATCAACCATCGCGCGGCGCTGGAAACGTGGCGCGTAGCCCTGGAGTCGTGCTGGCAGGGCAATCCGGTGTGGGTGCACGGCGACGTAGCAGCCGGAAACCTGCTGGTGCGGGATGGGCACCTGCATGCCGTGATCGACTTCGGGCAGTTGGCGGCGGGCGATCCTGCGTGCGACCTGACGGTAGCCTGGACTCTGCTGGACGAAGACAGCCGCGCGCTGTTTCGTGCAACCCTGGGATTGGACGGCCTCGTCTGGCAGCGGGCACGCGGCTGGGCGCTCTGGAAACAGCTCCTCGTCCTGGACTCGGTGCGGCCGTTCCGCACCGTCAACGCGCGGCGAATCCAGGAGGTACAGCAAGTGATCCGGGACATCACCACGCCGGCCGATTGAGCAGCGCTACCCTACGGGTGCGCACGCACACGGGCCGGTGGCGAGGCTTCGCCGCGCCGAGTATCATCGCGCCGTCTACGGCAGCGGCCGGTGGAAGGCGGCAGGAAAGAGACTCGGCGGCGGGGAGGTTGAGACGATGGCAACGGCACTGCGGCTCGGCGTGATCGGATATGGACACCGCATCCACGGCCTGATCAAGGGCTCGTTTAGCGAGGTGGAGCCGGATCTGCGCCTGGTGGGCGTGGTGGATCCGAACGAACGGGGCGCGCGCGCCCGCATTGGCGACCTCGGGGCACGGACCGCGGAAGAGGTGCGCTTCTACGACGACGTAGCGGCACTCCTGCGCGAGGCGCGGCCCGATGCAATTGCGATCGGCACCCGCTGCAACCTGCATACCCCGTACGCCATGGAGCTGGCGCAAGCCGGCCTGCCGCTGTTCCTGGAGAAACCGGTGGCCATCTCGATGGAGCAGGCGATCGCCCTGGAGCGGGCCTACGAGAACGCCGCGGCGCCGGTGGTGGTGAGCTTCCCGCTACGGGTGTCGCCCCTGTGCGAGCTGGCGCGCGGCTACGTCGCGGACGGCGCGGTGGGCGACGCGGTGCACGTGAGCGCCGTCAACTACGTGCCGTACGGTACCGTGTACTGGGAGCAGCCCTACCGCGACTACGACATCACCGGCGGCCTGTTCCTGCAGAAGGCCACCCACGACCTCGACTACCTGATGTACCTGCTCGGACAACCGATCACCCGGGTCGCCGCCATGGCTACCCGCGGCCGGGTGTTCGGCGGCGCCAAGCCGGCCGGCCTGTGGTGCTCCGGCTGCGACGAGACCGCGACCTGTCCGGAGAGCCCGCAGAACCGGCGCCGCAACGGCAGCGGCGGCGACCTGAACGATCATGCCTGCGTGTTCAGCGTCGACTCGGGGAGCGGGCCGCGCAGCAACGAAGACTGTTCCAGCGCCCTGCTGGAGTTCGCCGACGGCAGTCACGGCGTCTACACCCAGGTGTTCTACGCGCGCCGCGATGCGGCATGGCGCGGCGCCACCGTGAGCGGCTATCGCGGGACGGTGCGCTTCGACTGGTATGCCGGCGAGCTGCAGCGGATCCGCCACCATGCGCCGTTCAGCGCCGTCGAGCGCGTCTCCGGCGGCGCCTCCCACCACGGCGGCGACCTGGAGCTGGCGCGCAACTTCTTCGCCGTGGTGCGCAGCGGCGCCGCTTCGCGCACGCCGATCGAAACGGGGATCCAGTCCGCCTACGCCTGCCTGGCCGCACGCGCTTCGACGGACTCCGGTGCCTTCGAACAGGTACGCCAGGTCGGCCGCCCCCTGCATCGAGGCGCCGCTTAGCGCCCCGGTGGCGAGCATACCCACGGCCGGGGTCGGCCCCGAGACCGGATCGCGTGCCGGCGCGATCCTGACCACGAGCGCCAGCCTCGCCGCGCTGGAACACGCATTCGTCGCCGCGGTGCGAACCGCCAAGACCGCGGATCCGCTGGCGCCGGTGCTGGTGGTGGTGGGCTCGCACCTCCAGCACATCTACCTGCGGCGCCTGCTGGCACACGAGCTGGCGGCGGTGGCCAACGTCCGCTTCGTCACGCTGATGGACCTGGCCGGAGAGCTGTCGCTGCCGGACGGCAGCGCAGGATCGGCTGGCGGGCATCCTTCCCTGCCGCTGCCCGACGGCGCCCACATTCCGCTCCTCGAACAGGTGATCGCGGAGCAGCGGGCGCCGGCCCACGGCGACGCCGGGCTCGCCGACGCCGGCATGGTGCACGCCGTGGCCGCCAGCCTGCGTGACCTGCGCGAGGGAGGCATCGTCGGGGCGCTGGTACGCACCGCCTCGCCGCGGCCGTGGTTGCGGGCCTTGGCGGCGACGGCCACCGCCTACCGGGCGGCGCTCACGCCATTTACCGATGCCACCCGGCGCACCGAACAGGCCGCCGCAGCCACTCCCGCCCAGGTTGCCGCGGCCGTGCAGCGAATGGCACCGGACACGGTGCAGGTATTGATTTTTGGAATATACGACGTCAATGCCCTGCAACTGCGCATGCTGGAGGGTCTGGCACGAGTGTTGCCCGCGCGGCTGTTCCTGTCCTGGAGCGCGGCGGCCGAGCCGTTCGCTTTCGCGCAACAGACCGTCGACCGGCTGCGGCAGCGCGGTTTCCGACTCCGGCCGCTGGACGACGGCCCCGCCTCACGCGGTCCGCGGGCTTCCCGTGCGGTGTTCTCCTGCGCCGCCCGCCAGGCGGAGATAGAAGAGACGGTGCGCCGGGTGCTGGAGGACCTGGCGGCGGGCGTGCCGGCGGGCGAGATCGCCATCCTGCACCGCATGGACCCGGTGTACGACGAGCTGATCTGCGGCGTGCTCGACCGCGCCGCGGTGCCCCACTACCGTTCCGCCGGACAGCCGGTACGGCGCTCGACGGTCGGCCGTGCCGCCCTCAACCTGCTGCAACTGCTCTATTCCGAACCCCGCCGCGGCGCGCTGCTGGAACTGCTTTCGCTCCCCGGGATCGACCTTGGCTGGATCGAGACCACATCCGCTGCACGGCTGACGCCGCGCCCGGCGCGTTGGGAGGCCTTGAGCAAGGAACTGGGTCTGGTCAAGGGCTGGGCAGAGTTCGACTCGGTGCTCACCTTCCACCGGGAACATGCGGCGCGCGGTGACGACGAGCGTGCCGCGGAGTCGATCGCGGCGGCGGACGAGCTGCACGCCGTGGTGAGCAGCCTGGCGGCCGCCGCCGAGCGGGCACTCGCGGCGGCGGCGTGGCAGGAGCATGCCGGCACGTTCCTGGAACTGCTGGCACTGCTGCTGCCGGCCGCCGCCGACAGCCAGGCCATGGCCGCCATCGCCGACCGCATTCGCAAGCTGGCGGTGCTGGACCGCGCCGCTACCCGGGGTGGAGGCGTTGCCGCCACCCCGGAGCGGTTTCGCCAGGCCGCCGAGACAGCGATTCGCCAGGCCATCGTCTCCGGCGGCTACTTCCAGCGCAGCGGGGTGTTCGTCGGCAACGTGATGAGCGCGCGCATGCTGCGGTTCCGGCGCGTTTACGTGACCGGCTGCGCCGAACGCGTTTTCCCTCCCGTGATCCGCCAGGACCCGTTGCTGCTGGACGCCGAGCGGGAGCGGATCAACCG
>JAGWAI010000007.1 GCA_021296485.1 Acidobacteriota bacterium
GTTGCTCGACCTGATCGCCTACCTGCAGTCGGCGAACCAGTGAAGCCGCGACGCCCGCAGTCCGCGAAGCCGCCGTGGCCCGGGTGACGAGTGCGCCATCGTCGCACACGAACCGACATTATCCATCAAGAATCTCTACAACCAACGGCCCGGTCGGCCGCGCCATGCATGCAAGACGATGGACCGCGGGATCCACCGCGCAGAGGTCCTCGAGCGTCGCCCGTTCCTCTCCGCTCATCGGGTTCAAGTGCGCACCGCCCGAGACGATTCGTACCGAGTCGCTGCCGCAGATTCCGGCGTGGCAATCGGCCGCTATCTCTACGCCGTTGGCTTCCGCGACTTCACAAATCGTCTGCCCCGCTCGGAAAGGACACGATACCCCCCTGTTGCTGAACGTGACCGTCGTTTGCGCCGTGTCGGCGGCAACTGCCCCAGAGACCGCAAGTCGGCTGACCGAACTCGTGTGGATGGTGCGGGTCTCGAAGCGCTTTTCCTCCCTCAGGAACTGAAACCGAAGGGCCTGACCACCAATGCGCACGACGTCGCCCTCGGTCAGCACGCAGGAGCCTTCGATCTTGAGATAGGTCCCGTTGACGCTGTTGAGATCCCGTACGAACAGACCCGGACCCACGACGACGATAGAAGCATGCCGACGCGACAGGGACCCGTCGTCGGCCGCGAGCGTGATGTCCGGTGCGTCGCGCCCGACGACCTGCGGGCCGTCGGAGAGCTGATATTGCTTGACCAGCCGTCCGCGCGCGTCATGGTGGGCGAGAAGCCGCGGGTTCCGTTTCGACCCGAGGACGAGCCACTGACGACCCAGTCGGGCGACAGTGCCCGGCGCGACCACTCGCTCGCGGCCCTCGGCAAGGTGAAGGAACACGCCGCTCTGCGAGCTGTCGTCGCGCAAGCGATACCCGTCCTGGTTCGGTACGATCGCTGCGTGTCGATCCACGAGTCGGGTGTCGCCTCCGAAACAGATATCGCTGTCCCGTCTGCCGATTGTCGTGACACGATCGGTGTGCAGCACGAACTGCTCGGCCTCAACCGCCCCGTCGAGCAGGCGCGTGAGCGTAGCCGGCTTCACGCTCGCGGAGGACGGCGACACGGGCGACACGGCGCCCACGAACTCGAGATCGATCTGGATCTCGGCCTTCCCGCCCAGCCGCTGCGCGATCACGTCCGCCACCCTGACGCCGTCGATCAAGGCGGCCTTGATATTCCCTCGATGCGCAACCTTGCGGAACTCCGACACGTCTCCATCGAAGTCCTCGCACTCGAGGTATGACGGATTGAGCGTGTCTCCTATCACGTAGACGTTCGGCTGCCGGCTCTCGAGCAGAGCATTCAGCGGGATGGCCTTCCGGACCTGCGCTCCCCCGGCGACATGAAAGATACCGATGTCGTTAATCAGTTTCCAGTCGATCTCCTGACCGATGCAGGCAATGACGCGCGCCGCCTCGAACTCCAGAGACGGACGCCATTCGCCGGTACTCTCGGACGAGCTGCGGTACGGCGACGGGCCGATTATCGGCCAATCCTCCGTGACTGGCGGGGAGCCGTGGGTCCCGGGGGCGATTCGCAGGCGCAGCACCGCGCGCCCGTCGACCTCCACGACCTCCTGCGCCTCACTGCCGAGAAGCAGGCGGACATTGCGGGTGACGGAGATCGCGCGCGTCATCGATGCATCGAGGGCCTGCGGCACCTTGGGCAGGTTCTGGCCCCGGTACGACCAGTACACCGCGGTCGTGTCTTTCGCGGCGGCTTTCGCCTCGGAGATCGCGATGACCGCTTCGACGGCCGAGACCCCGCCGCCGATCACGCAGGCCGAGGCTCCGACGTAGCGCTGCACATCCGCGAGCCGGTTGCCGATGGCGCGCACGTCGCCCGGTACGTCGAGCCGTCGCGGCATGCCTGCTCCCAGCGCCAGGACGACGTGCTTCGCGTGCAGGGTGTCATCCCGATTCGTACAATGGTTGCGCACGAGCACCCGCCAAGTCCCGGCAGCGTCCAGCTCGGCCCCGACCAGCTCGACGCCGATCTGAGCCGGCACACTGTGCCGGCGGTACAGCGCTTTCCAGGCTGCACACAGGTCTTCACCGCGGATATCATCGAAGAAATGCAGCCGTTCGATGAGGGGACCGGCCTTCGGAAAGCCCATCTGCCTCCCCGCACCGAAGTCGGGCTTGATCGGCTTGTCCTTGTCGTAGTCGCGGATTCGCTTCAGGATGTCGTCGAGCTCGATCACGAGGGCGGACAAGCCGAGTTCTTTGGCGCGAAACGCAACTGCCGTTCCAGCCGGGCCGCCGCCGACGATGAGCACGTCGAGCAATCCGGGCAGAGCGACTTCGCTGTCGAGCCGAAGTCGGCCGTCAGGCAGGACATGCGGCGGTCGGTCATGCTTCATTGAGGAGTGCGCATACGATTGCGCGCCATGGTCAGGGCAGCAGTCGGGAGTGGACGTCGCGGTCCGGGTGGAACTCGTGGCAGGTGATGCAGCGGTCAGCCGCTGCATCGGGCAGGTGACACTGCCGGCAGGTAGCGATGGCCGGGATGTTCTGGATCGCCGCGTTGTCCAGCATGGGATCAATAGTCTCATCCGCGCCGAGATGATCGCTGAACGGGATTCGAGTATGGCAATCCAGGCACCCCCGTTGAATGACGTGCGCGCCATGGTCGAACCTGGCCTTCCGGAGCACCTGCTGTTGTTGTCGCACGCGTCGAATCGTCGCGCGCTCGACCGTGTGGCACGCGATGCACGGCTGCGCGACCTCCGCCGCGAAGCGGTCGATCTCCTCCAACTGGGCATCCGTCAGCCGTGGATCCCGTGCGTTCAATCGAAACCGCGTGTCGTTGAGCGTGGTATTCGGATCGGAGACACGCCGTTCGAGTGCGCCCGCCATCTGGTCGAACTCGAACAGAGCGGTCTGCACCCAATCCTCGTCTCGCCCGCGCAACCCGTCGGCGTACGTTCGCAGCGTTGTCAGGGCCTCGTCGTACAGCTCCTGCTCGTCGGACGGGGCGACATCGGCTGACGCGACCAGCAGGTCGGCGAGACCGCCGGAAGGATAGATCGCTCTACGCAGCCGCCGCAGATTGTGAAGCACCCACGGATCCGCGTGAACGATTCCGGTCTTGACGACGAGGCCGTCGTCGACGTCGAAATGGGCAGCGCTCATCCGATCGGCCCACTGTTCGCCCGGGCCCATCCGCAGGCGCACCGTTTCGAGCGTCTCCACTCCGAGCGTCAACACCACGCCGTCCCCGGCGGCGCGCACGACCGGCCGGCGCCGGGGCTGGACCGGGAGTTCGGCCGATTCGTCCCCGGAGGTCAGGTGGCAGTCCCCGCAGGCGTTGTCGAACCGGATTGGTTGAAACGCGCGGGCGTCCGCCGTCGGTTCGTGGCAGGCAAGACATGCCACCTCTACGTTCTCGCTGTCGCGATCGTCGAGTACGAGATCGACATGCCGGATATGGGAGAAGGACAGGCCGGCGTCATCCGGTATGGCCTCGGCCGCGAAGGCGAACTCCGGATGGTCGTCGCCGAATCCGTCTATCGCGTGGCAACTCGCGCACGCGGCGTCGGACACCGTGGCCAGCAGGTCGGCTTGCCGCCCGCGGTGCTCCTGGTGACACGCAGCGCACGTCGTCTCGTTCTCGCGGCCGAAGGCGCGCGTCCGGTCGCGGGACGCGTACACATAGTGCGCGTTGAAGGTGTAGGCGCCGATCGGGTCGTCGAACCTCTCGTGACACGCCGAACACGTCGGGGCGCCAACCCCCTCGAAGGGCGTGTGACACTCGACGCAGCGCGTGTCCAGCACCGCGTGCGCGGACGAGAGCGTCCCGTTGGCCACGAGGCTCCCGGCCCCGAACCCCAGGTTCAACGCCAGGATGATCCAGGCGAGCGCGCCCAGCCCCACACCGAGCCAAACGACGCGGTTGCGACTGCGCGGGTAGACATACCGCGCTGCGGTCGGAAGCCCCGCGTCGCCGAACGATCCTCTGCTGCGCTCCTCGGTCATGATGTTCAGTAGTAGAGAACGGCGAACACGTGGATCGCGACGAGCATGGTCAACAGGAACGCCGCGGGCACGTGCAGATAGACCCACCACCGCAGGGCCTTCTGCAACGTGTAATGGGCGTCCATCTCCAGCTTCGTTCGCATCAGGGTCCGCAGTTCCTCCAATCGTTGCGCATCGTCTTCGTCGAGCAGCCGCTTCAGGTAGTCGAAGCGCCGCATCCGTGACTGAATGCCCCCGGTGATATCGAAGAAGTACACGAAAGACGTACGCGGACGGGCCAGCGCAGCCTCCAGATTCGCATCGTGGAACTTGCGGACGGCCTCGCCGCTGGCGGTCACCAGCAGCTCGACCTTGTCGTGTACGGCCGCCACCAGTTCCGGGATCCGGTCATAGTGCACCTCCGTAGCCAGCGCCGAGGTGAGCGCGGGCGGTATCCACTTCTGGAGGAAGACCCCGATCAGTCCCGTTACGACGACCCACAGGCTCGCCACCCACAGCCCCCACGACAGGAAGCCGCCGGGAATGGCGCCGCCGCTGTGCAAGGCGACCGCGACGACGAAGAGCATGCCGCCGTAGACGTGCGCCTGGACCCAATGATGCAGAGCTCCCGGCCCCCGCCGGGGCATCCGCCGCCGCACGCTGTACGCCATCGCAACTACCAGCAGCGCCGCTGCCGCGATGCCGTAACCGACCGTCCAGCCGTAGTTCCCGCCGGGCACGGCGGGCACCCGTTGTATCAGCGCCGCCGCGAGGCACAGTACGGCGCCGGCCAGGAAGACACGCCACCAGCCGGGCGACGCGGCAAGTCTCGGCGCGAGCAGCCAAGGGACGTTCATGGGCCGGCCGTCCGCTGGAGCGCGCGGAACTCATCGATCGAGCCGACTCGGAAGGCGCAGTGATGAGGGCAGTTGCGCACGCAGGCCGGACCGGCCGAAGACGTGTAGCAGAGGTCGCACTTGCTGGCGACGGCGCGTGGAGACCCGCGAAGCGCCTTGGGCAACGCGTCGTCCGGCCACGTCGTCCCGGTGTCCTGCATCACGATGGCGTCGTACGGGCAGTTGTCGTGGCAGGTAGCGCATCCGATGCAGATCTGCTCCTTGATCTCCACGACGTCCCCCACGTTGGCGCGCCGAATGGCGCCCGTCGGGCAGCCGATCAGACATACCGGATCCTGGCAGTGATAGCAGGATTTCGCGATCAGCAGGTTGTCGTACCGATCGCCCTCGCGCACGAACCTCGGTTGACCGCCGTGGGTGTCGGCGCACGCGCGCACGCAGTCGTCGCAACGCGTGCATACGTCGAGGTTCATCACGAGGATGCTGTTGCCCTCCACCAATCCCTTGTCGAGCGCGAACTCGACGAACTCGGAAGAGCGCGGGTCGGCGAGACGAGCGCCCGTCTCCTTGATCCGTGCAACCGCGGCGCGCCAGAGCTCCTGCTCGCTCAGCGGCGCGTCGCGAAGCGCCTCCTGCAGATCGCTCCAGGCAATCCTGACCAGTTCTCCGTACCCCACCGACGACACCGTGAAGCGAGCGCGCTCCAGACCGTCGATGAGCAGCTCGACCTCGCCCACGCTCATTCCCTTCGAGAGGTACGTGACGGTGGCCTGCCCCTGCCCCATTCGTCGCGACAGCCGCATGAATCCCGATCGGACCAGATACAGCGCATCGACCGGAGCGCCCTCCTCCACGACGGTCTCGCCAGGCTTGCACGAAACCAGCTCGACTCTTCCGGCGAGTCTGGCGATCAGCGTTTCCGGACACGAGCTGAAAACTGGGCAGGCGCGCAACTGGGGCAGCAGCGCCCGCTCGCGGTAGACGGCCTCGATCTTCTTCCTGAAAGTGCTCGACTGCCGCTTGAGCAGGCGCAGCGCGGGCAAGCGAATCTGAACGATGACGCACGGCGAAAGGGTCTTGACCGTCACCGACTGCGGCCATCCATTCAACGCACCGATCTCGCCGAAGAACTCGCCCGGCCCAAGGGTCGCGACGTCGTCTTCGCTGCCCAGGTCGAAATCCATCGCCGAAAGAAACGTTGTCGCACCGGACGCCTGCCCCCCGCGTTGACTCTGCTGGAAGTAGACCGTCTCGCCCGGCAATGCAGGCGCCAACTCCATGTCTCCGGCGGACGGCACGCCCGACTGCGAGCCGCCGGTGAGCGGTTCGGGCTCGACGTGCTTCGACAGATAGGCCGCCGCTGCTCCCTTGACCAGGAAGAACGCAACGTCGATGTAGCTGCCTTCCTCGAATACCACCGCGCCCTCCCGCCAGAGAGCAACGGATACATCGGGACTGATCGTCTCGAGGATCTGGTCCTTGAAATCCTCGAAGACCTCGTAGCGTTTGAGATCGCTCGCGCTCAGGCGCTGCGAGAGCTGCTGGATCCCGCTTTCGGCGCCGAAGATGCTCCAGCGGTCGCGGTGCTGTTCGTCACGGCGGTAGATGGTCTCTTCGCTCATTCGACAGTCACCCGTGCTATGTCGCCAGTGCGTTGTACAGACTCTCAATCCGCTCACGAAGTACGTCCAGCGTTTCCTCGACCGACCCGTTCGGATCCGGGCGCAGCTCATCCAGCCCCGGATCGGCGACCAGCGCCGGCGTGCGTCTCGACCGCAAGCGGCTCCTGGAGGCGGGAAGGCCGGGCACCGCGGCCGACCGGGGTGGACGCACCGCCTGAACGGCGGCGCGCGCCGGTGGCGTTGGCCGACCCGGACCCGTGGTGGGACTACGAGCGGGTGCGCGCGCCGCCGGAAGTCGCGTGTCTGCCCTGACACTCGTCTGTTGCGGCGCGCTGGCGGCTGCCGGCACGGCTGCAGCCGGTGTCGGAGGAGCCGCGGTCGATGGTTGCCTGGCGGCCGCAACCGGCGCCGGACCGCGGTCGGCGGCGACCGTCGCATAGGCGGCGGCCAGAAGATCGCGATCTACCGGCTGCGTCTCGCGGCCGAACGCGGCTCCCCAATGCACGATGTCGTCGATACGCGATCGCATCTCGAATCCGTCGCCGACCGGGTGGCCCGCGGCGACCAGGCCCGGATCCGTAATGTAGTGACAGCCGGCGCAGGTGGCGGCCTGCATCGCCGGATCGCGCAGGTCGGTCAGGCCAAGGTCGAGGGAAGCGGCGTACCCGATGGTTTCATGCGGCTCGAGGTAGTCGGCGCCCGCGCCATGACAGCGTTGGCAGCCGACGCCGGCACGCACCTTGCGCGACGGTCTCGATGCGGGTGTGCCATGGCACCACATGCAGACCTGATCGCCCTTCGCCATGTCGCCCGCGGCCACCCCGTAGGCTTCCGCGATCTCTACATTTCGAGGCGCGTTCGCACGAAACGGTTTCGCAGTCCCGGAATGCGCATCCTTGCGCCACCAGCGTTCCTGGCTGTTGTGACAGCGTCCGCACGGAACCTTCACGAACGCGTAGTCCGAAGGATCTCGCCAGGGAGGACGCGTAAGCGTCTCGATCCGCACCGACGGCGACGGCGGTGCGGGTGCCGCTGCCGGCGGCGACGAGGGCACGGGAACGTCTGCCGGGGCGACGGGAACGTTCAGCGCCAGCAGTTCAGCGCCAAGCGCGGGTGCAGCCGCCGACAGGCTCCCCCGGTCATCGCGCAGGGCGGTCTCGGCGGCCCCGACGCTGGCGTCATCCTCGGTCGGCGCCGGCAGCGAGACGGGAAGGTCGGGAATCTCCGTCACCCGCGCGGGCGCGACTACTCCAACATCCTCGGCCGTCGGGTCCCACAGCGGGTCCAGGGCAGCCAGGGCGGCCCCATCGGAGTTGGCAATGAACTGTCTCGTCGATTCCTGCATGGCGGCGGCGGTCGATTGCGCGTCCATGCCGAGGGAAAGGTCGACTGCATTCCACGTGGCGATGATCCTCTGGACCGCCGGCAATGCGACGCGCTCGTTTATCTCGAGCAGTTCATCCACCGCCGCCTCGGCACGGTCGCTCATTGCTGCGAAATAGAGTTCGTCGTTCCGCGTAGCGGCAGCGACCCCTCGAACCGCGTACTCCAGATCGAGCATCCGGCCGACCACATACATCTTTCGCTTCCATTCCGGCGGTCGCTCGGCGTTCGTTCTCCCGTCCGCCGTCTTGTACGACTCGAGGAAGTTGTGCCGGATCCGTTCGCTCCACGCCACGATCTCGAAGTCGCTACCGGTCGAATGTCCTCCGCGGTTGACGAGATTCTCATTCGGCACGGTATGGCAGCCGAAACAGTTGGCGGCGACATCGTAGAGATCGGACGGACGCCGCATGCCCGCCGCCCGGCTGTCCGCAACCCGCTGCATCCTGTGCTCCGGCGTCTCGAGCAGGGCCGCCTTCTGGAAATCGGCTTCCGCCACGCCGTAGCTGTTGTGGACCGAGATCCAGTCGCGCGCCGGTCCGTGGCACGACTCGCAGGTGACGCCAGCACCGGCCCGCAGTTGATCCCGCCGTAGAACCGGCGTGTAGTGACAGCTCAGACAGGCGGGGGTCGTCTCGTCGGTACCGCGCTTGATCAGCCGCAAGTCGAGGTTGCGATATATATCCTTCGCGCGGTCGCGCCGGTGCAGCGTATCGAATCCGGTCGCGTGCTCGGTCGTCTCCCAGACCTCGAACTCGGCCGCGTGGCATTCCCCGCATCGCTCCGGAAGCACGATGCGCTCCGCGGTCGCGGTGAGCGCGGAGTGAAGAGCCTCGTCGTCGCCGGCTGCGCCAGTGGCTTCCTGCGACCGGATCGAGCCGGCCGTGACGACGAGAACGCATGCTGCCAGCGCCACGAGTTTGGACATGACAGGGACCTCGCGGATCAGAACTTCACGACGAACTCGACCCGTCCGCCGACACGCCGTCGGCTGTCGCGGCCAAGATGTTCGATTACAGACAGGTCGCGCAAGCTGTCGCGCGCCACGAAGGCATCGAGCACGACCACTCCGCGCCGGCCCACCGCCGCCTGGTACCGCACGCCGCCGGCGAACGCATGCGGTTCGCACGGAGCGAGGCTGGCGCACTGGGCGGTCGAGTATCGCGCCGCCGCTTCGAACAGCAACTGCTGGCGGGTTCCGGCGAAGAACATCTGGTGGCCGAACGCGCCACCTGCCGCGTCGCTGGCGGCAGGTGACAGCGCGCTGACTCCCACGCCGGGCACGTCCCCCAGGCCGGATCCCGCGAAGAGGATGCCGACCCGCGCCAGCGGTCCCTGAATCAGCGTGTCGAGCGCCGCGGCGCGGTAGGTGTCGTCTGCGTAGAAGCCGTTGGCGTAAAAGAAGTTGTTGCCGTGATGGGGGGTCCACGACACTTCGGAGAACACGAGAGTGCCACGACTCGCCGGGCCCGCGATGCGGCGGGGGCTTCCCGTTATCCCGTCTCCGAGCCCGGACGCCTCGCCAAGCGGCAACGAGTTGACCACGCGCAGGGACGTATTGAACGCGCCGCTGCCGGGGCGCCCGACGAGGCTGACGCCGGTATAGAGGCCGTCGGCGGACCCGAGAGGCGTGCCGAGCGCGCCACCTCGCACGTAGATGACATCGAACGCGGTCGTCGTTGAACGCCAGTCGATCTCGGTAAAGCCGCCGAAGAGCCGTGCACCGGAATCCGGGCTGTTGAGAGGAACGTAGGGGTCCTTCGAATCCGGATCCGGCACCAGCGAATGTCGGGTGATGTCGTTCCAGCCATAGAGCCCGGTAAACCGGAGATTGACGGCGCCGCCGGGACGCAGGTTGTTCCGCGTTACGCCCACCGCATCGATGAAGTCGTTGACCAGCAGGCCTTCCTGAAAACTGATCGGCTGGCGGCCGATCGAGAGGCCGAGATCCAGACCACGCCGATCATCGACGTCGAGGTTGGGAAACATCTCTCCAAGGTCGCCTTCGAAGAAAAGATGGGTCAGCGTGTTCCAGTCGAAGTTGAGCTGGTTACTGAAGCTTCCGGCGCCGGATGACGGCGACGTATAGCCGGTGAACCTGAGCGCGCCGAACGGCTCGCCCGGGGCGATTCGTGCACTCTGGTGCGTCGGGCGCAGACCGATGACGACGCGCTCGGTGCCTGTCAGCGCCAGGTTGCCGAACAGATCGATCCGGTTCGCCCACTGGCTGCGTTGCGTCGTGCCGTCGTCCATCGTGCCGAAACCGCTGCGCAGCGTGCCGAACAGCAGGAACGACGGCGTCCAGACGGCGCCGCCCGGGATCGAGATCCCGCGACCGATCCTGCCGGTGCCGAGAAACGGCGGCCCCAGCTCGAGGAGCGGCTTCGGCCGGCGCGGGAAACCGTCGAGCTGCAGCGGGATGTAGTTGTCGGTGATGCGGCTGTCCCCGTGTTCGCCGTCGTCGTGTCCGGCGGCCGCGGTCTCCGCGCGGCGGGGCTCGGGAGCCGCAGCGGTCTCCGCGCCGCCGCCGGTCAGATCGACGTCACGACTCCGTACGACGACGTGTCCCTCGACGACGGCGTCCGCGACGTCCCGCGCCGTCATGCCGTAGTCGAAGCCGACGTCCTCGATTTCGTGCACCAGATTGACCGGCACCATGCCGGCCTTGATCTGGATGTTGGCGTAGTACGGACCGGTCGTGCCGGCCAGTGCCTCGCGATCGACCGAGTAGGACGCCCACTTGCTTCCCAACGGCGGAATCGTCTGACGGTGCTTGCGGGCGCCCACCGGCCGTCCCGTGAGAATGGTGGAGCTGGTCGACGGCCTGAGAAACGGCAACGGATCCGGCGAGTAGGGAATCGTCAGCACCTGCTCGCGCTCGCCCCCCCGCACCATACGCACCAGAAAGCGGGACTGAAGACTGAACAGGTGCTCGTCGGCGGGCAGGGCGCCATCGTGGACGTACACCGAATGGCTGTCGCGGACGTCTCCGTTGGGGTCGAGGTCGCCCGATTCGAAGACCACGTGTCCGGTTGCGTCCGTCACCGTGACGTACAGCCAGACGACCCGCTCGGCGTCGAAGCCGGTCGGCACGTTGTGGCCGTCCGTGCCGTTCGAGAATTCGACCCTGAACGAGATGCCGCTCTCGTCCGCGCGATCCACCACAACGTCGCCGAGTTGGTACCCGGCCTGCAGCAGCTTGAGCCGTTGCGCGGCGATCTCGTCGAGCAGCTCCAGGTTGTCGCGAATGATGTCTGCCGCGTCGTAGCGATCGTCGGGCTCGACCCACCGTGGTGGAAACGGGAAGTCGTCCGGCACGGTGTCCTCGAACTCGTCGGTGCCCCACCCGGATTGGTGGTCGAAGGTGAGCCACTCGCGCAGGGTCGCGAGTTCCTGCGCCTCGGTATTGTGTGGAAATATGCCGGGATGGACGATGGAATAGTCCGGGCCGGCGAACATGTGGTTCGTCCGCTTCCGCGGTCGCGTTTCGCGGTTGCCGACCCGCGCGGCGGGTCCGATGGCGTAGCCCGACGGCACGCCGGGCTCGGTGCCCATGTGGCAATCCTGACAACTGACTCCCGCCGCGGCGGCCGGCGTGTGCTTGTACTCGCTGAAGGCTTCCTCAAGCCGGAACCCGTTGACCAGATTCACGTCGTGGCACGACCCGCACAGCCCAGGCGTCGGCAACTGCGAGAACTCGAGCGCTTCCGCATGCACGCCGCGGCCGGCGCGCTCCGGGTCGGTCTGCAGATTGAACTCGCCGCTCTCGATGGCGCGCTGGAGCTCGTAATTGCCGCTCGGACCGAAAACCGGCTCGTAGAGGCTTCCCTCCACGATCGGCAGACGGCCGCTGATCTTCCCGTAGGGTTGGTCCAGTCGATGGCAGACGATGCAGGTGATACCTTCACGCGATGTCGGGTGCCGATCGACGTTCGACATGAACTCCGGTTCTTCCAGGTTCATGCCCACCGGGGTATGGCACCTTATGCAGAAATCGCCGTTCGTGCCATTGGTTTCCTTGAGAATCTTGGCGTGCATCGCGTTGAAGACCGGGCTCATCTGCGCGTACGCATGCGCCGATACCGACCACTCGCGATAGATGTCCTCGTGACACGGCGCGCACGTCGTCGCCGAAGGAAATCGATCCTCCGCGAACAGTGCCTCGTGTTCGTCTGCGATCTCCTGTTGCCGGGCCGCCGTCGTTTCCTCGGCGCCGACGACAATCATCAACGCGCCCAGCACCACGGCCGCGTACAGGATACCCGCCAGCGGTGTTGCGTACGCGCGCCCCTTCATTTCCCTGCTGCGACCCGCCGGACGCTTCATCGCCAAGTCCTCCGTTCCCAGATCGTCAAGATACTTCAAGGCGCGATTCGGACGACCCTGACCCGGTTGCCGAGCGTGACCGCCTGACCGACGTCGATTTCCGTCGGGGTTTCGACCGACATCTCCTCGATGAAGGTGCCGTTCAAACTCTTGAGGTCCGTGATCATCACGACATCCCCGCGCACGACGAAGGCGGCATGACGACGTGACAGCGTCATGTCATCGATCGGGACGGCGCAATCCCTCGCGCGGCCGGCGACGTGACGTCCATCGCCGAGTGTAACCCGCTGCGGTTGCCCGTCCGCGATCACGATTTCGATCGTCACACCGGGTGGTCTCGCCGATTCGCCTCCCAGCGGCGGAACATCGAGGGCCGGGGGCGGTTCATACCGCGTGGCCGGCTCCGCCGCCTGCTCCGCGACGGCATCCTCGGGTTCTTCGTGTGGAACGGCCTCTTGCGGCGATGCGGCGGCGGCCTCGGCTTCCGGCGGCTCCGGCTGAACACCGAGCGGCGGCACGTCGAGCGCGGGTGGCGGCTCATACCGCGTAGCCGGCTCCACGGGCGGCAGTGCCGACCCACCCATGGGAGCGCCGTCCAGATCCGCCTTCGGCGACTCCGCTGCCCCAGGCTCGTCCTTCCGGGGTTGAGGCTCTGCGGCCAGCGGCGGGACATCGAGTGCGGGTGGCGGCTCGTACCGTGTGGCGGGCTCCACAGGATCCCCCACCCCCTGGCGACGTCGAACGGGTTCCCGTGGCGCCGCGGCCGCGTGTCCGGCAACGCACGGCTCAAGCTCGGCGCGGTCCCGCGGAATGCCCCGCGCGGGCCGTGCTTCAAGGGATGCGGCCGGCTTTTCCGGCAGAGCGGCGGGCGTCGAAACGACATCCTCGGCGCTGCTTCCCTGCCCCGCGGCGGCGGCCGGAAGGACCGCGAATATGAAATCGTGCTGCCGGCCGAACGTGACGACGTGGAGATCTTCGAGTCGTTGCGCACCCGACACCGGCACGCCGTCCAGCCGGGTACCGTTCGTGCTGTCCAGGTCCTCCAGAAAGTAGGCGGCAGCGTCTGCGTCGAAGGCGATGCGCGCGTGAACCTTCGATACGCCGTCATCTGCCAAAACGATGGTGTTCTGCTGTCCGCGGCCGATCGTCGCGTGTTCGCCAATCTCGTAGTCCGCCCCGGCCAGCACGCCGGTCCTGCAAAAGAACTTCGCTTGCACGTGCCCTTCCTTCGCCGCTGACCGTACCACTACTCGTACCTGACGGCATCGACCGGCTGCAATCTGGCCGCCTGCGACGCCGGATAGATTCCGAACGCCAAGCCCACCGCCGCTGAAACGCAGACGGCCAACACGACGGCAACGGACGAGACACTGGTGTTCCATGCCGCGTAGGCCGTGATGGCGTACGACGTGCCGACACCGGCACCGATTCCCACGACGCCGCCCGTCATAGTCACCATCAGGCTCTCGACGAGAAACTGTACCACGATGTCACGAGCGGTCGCCCCGACGACGCGCCGCAGGCCGATCTCCTGCGTCCGCTCGAGCACGGACGTCAGCATCGTGTTCATGATGCCGATGCCGCCGACCAGCAGGGACAGCACCGCCACGCTCCCGACGACCACGTTGAAGGTACGCTGGGTCCGCACACGCTGATTCAGCAGGTCCCGCGGCACGACGACGTCGATGTCGGGAGCCACACCGTGCGCACGGGCCAGAGTGCGCGAGATCGAGCCGGCGACGGCTGGCACGTCGTCACCATCTGCGACCTGAATCCAGACCTCGTCGATGCTCTGCCCAGGTGCGATCGACGGACTGACTGCAAGCACGCCGGCGATAGAGGCCAGAACGACGCTGTCGAGGTCCCGCGCCGCCGCAGTCCGTCCGGCACGCCCCCCGGTCGACCGAGGGGCGAGAACACCGACTACCTCGCACCAGCTCCGGTCGAGCTGCACCTGTTCGCCGATCGGATCGCGATATCCGAACAGCACACGGCGCAGCCGCGCACCGAGCACGCAGACCGGGACCACCCGACGCCGGTCGAGCGCGGTCAAGAACCGCCCGCGGTCGACATCCAGCTCCAGAACCTCTCCATATGCGGGAGTGACGCCCAGAAGGGACGCCCGACGGCTATCCAGCGGGCCGGACGCGAGGACGGCGCGCTCGATCAGCGGACTGATGGCGACAACCTGCGGCAACACGTCGCCCAAGAGTCCCGCATCCTCCAAGCGGAGGCCGGCGTCGCCGCCGAAACCCCGGGTCCGCACGATGACGTTGTCGAGCCCGAGCTGCTCGACCTGGCGCAGGACGTCCTGTCGGGCGCCTTCTCCGACCGACAGCATGGCGATGACCGCCGCGATTCCCAGCACGATGCCCAGCGTGCTCAGCGCGGTCCGAAGCCGGTACCGGCCCAGCGCTTCCAGGCTGATTCGGAGCACCTCCGCACGTCGGTCCCAGGTGGCCATCGTCGCAGCGGACTACTTCGGGAACCCGTCGGCTTCCAGGTCGACGTTGAGCTCGACGGTCTCTCCGGCGGCAATCTCGAACACCCGCGGAAAACGTCGGTCGTCGGTTTCCAACCTGATGCGATGACGTCCCGCGCGGATGTTCAGTTCCAGAGCAGTACCGGTGCCCAGCGCGCGATCGTCGACAAAAATGTCTGCGGGGGGCGCCACTCGTACAAGGAGTCTTCCGCACGCCTCCCCGTGGCAGGTCACCGCTTCCATGTTGGTGATGCGTTGCAGCCCGGCAGTGGCCTCGGGAGACGAATCCCGGTCGAAGGCGTCTTGAAACAACCGTCGCGCGTCGACGTAGCGTCCGTCATCGAACGCAGCGTTTGCCTGCCGGAGGATCTCACGCGCAGCACGTTGCCTGATCGATGCCTGGATGCGCTGCCGTCCGTCCAGCGCGAGCGGATTGCCGGCTTCGACCGCGAGCGCACGGGCGTAGAGGGACCCCGCCCGCTCGAGAGCCCCGGCGGACTCTGCGGCGACGGCCTCGGCCAGCACTGTGAGGATCTCCGAGTTGCGCGTGTCGGAAGGCGGCGGGGCCGGAGGAGGCGCGGCGGGTTCCTCCAGATGAGCGACAAGCTCCGCAAACGGAAGCTCGGTATCGGCAGTCGCATCTTCCGGTCCATTCCCGGGAGCTTCCGGCGCTTCGGGGCCGAACTCACCTGACTGGATGCCGGCAACGTCTCGGGCCGGCGCGGTGCCCGACGATGCCAGCCACAGTCCCGCGGACATCACGACCGCAGCCAGGACCGCGAGGAAGATTGTGACACCGAGACTCCTCTGTCGTCGTCCCTCGCCCTCGACCACTGGCGAGGGAAGAAGAGACGTGTCGATCGTATCGGAATGGCTCTGCTCCGAGATGGCCGCCTGCGAAGCGGCCGATCCTGCCCGGGGCGCGTCAGACTCCAGTGCATTCAGTGCTTCCTGGATCGCTGCCTCGACTTTGGCCAACTCGGCCTTGACCAAGTCGTGCGGCTCGTCAAATTCCTCCAGCATCTGCCGCGCCGCTGCGAAGTCGCCGGCCTTGCAGCGCCGGCGCGCCCCATTCAGCACGGCCCACGCGCGCGCAGCCTGCTCCGCGTCGTGCTTCAGTCGCAATGCGGTCTCGTGCGCCGGCTCGATCTTCAGCACCTCATCTGCTGCTTGAGCCGCTTCGGTGAACTCGCCGCCTGCCTGATGTCGCTCGGCTGCTTCCAACCACCGGTCAATCGACTGCCGAATCTCGATATCGCGCTGGATCTGCAACGCCGCCGGGGACTCGGGCCGCAACTGCAGAGCCATCTCGACACTCTCGGACGCCCTGGTCAACGCAAGGTTCGCCAAGTGAGTCCGAGCAGCCACCACGTGCGTGTCGAACCGCTTGGTGGTTCGTGTGGCGTCGAGGCGCTCGATTGCCTGCTGCACGCGCTCGTCGTCCGGGTCGAGGAGCGCGGCCTGCTGCAATGTCTCCTGGGCATCTTGCCAGCGCTCCGTGTCGATTGCGACGTTCGCGGCTTCGAGACAAGCCGCAATCCGGGTCGTACGGCGTTCGACGACCGCGGCCGGGTCTTCCTTCCGGATCAGAACCGTGGCATGCGGCTCGTTGAAGTCCCTCTCGATGCGGGACATGACGGTATCGAGCTCCGCGAGCATTTCGTCGAATTGCTGGTATCGATCTTCCGCCCGCTTCGCGATTGCCCGGCCCACTAGGTCGATGAGAGCAGGATCCAGCTCCGGAACCAACTCGGAGAGAGGAACGGGTGTTTCGTGCGCGATCTTGTACATCACTCCGGTCGTGGTGTCGCCGCCGAAGGCCCGCCGATACGACAGCATCTCGTAGAAGACCACGCCGGCCGAGAAGATATCGCACCGATGGTCGACGCCGCGCCCGTCGATTTGCTCGGGCGCCATGTAATGGAGCGTCCCAAGCATGGCGGCGCCTGTCAGCGTGGAGTCCGACAGCCGCGCGATACCGAAGTCGAGAATGGTGAGCGACCCCGAGTCCTCACGAGCTATCAGGTTGGCCGGCTTGATGTCCCGGTGCACGATGCCCGCGGCGTGCGCATGAGCGAGGCCGTCGCACAACTCGCGCATCATCCGCAGGCGTTGCAGGATCGGCAGCGGCACATTCCGTTGCACGATCTCCGCCAGCGTTGGCCCCGGCACGTATTCCATGGCGATGAACGGTTCACCGTCTTGCTCGCCGACGTCGAAGATGGTGACGATGTTCCGGTGACGAAGGCGCCCGGCGGCGCGCGCTTCGCGGACGAACCGCTGCCGTAGCGCGGCGTCCCGAACGCGCGCCACCTTCACGGCTACGGTTCTGTCGATCGCCGGATCGCGGGCAAGATACAGTACGCCCATTCCGCCGCTGCTGAGCCGCTTGACGACGCGATAGCGGCCAACAAAGGTTGGGTGATCGGGCATTGGGATCGTCCCCGTTTCTTGTGGATTCTCGGACGTGGAGATCTTCTACTGCGCGGTCTCGTCTCACGCGGCGGTGGTTCCTCATCGTCGACGGAATGCAACGTCGACGCCTTGAACGGTGACGTTGACGGTGTTCGTTCCTTCGAACACGCGCCCGGAATAACTGCCACTGAGCAGATCGCCAAACAGTCCCGATACGTTGCGATATCCGAAGACCCTGACCGAAACATTGCACGGGCAGACTCCATCGACGGAGTCTACGCTGCCGCTGACGGAATAGCGGTCGTGGTATGAGGAGGCGATGTGATTCAATTGCCCGCTGAACTCCCTTGCGTTCTGATCCAGATCGACTGTAAGTTCGGTGTTTCCCAGCGTGCCCGCAAACCGGCCATCGAGGCTCGGTGCCACCATCAGGGACCCCGTGGTCAGCGCCTGGTGCTTGGAGTCATTCACCGTCAGCGTGACGCTATAGGTGCCCGCCGCGTCGTAGATGTGCATGGCAACGACGCCGGAACCGCGGCCATTGTCGCCGAACTCCCAGGTGTACGACAGCGTGTCCTGGTCCGGGTCCGTGGAACGGCCGCCGTCGAAGCGGTAGTTGGTCAACTCCGCCATGCCGAGCCCGTTCGGGCTGATGTCCAATGCTGCTACCGGAGGTGAACCCCCGCCGGCCAGGACCACACCGGCCACGGCCGCACCCCCGCCTGCTGCTGCAATGCCGAGTAGCGTGCCTGTTCCAATCCCGCCTCCGCTGGCGCCACCGGCCACGGCACTGCCGCTTTCCCCGGGACTCCGGTCGGCCGCACCGCCGGCGACGGCGGTGGAAGCGACGTTGGACTGGACTATCGCGGCCGTCGCCGTCTGACCTTGAAATGTCGCACTGACCTGAAGCTGCACGGCCCCACTGGCAACCGGATTCACCGTGACCGCCGCCTGACCCAGGGCATTCGTGGTCGAAGCGACCGGCTGCGGTCCGCCGTTGAGCATGGCCATGCTTCCCTCCCGGAGCACGAACAGCACGGTGGCCCCGGACACCGGAAGGTCGTTGCGGTCGCGCACCTCCACAACCACGGGCACGGCCGTTCCCTGCCCGATGATGTTGAGGCTGTCCTCGCCCTCGAGCACGACGATACGCAGGCCCGAGTCTTCGACGGCTCCTGGTCCGACATCCGCCCGCGCCAACTCGAAGCGCAGAGTCTCGTCACTGCCCGGGGTCACGGACACGACGCGGCTGCTTTCGATATACCCGTCGTTCGTGACCAAAATGCGGTACTCGCCTGGCGGCAGCAGGGCCACGTCTACCGGTGAATACCCCTGCATCTCGCCATCCACGTAGACCGCCGCACCGTCGGGCGCGGTGATCACGACCACTGCACCGAGATCACGCACTTCCTGCCAGACGTCCAGCACACGTCTGGGCACCTCGGCCACTTCCGGTTGATACGCGGGATCCAGCCGCTGCGCGTCCTGGAACGCCTCGCGGGCATCGTTGTCATCGGCCAGGTACAGGCGCGCGATTCCCAGATAGAGGTACGCCAGGACCATGTCGCGTGCGTCGGACAACTCAAGCTCGTCGTCGACGGGATCGGTCGTGAGCGCTTCGAGAATGGTGGCAGCCGCCGCGAAGTCACCATCTTCGATGAGTTCGACGGCCTGTTGCAGATCCGGCTGCGCGTCCTGTTCCTGCTGCGATTCGACAGCGAATGTCGGAAATGACACTGCCAGCCCGATGCACGCGAGAATTGCAACGTTTCTGACCTTGATCCCATGCATCGATTCTGTCTCCATTCGCTGTCGTGAGTGTCCTGCAGGAGTATACGCCCAGGGCCCGGAGAACGGCGCGAACCTGCAAACCGCACCGTTCTCGAACCGCGAGCATGGTGGCGCTCAAGGATCGATGACCACGGCCGCTTCGCCGAGTCTCGCGATTCTCTCGTCGAAGTGCTGTACCAACAGGTCGCGCCTCTGTATCACGGCCGACCGTAGCGGCCGGTCGAGCACCCCGTCCATTGCGGCGTCGAGTGCTTCCGGGGTCAATTGGCGCAGGCCCTCGAGCAGATCGCGGCCGATTCGGCTCAACCTCTCGGGTCTCGTCAGCTCGACGTCGGGGCGAAAGGCCCGCGTATGGTCGATCAGCCAGAGCTTCCAGTCGCTCGTCCACAGTGCATTGCCCCGATTGCGGTCACGGTTCTGGATGAGCTCGTCGAACACGTACATGCCGTAGAACTGCTGGGCCGTCACCGCCGGGTTCGGTCCGAGCGTACTCTGCTCGAATCTCTCGCGCTCGGTCATGGCAACATCGTCGACCCACCACGTGACGGCGGCGGGCACGCCCCGGACCGCGCGCCGGACGGACATCGGAACGCTGTCCATGCCGAGAAGCACCGCCAGGCGATATGCCGCGATGTTGTAGTTGTAGGAGTCCCTGAAGTTCAGTTCCGCCCGGCCGGCGACGATGATGCCCGACCGGCGGTCGTCGACGGCTTGGATGTGTACGTCGTGCGTCAGCCGGCCATCCGATGCGGTGGCGCGCAAGGAATCGGTCACGCCTGCACCGGCGCCCCGGATGTCCGACAGTTCCGCGTTCAGAAGGAACGCCTCCATCGCCTCGGGAGAGATCGGTGGCGCCGGCGCCTGCCGGGCGTGAACCGCACCGGCGTAGAGAAACAACGCTGCGAAGAGGGCCAATGGTCTGCGAGGCACACGCATGAGCAACCTCCATCCGGATCGTTGTCGAGCGGTCGGAAATCAGAGGCCGAAGGGAACGGCCGCTTTTCCACCACTTGCAGGCCTACCCGACAATCGTCGCCTGCGGCTCCGATTGCCGCCCAACCGGGCCTGACTAGGACGACTAGGAGTCTACGCCGTTCTGCGGCGCAGACTCCTAGTCGTCGATGAGCACGCGGCTCTCGCCGAGCCTGCCGATCCGTTCGTCGAAGTGCCGCACCAGAAGGTCCCTCCTCTCCAACACCCTCGAACGCTGCGATCCCGTGAGGTAGTCCCCCGCCGCGGCCTCGAGCGCCTGCGGCGTCAGGCGGCGCAGGGTCTCGAGCAGGCCCCGGCGGATTCGAGTCAACCGCACCGGTTCCGTGATCTCGACCTGAGGACGAAACGCGCGCGTATGATCGATGAGCCACATCTTCCAGTCGCTCGTCCAGAGCATGTTGCCCTGGTTGCGGTCCCGATTCTGGATGAGCTCGTCGAACACGTACATCGTGTAGAACTGCTGGACGGTCTGCCCCGGGTTCGGTCCGTAGGTTCGCTGTGCGGTCCGTTCCCTCTCGGTCATGGCGACGTCATCGACCCACCATGTGACCGCGGCCCTTTCGCCCCTCACGATCCGGAAGACCGACATCGGCACGCTGTCGATGCCCAGGAGCACGGCCAGCCGATACGCGGCGATGTTGTAGGCATAGCTGTCCCTGAAGTTGCGCTCGACCCTACCACCGTCGACAGCAAAAGCCGACCGCCGGATGTCGACGGTCTGGATGTGCACGTCGTGCGTGAATCGGCCGTCCGACCCGACAGCCCGCCTCGTCCCGGTGATACCTTCTCCCACATCGCGGATATCCGACAGTTCGGCGTTGAGAAGGAACTCCTCCATCGCCTCCGGGGAGAGCACCGGGCTCGGCGCATCCTGTGCGGAGAGGACGAGTCCCAGGCAGAGCGACCCGATTGCGAGGGCCAGCGATCCGTGAAGTACTCGCACAGCCGACCTCCATGATTGCGCCAACGGTCGCAGGCCCGGCGGCGTGGCGGTTTTGCGTCATCTTTCCGGGCGTCAGGACGTCACCGCTTCGACAATGCCGGCGGAGTCGGTCTGCATGTCCTGTCGTGGTGCCGACCTGCCCATCGCGAGCGCGCCGCTGAACAGATCCTGCAGCAGATCCATACGGTGGCACAACACCTGGAACACTGTGTTCCGCTCCGCCCGGAGGATACGACACGCCCGGACGACCGAAGCGCGACACCCTGCCGGCACGCCGGCAAGTGTCTCGGCCACCAGTAGTGTCGCCCCCGGTCCGGCCACCAGCGGCGCGCCGCCGTTGGATTCGAGTTGAACGACGCCCTCGATCACCAGGTGCAGGGAGGCGGCGTCCTCGCTTCGAAACAGCGTTTCTCCCTCCCAGACCGACAACTCGGTGGCGGCGTTCACGAGTGCGACGAGTTCGGATGGGGCTGCGTGCGTCAACAGGGGATGGTGTCGAAGGAGCATCGCCTTGTCGACCGGCTGGAGCACGGCCCGCGGGATGTTCACCGCCGGTCGATGGGCTGGACTGTGGCGAGCCTCTGTGCCGTTGGTCGACAGCAGCAGACGGAACAACCCCTGCGCCAGCAGTATGTCGTCGGAGACCATCGCCATGAACTCGCTCGCCTCGATGCGAAGACATACGGATGGTTCGTGCGCCCAGGTCCGCCGCGTGGAGGGCGCTCCCTGAAGGACTTCCTCCAGACCGAGGATGTCGGGCGCCGCCAGGTCGCCACGTCCGCCGGCCGCGGTCGAGTAACCGACGGAGCCCTCGATGAGGAGGTCGACCGCTTCCGTCGTACCTTCCGTTCCTATGGCATGCCCTGCCGCGTAGCGGATCTCCCGACTGGACTCGATTGCCCGGAACAGGTTGTCGACCGATACGAACTGGAAGATTGGAACACGCCTGAGCCGCTCGACCAGTTCCACCGTCGGGAGGCCGTGACCGGCCGCGGCACGGGCGTCGATTGCGGTTCCACACGCCAGCGCCCACGCTGCGGTGTCGCTGACGCGCGGATCGGTGCTGGATCGGTGAACGCTCACCCACTGCAGATCGTCGGTCAGCCTACCCGGCGTCCGAGTGGAGACGAAGTGAATGGCGGCGGCGGCGATCACTGGGTCGGCGTCGTATACCAACTGCGCCAGCGTATCGTACAGGTCGCGACGCCTCGTCCGCAGCGCAAGATTGGCGTGGTCGATCCTGGCCGGCAGCGGCGTCTCGTCGATAAGGGGCATTATGCGCTTGCGCACGTTCCCCTGCAGCAGGTTGTCGAGGTATTCGATGGCATGGGCGCGACGCTTGCCTTCACTGTGCTCGATTGCCTGTCGGGCCGCAGCGATGTCGTCGACTTCATGCAGCACTCCCATGAGGCGGTAGATTCGATCGAGGGTTCGCTCCAGCCGCTCCCCAAGTGCGCGTTCCACGAGGGTGCCGCGAGCAGCGGGTGCGTGATCGAGCAGATTCTGTCGGAGCGTCAGGGCTTCGCAATAGCGCGCGGACTCACGCATGAGGCGTGCCTCGACGGCCGCGCGCGGAGGCGGCAGGCCGGTGTTGTCGCGCCGGATGGACTCCATCGCGGCGACTATCTTGTAGCGCAGGAATCCGTCCGGGCTGTCGATGCTGGCGGTGAGCGCGTCCATGGACGCCTGCGTGGGCAGGAGGGCCAGGGTGGAAGGGATATGCCGCTTCACCCAGGTCTGCTCGTGCGGGTTCTCCAGCGCGTAGCGCAGGGCGGGAACGACCTCGTCACCGAAGGCGACCAGAGTCTCCCGCGCCGCCTGCTTCAAGGTGCGGTGACCGAGTCTCGATATCAGGCCGGGCAGGAACAGCCCGTCCGAGACGCCGAGATCGCGCGCGCTCCTGATGGCTTCGAGCACCACGTCGACACGATGGTCGTGCAACAACGGTACGAGCAGAACCCGGAATCGCGGGTTCCGGCGCGGCCTCGATCCTGCCGCGCGCTGCCGTGTCGCGCTGGTCCTCGATCAATCCATGAAACGTCGACTCTGCACGGGCCACGTCGTTCTCGCGCGGTGAGCGGGCCAGAACGGCGGCGGCGGCCACGACCACCCGCGGCTCGGGGTCGTCCAGGTAGCCTGCCATCGTGTCGGCGAGATCGTGGTCGAACCTACTCCTCGGGTCTGCGCGAGATCCGAACTCGTCGAGGTGCATCGGCGCCACGACTTCCGATTCCCGGGCGGCCAGGCTCGCCAGC
>JAGWAI010000089.1:0-455 GCA_021296485.1 Acidobacteriota bacterium
GGCGGCACTGCGGCCGGCCGCCCGTCCCTGCTGCGTCTGCATCAGCAGGTCGTTGTAGAAGCCGGCGAAGTCGACGAGGTCCTGCCAGACGTGCGGCTCGTCGGCGTGGCCGGCGATGACGGTATCGACGTCCGGGATGCCGTCGACCGCCTTCCGCAGCGTTGCGCCGAACTCGGTGGCGCTGCCGTTCGCGTTGTCGGCGTCGACGAACGGCAGTCTCTTGCGGGCAAACAGGTCTCCCGTGTGCACCGTGCGCGCGTCCTTGAACACGACGAACGTGTCGCCGTCCGTGTGGCCGCGGCCGAAGTAGTAGAGGTCGATCTGGTCGGCGCCGCTGAACAGCGTGTGCCGCGTCGAGAAGGTCGTGTCGGGCAGGAACTTGCGGTTCTCGCCCTGGAACCGCTCGCAGTTCTTGATTGAGCCGCCCTCGTAGCCCATGCCGTCGTCGCAGTCGG
>JAGWAI010000089.1:469-904 GCA_021296485.1 Acidobacteriota bacterium
GACGAAGTTGACGGTGTCGGGAAATTCGGGATTCGCGCCGCTGTGGTCGTAGTGCGTGTGGGTGTTGATGATCGTCGTCACCGGCTTGTCGGTGATCTTGCGGACCTCGGCAAGGATGTCCGGGCCGTAGCCCTGGTACTTGGTGTCCACCAGGACGACCCCGTCGGACGTCAGGAAGACCGCGGTGTTGCCGCCCGTGCGCATGCCCTGCTCGGCCGGGTCCGACGTGAGCACGTGCAGATTGTCCGTCAGCGCGAGCGGACGGATACGGTGGCGGGCCTGCTGCGCCTCGTTGGACACCGCCGCCAGCCCCACGCCGAGCATCGTCACCGCCGCCAGACACGCAACCCGCTTCATCGTTATCCCCTTGGGGCTGCGCCCCAAACCCCCGGCGGCTGCTAGCGGGGACCCCGTTGCCCCGCGCCGCTGCCGCCG
>JAGWAI010000089.1:946-6092 GCA_021296485.1 Acidobacteriota bacterium
CCTTCCTTACTTCGCCGTTGTCCCGGGTGCCGGCCCTTGTCCTGCTTGGGGCTGCGCCCCAAACCCCCGGCGGCTGCTAGCGGGGACCCCTTTACCGCCGCGCGCGGAATCGTCAGGCAGCCGCAGCCGCAGGCGCGGCTTCGGCCTGGAGGTGTTCGAGGGCCCGATCGAGGATCGGGTCGCCGGGCGGCCACGGCTCGCCGAGCTCGATTGAGGGCAGCTCTACCTCCACGGCCGGCTCGACGCCCGTGCGGTGCAGGTCGTCGCCCGAGGCTTGCAGGTAACGCGCCCACGACAGCCACAGTCCACTGCCGTCCGGCAGCGGAATGAGCTTCTGCAGGCTGACGCGCCCGGCGGTCCGCTGGCCCACCGACTCGGCGCGTCCGGCGCCGGTCAGGCCGGCCGCGAACAGCTCGGCGCCGCCCGCCGTGCCGTAGTTCGTGAGCAGCAGGATCGGGGTGTCGATGGCGTCGCCGCCGGCGGTCGCTTCGATAGTGATCTGCTGGCCGCCGGTCTCCTCGCGCTGCAGCAGCGCGCCATCGGCGACGAACAGCCGGGCCGCCGCAATCCCTTCGTCGAACGAACCGGCGGCGCAGTTGCGGACGTCGATGACGAGCTGCGTCGCCCCGTCGCCGGCCAGCGCCCCGGCCGCGCGCTCGATCGCCTCGGCGGCGCCCTCGTTGAGGGCGGCCACGCGCAGGTAGCCGATGTCGGCGGTCAGCATGCGGTGGCTGACGTCCGGTCCGGACGGCAGCTCGCGCACCAGGTCGACGTCGTACGGCTCGCTGGTGTTGCCGCGCAGCAGCGACAGGCGCACCGTGGTGCCCGGCTCGCCGCGCAGCCGCGCCACGCCGTCGACCCCGGACAGGCGGCGGGTGGGCTCGTCGTTGATGGCCCGAATGTAGTCGCCCGGCCGCAGCCCCGCGCGGTCCGCGGGGGAGCGGTCCCGCACGCCCACGATCTGCGTGTAGTAGCGCGCGACGGTCTCCACGCCGATGCCGGCCGGTCCGGCCGTCGCGCCGCTCTCCAGGCGTGCCACGCTCTCCGCGGAGAGGAAGGCGCTGTCGGTGTCGAGTCCACCGGCCAGGCCGCTGAGCGCCCCGTCCATTACCTGGTCGAGGTCGGCGTCCTCCACGTAGTTCTCGCTGATGAGCGAGACGACGTCCTCGAAGATGCGCAGATGGCGGTACGCGTCCTCGCGGGCCACCACCCCGCCGAGCCAGCCGCCGACCAGCGTGAAGGCGACCAGCGGCACCGTGGCGAGCAGGACGATGAGACGCGTGCGGGCGCGCATGCTGATCAGCATTCTAGCGTATCGATGGACAGACCCGCCAGCCGCGATTACGCTAGGAGTCCGTGGTCAACGCTCCGCTGCATGCGCCCGGCGCCCGCGCGGTTTCGGCCCCGGCCCCCGGGGCGCGCACGCTCGGCATCGATCTGGGAGAGCGCCGCATAGGCCTGGCGCTCAGCGACCCCTCCGGCACCCTGGCCACGCCGCTCGACACGCTCGCGCCGGCCGGCGGGCTCGCGGCCCGCGTGGCGGCGGTGGCACAGGTAATCGAACGGCTTGCCGCCGAGGAGGATGGCCTGGCCGCGATCGTGGTCGGCTGGCCGCTGGCGCTCGACGGCGGCGCCCACGAGCAGACCGCGCGGGTGGAGGCTTTCGTCGCGGCGCTCCGGCGCCGGACGGCGCTGCCGGTCAGGCTGCAGGACGAACGCCTGACGAGCCGCGAGGCAGAAAGCCGGCTGGCGCTGCGCGAGAAGGACTGGCGGCGGCGGCGGCGGCGTCTGGACGCCGCGGCGGCCGCGGTCATCCTCCAGGAACATCTCGACGCCGGCCCGGCGGCAGCGGGCGAACCGGGGGACGACGGCTGATGCTGCTGCGCCGCCTGTTGCTGCTCGCCAGCGTACTGGCGGTCGCCGCCGCCATCGGGGCGGCGCTGGCGGTCCGCGAGCTGGGCCGCCGTCTCGACGAGCCGCACCGCGGCTACGCCGCGCCGGACGTGTTCGTCGACATCGAGGCGGGCGACGCGACCCGCGCCATCGGCCGCCGCCTGGCCGCCGCCGGCGTGGTGCGCGACGAGCTCACCTTCCGCGCCGCCGTCTGGCGCGACGGCCGCGGCCGCGAGCTCCAGGCGGGCGAGTACCGCTTCGACCGCCCGCTGTCGGCAATGGACGTTGTCGACGTCATCGCCAGCGGCCGCGTCCACCTGCGGCCGATCACGTTCCCCGAAGGCCTGATCATCGCCGAGATGGCGGACATCTTCGAGTCCGCCGGCTTCGGCACGCGCGACGCGTTCGCGGCGGCGGCGCGGGAGGTCGCGCTCGTCGCCGACCTCGACGGCGAGGCGGCGGACCTCGAGGGATATCTGTTTCCCGACACCTACGCGTTGCCGCGCGACGCGACCGCCGGCGACCTCGTGCGGGCGATGGTGGCCGAATTCCGGCGGGCGTTCGACGCCGACATCCGCGCCGCGGCCGGCCGCCGCGGCCTGACCGTCCGCGAGACGGTCACGCTGGCGTCGCTGATCGAACGGGAGACCGGCAGCGCGGACGAGCACGCGCTGGTGTCGGCCGTGTTCGCCAACCGGCTTCGCATCGGCATGCTGCTGCAGACCGACCCGACCGTGATCTACGCGCTGCGCCGAGACGGCCTGTACGACGGCAACCTGACGCGCGCCAACCTCAGGCACGACTCGCCGTACAACACCTACGTCTACGGCGGGCTGCCGCCCGGACCGATCGCCGCCCCGGGACGCGCTGCCCTGGCCGCGGTCGTCGCGCCGGCCGACGTGAGCTACCTCTACTTCGTCAGCCGCAACGACGGCACCCACGCCTTCGCCAATACCCTGCGCGAGCACAACCGCAACGTCCGCGAATTCCAGGTGGAGTACTTCCGCCGCCGCCGCACCGGCCAGTAGCGCCCTGGCCAGTCTCGGTGCGACGCGGGGTTTCACCGCGGACTGCCGGAGGCGGCCGGATCGACACGGGTGACCGTGTCGAGCGCATCGAAGTGCCGGTCGGCCGACAGGATCCGCTCGATGCCCCGTTCTTCCATGGTTGCCGCGTGGAGGGCATCGCGCGCCGGCACGTGCGGAAAACGCTCCACGAGATCCAGAGCGCGCGCCGTCTGCCGCTCCGTAATCGGAAGGATTTCCGCGCAGATGTCGGTTGCCGCGCTGTAGACGGCCCGGGCGTATTCGGGACGACCGAGAGACGCGTAGCGGTGGAGGACTTCCTGCAGCACCTCGGCGCTGGTCACGAGCGCAATATCCCGTTCCGCCGCCGCCCGCAGGGCGCTCCGGCACCGCTCCCGGAGCGCTGCGTCGCGGCCCGCCAGGTACATGAAGATATTGGCATCGACGAAGAGCGACTCACGGCCGCTCATCGTCGCTCCCGTCACGGCCGAGCCCCGCGTCGTGGGCGCAGCCCGTTGCGAGGCCGGTCTTCAGGCCGCTGTACTCGCGGTTCCAGTGTTCCATCGACGCCGGTACGGGCAACGGATCCATGGCGTACAGCGTCTCGATGGCATCCAGTCGCCGCTGCCGGGCCTCCGGCTCGACGCAGTACTTCTCTACCGCCTCCCGCACAACGGCCGCCAGTTTTCTGCCGTCCTTGCGGGAAATTCGTGACAGGGCGGCGTACTGCCGGGCGTCGAGCGTGACCTGCACCTTGCGCGCCCCTTCCATGTGTCTACGGTACGCCGTCAAGAGCTATGTGTCAATTGGAATGTGTCAAATGAGATGTGGACGCGAGGGCGGATGGGGGCCAGTCTTCCAGGTCGGTGTGGAACAGGGCGGTGGCGTCGCGGCCGGTGGCCAGGTTGTGCTCGATGGCCGTGCCGGCGCGCGCCTGGCCGCCGTCGATTTCAATCGGATCGAACAGCACGCCGCCGAATGCGAGGTAGGCGGCCAGCAGCGTCAGCACCAGGTTGAACGTCTGGCCGGTCAGGTACAACTGGATGGGACGTCCGCCGCCGGCGCGCCGCGCCAGCTCGCCCAGCCGCGAGTCGAGGCCGATGCTGGCGAACGCCAGGCAGAACAGCCAGCCGCGCAGGTCCGAGGTCAGGTCCAGGATGGCGTCTACCCGCCCGCCGCCGAGCGCCGGCGTCAGCACGAACGAGAACAGCAGCGAGGCGGCCACGAAGCCGAGGATGAACTTCGGGAAACGCCGCCAGATCTCGCCCGCGCCCGGCCGCGACCCGCCGTCGCCGGCCTCCACGCGCGTCACCCAGAACACCGCCACCAGAAAGGCGACGAGGCCGATCAGGCTGTTCTGGATCATCTTTACTATGGCGGCGATCTGCTCCGCCTGGCTGCCGAGCAGCGCGCCGGCCGCCACGACCGCGCCGGTGGCGTCCACCGTGCCGCCGATCCAGGCGGCGCCGACCACCATGTCCATGCCTACGGCGCGGATGCCGAGCGGCATCAGCACCATCATCAGCACGGTGAAGATGAGCGACATGCCGACCGCCAGGGTCAGCTCCTCCTTGCGCGCGCGCGCTGCCGCGGCCACGGCGATGGCTGCCGAGACGCCGCACACCGACGTGGCGGCGGCGATGACGATCACCAGCGCGCGGCTGGTCATCTTCAGTACGCGCGTGCCGAAGAGGTACATGAAGATGAGCACTGTCGGCGTTACCATCCAGGCGACGAACAGCCCGGGGACGCCCAGCCGCAGCACGTTGCCGAACAGCACCTCGGCGCCGAGCAGCACCAGCCCCGTCTTGATGTACAGCTCGCTGCGCAGCGCCGGCCGGATCCACGACGGTGTGCCGACGGTGTTGGCGATGAGCAGCCCGAGGGCGAGCGCCCAGAAGGCGTAGCCGAAGCCGGCGGCGCGCACCGCGGCCTGGCCGGCGGCCGCATAGGCGAGCACGGCCAGCAGGAAGACCGGCGCGAAGCCGGCGGCGAAGCGCCGGCCGTCCTGCGTCAGCACCTGCACTGCGGCGGTGGCCAGCCCGCCCAGGCCGAGCCCGAGCGCCAGCAGCCCGGCCGTGCGCCCGGCAAAGGCTTCAGCCGGCGACGCGGCCCAGCGCCCGACGCGCGGCACGCCGCCCACGGCGCCCACCGCGACGAGCAGGATGAGCCCCCCGGCGAGCCAGATCGCCCACCAGTCCTCCGACGCAATCAGCGGATGCCGCTTC
>JAGWAI010000089.1:6144-11205 GCA_021296485.1 Acidobacteriota bacterium
GCGTGGTGGTTCCTGGCAATCCCGCTGGAGGAACGTGACCGGGGAGGCGCCCCGCTGGCAAGGCGCGAGGCGGGAGCGGGCGGATGAGCCCGTGACCAACGAGCAACGCAGTCCAGCGGGGATGCATCGCCGGTCGATAGTTCCTATGAGGAAAGGCGTACCGATGTCGCGCCCAATATGGCGCCGCCGGCCCCGGCCTGCACGAAGACGACCACGCGCAGGTGCTCGTGGCGCCAGGATCGGCCCAGCTTCACGCGGGCGTCCACGGGCCACGCGTCGGGCGCCTTGCGCGGCAGCGAGCCGAGCCACGTGAGGCTGCGGACCACGCCGGTGTGCGTCAGCGTCTTGTCGGCGTTCTCGCCGCGCTTCACGTCCGTGCTCATGCCGCTCTCGGTGACCGCCACCCAAACCTCGGCCTGGGCCTCTGCGGGCGGCAGCTCCGTGATGACGCCGGTCACGTGCACGTCCGAGCCGCCGGCCGGAACGGCCGCCTCGACGGCCAGCCGCGCCTTGGGCGCCTTGCGCGCCTCGACTACCGCTTCGCGCGCGGTGATCGGCCGGCTGCCGATGATGGCCGTATCGCCGTCAATCACCATCATCGGGGTGTACAGCGCGTCGATGCCGATGCTCTCGGCGTACTCGCGCTGCCGCTCGCTGAAGCGCCGCGACGAGTACGGATCGCGCCAACCGAGCCGGTTCCAGTAGTCGACGTGCTCGCTGAGCGGGATGATCAGGGCGCCGGCCACCGGCTGGTTGCGCTCCAGGGTGCGCAGCAGGTCGTCGGCCGGGGGACACGACGAGCAGCCCTGCGAGGTGAACAGCTCGACGAGCACCGGGGTCAACTCGTCCTCACCCGCCGCGGGTGCGGCCGGCAGCGCGGCCCACAGGACCGCCGCCAGGGCCAGCGTCAGGAGCGGGCCGGCCAACGCGGAAGAGCGGTTGCGCAGCGGGGCTTTTGCCACAGTTTGCCAGCCTCTTCCGCCTATACTAGTGCAGCTCGAATCCGGTTTACCAATACTGCCCGCTCATCCACAGTCAGGAGTCACGATGCCCGGACGATCCATCGCCTGTGCCGCGCTCGCCGCGGCGGTCTTGACGGTCGCCGCCCCCGCACCGGCCCGCGCCCAGCTGGGCGAGGTCGGGACCTTCCTCGCCACGATTGACAACCACTACCGCGTGGTGCCGAACGTGACGTACCACACGGCGAGCGGCGTCGAGAACAAGCTCGACGTCTACGCGCCGCTCAACCCGGCCGCCCCGGCGCCCGTACTGTTGATGATCCACGGCGGCGGATGGGTGATCGGCGACCGGGCCACCTACACGATGCGCCTGCTGCCGTACCTCGAGATGGGCTTCGCCGTGGTCAATATCAGCTACCGCCTGGCCAACGTGGCGCTGGCGCCGGCCGCCGTGGAGGACGGCCTGTGCGCCCTGCGGTGGATCGCCGGCAACGCCGAGGAGTACGGCTTCGACGCCTCGCGCGTCGTCGTCACGGGGATGTCGGCCGGCGGCCACCTGTCGCTGACGACCGGCATGATCCCGTCGTCGGCCGGCCACGACCGGCAGTGCTTCGCGCGCGCATTCTCGGGGCCGCGCCCCGCCGACCCGGCCACCGTAGCCGCCATCGTCAACTGGTACGGCATCACCGACGTGGTCGACATGCTCGACGGGCCCAACACCAAGGGCTACGCCGTCGAGTGGCTCGGCAGCCTGCCGAACCGCGAGGAAGTGGCCGCCCGCGTGTCGCCGCTCACCTACGCGCGCAGCGGCCTGCCGCCGATCCTGACGATCCACGGCGACAACGACCCGATCGTGCCGTACGAGCACGCGACGCGGCTGAAGGACAAGCTGGACCAGGCCGGCGTGACCAACGAGCTGCACACGGTGCCGGGCGGCGGCCACGGCGGGTTCACCGACGCGGAGACGATCGAGATCTACCAGGTGATCCACAGCTTCCTGGCGCGCCACGGCCTGGGCGGCAACGGCAGGACGTCGCAGCAGCAGGACTGACGGAATGCTGCGAGCGCCCGCGGGGGCGCCGGCGTGTGCGCTGATCGCGCTGCTCGTCGCCGGGTCCGCCGGAGCCCTGCCCGCGTCCGCCGCGGCGAATGAAGCGCTGGACGCCGCGTTCGCCCGGCTCTGGGCCGCTGAAACGGACCAGGAAACGGCCGCCGCCGTCGAGGCGATCCTGGCCGCCGGGGCGGATGCCGGCGAGGTGCGCGCCCGGCTGCGGGCGGGCCGCCCGTACGCCCCGGCGCCCACCGGCCGGCAGGCGCTCAGCCGCCGCAACCGCGACGGCGTGGAGCACCCCTACATCCTGCACGTGCCGGCGGGCTACGACCCGGCCGCGCCGCTGCCGCTGCGCGTCTACCTGCACGGCGGCGTGATGCGTCCGCTGCCGGCCGGCGACGACTGGTGGCGCGGCGAGGACCGCTGGGTGCGCGACGACGCCATCGTCGTCGCCCCCGCCTCCTGGAACGGCTCGCCCTGGTGGCAGCGCAGCCAGATCGAGAACGTCGACGGCCTGCTGGCGGACATCAAGCGTCGCTACAACATCGACGAGAACCGCGTGCATCTGCTGGGGGTGTCCGACGGCGCAACCGGCGCCTACTACTTCGCCTTCAAGGCCGCCACCCCCTGGGCCGCCTACCTGGCGTTCATCGGCCATCCCGCCGTGCTCGGCCATCCGGGCACCCAGGTGGACGGCCAGATGCACGTCGTCAACCTGCGCGGCAGGCCGCTGTTCATCATCAACGGCGCCAACGACCGCCTGTACCCGGCCGCCATGATCGAGCCGTACGTGCGGCTGTTCGCCGACGCCGGGGTGGAGGTCGCGTACCGGCCGCAGGCCGAGGCCGGGCACGACCTGAGCTGGTGGGATGCGGAGGTTTCCCGCGTCGAGGCGTTCATCGCCGCCACCGTCCGCAGCCCGCTGCCGGACGCGCTGTCGTGGGAGACCGAGAGCGCCGTCGAGTTCAACCGCAGCCACTGGCTGGTGATCGACGAGCTCGGGCCCGTGCGCGGCGAGGCCGCGCTGGAAGAGCACAACCTGGTGAGCGTGCCGGGCCCGCGCACGCCGCTCGGCATCGACGCGGTCGCCGAGCTGCCCGACGGGGCCGGCCTGCGGCTGGCGCAGGTGGGATCCGAATCGCTGGCGGAGCAGGCGGGCCTGCAGCCCGACGACGTCATCCTGGAGATGGGCGGCGCGACGGTGCGCACGGTCGAGCAGGCGCGCGCCGTCATCCTCGAGGTGCGGCCGGGCCAGGACGTGCCGGTGACACTGCAGCGCGGCGGCGCCCCGCTGCAACTGACGCTGCGCTTCCCGGCGACGCCGCCGAGCATGCCCCGCATCGCCTTCCCCCGCCGCCGGACGTCCGGACGCGTCGAGCTCGCGCGTAGCGGCAACACGGTGGAGGCCTCCACGCGCGGCGTGCGCCGCTTCACGCTGCTCGTTTCCGGCGACCAGTTCGACCTGTCGCAGCCGATCCGGGTGGTCGTCAACGGCGCCGTCGCGCACGACGCGGTGGTCACGCCCGACGCCGCGACGCTGCTGCGCTGGGCAACCGTGGACTGGGACCGCGGCCTGCTGTTCGACGCCGAGATCCCGGTCGAGGTACAGCCGGCCCCGTAGACCCGCTTTCCCCGCGTCCCCGCGGCGGCCGCGCGTGGGCGGCCGATAAACCCCTCTACGCGGCAAGGTTGATCCTACTGAAGTTCGTTGCCTACTTGACGACATACCTACGCCTCCGCTAGGGTAACGGCACGTACGACTCCCCGGCCTCGGCCGGTTGGGCGGCCTACATGGCCGCCTTTTTTTTGCCTAATGTGCCCGCCGACGCCACGAACGATTGTGTACGTAGATGGGTTCAACCTGTACTACGGCGTCCTCAAGGACACGCCCTACAAGTGGCTAGACCTTGAGCGCCTCTTTAGGTTCTTGCGCCCACACGACAACATCCAGGCGATCAAGTACTTCACCGCGATAGTCGAACCCGGTCCCAGTCGCGAGCGCCAGGATGCGCTGCTTCGCGCCTTCGCGATGCTGCCTCTGGTTGAGATAATTCACGGGCGTTTCAAGCGGAAGCAAGTCACCTGTGCCTGCCCTGGTTGCGTCGACCGCACTCGCGGTACGGGCGTCTTCACCGTTCCCGAGGAAAAGCGCACGGACGTAAACATCGCCATTCACATGCTCGACGATGCGTATCGGCAACGCTGTGAGCGGCAGGTGCTCGTGAGTGGCGATTCCGATCTGGTCCCGCCGATTCAGATGGTTCGGGAGCGGTTCCCTCGTATCAGGACGACCGTCTATGTACCAGCGCGGACTAGGGTGCGAGGTGCCGCCAATGAACTCAGAGGGGTAGCACATCGGCATAAGACGTTTCCGTTGGAGCTTCTACCGCTGGCGCAGTTGCCGCTTCACCTTCCGGATGGTCGTGGCGGGACCATCCGGAAACCGGCAGCGTGGTGATGAACTGCGTGCGTTGCCCGCTAGCTTCCAGGATTAGTCGCCAGCGGAACGTGATCACCTGCCCGCGCTAGTCGTCCAGGTAGGCCGCCCGCCCATCAGCCGGCGGCGGCTCATGGACGAGTGGCCGGCCTATGTCGATGGCGACCGCCGATCGGCGATCGCGGCAGAAAGCAGGTGAAAAATGGAATACGTGAATGGGTCGCGAAGGCCTATCCCACGGGGTAACCACCCCGAGAATGCACTCACGCCCGCGTTCGTGCGCAACGTCGCCCGCGCTGGCCGCTACTGCGATGGTCGCCGCGTGGCTCGTGCAAGTGACTCATAGTAGGAAACTTACCCGCGAGCGTTCAGGCATGCTGCCCTCGTTGTACCCCCTTATCTGATTGGGAAACTACCGGACCGCCGACGCCCTCGGCGGACCGGACTCAGCCCGTGAGAGCCAGCCACCCAAACAGCCCCCCATTCGGCGCAACCAGAGCTGTGCCCAGCTTCCTGTGGTCCGGTCGGGTAGCAGCCGCTGCCACCAGATAGACGCCGACCGGAGACAACCCCCACAGGAAGAAGCGCGGTGTCGCCGCAAGGTACGCCGACGC
>JAGWAI010000090.1 GCA_021296485.1 Acidobacteriota bacterium
GGAGCGCCCGGCGCGCCCGCAAGGCCATCGGCTCGCTGCTGCGCATCTCGCCGGCGACCGCGGCGGTGGTGCACGGCGACCACGAGCACCGGACGCCTGTCGACCGGGTGGCAGTCGGATCGCGGGTGCGCGTGCGGCCGGGGGAGCGGGTCCCGTGCGACGGCGAGGTCACGGACGGCAATTCCTACGTCGATCAGGCGCTGGTTACCGGCGAGTCGGTGCCGGCCTGGAAGGCCGCCGGCGACCCGGTGTTCGCCGGGACGATAAACGGCCACGGGGTCATCGAGCTGCGCACCACGCGGCCCGCCTCGGACACGACGCTGGCCCGCATCGTCCGCATGGTGGGTGAGAGCCACCACCACCGCGCGTCGTCGGAGCGTTTCATCGACCGCTTCGCGCTGTACTACACGCCGCTGATGTTCGCGGTGGCCGCCGCCGTCGCGATCGTGCCGCCGCTGGCGGCCGGTGGAGGCTGGGAGTACTGGTTCTATCAGGGAATGCTCATCCTCCTGATTTCGTGTCCGTGCGCGCTCGTGATCTCCACGCCGGTGACCATTGCCGCCGCCATCACCTCGGCGGCGCGGCAGGGAGTGCTGATCAAGGGCGGCGCCCACCTCGAAGGGCTGGCGCGCCTGCGCACCGTCGCGCTCGACAAGACCGGCGTCGTCACCCGCGGCGAGCCGGACGTCCGCGAGGTGCGCCCGGTAGATGGGCGGAGCGAGTCCGAGGTGCTGGCGCGGCTGCTGGCCGTCGAGATGCGCAGCGAGCATCCGCTCTCGCGCGCAATCGTGCGCTACGCCCGCGCCCGGGGCGTCGAGCCGACCGCGGCTACCGACTTCGCGGCCGTCGAGGGGCGCGGCGCCGAGGCGGTGGTGGACGGTAAGACGTTCTGGGTCGGCAGCACGCGGTTCGCAGGGGAAAAGATCGGCGGTGGCCCGCTACCGCAGGTGTCCGCCGACCTGCAGCGTCCCGGCGAGACGGTCGTCGTCTGCGGCGCCGGGGACGAGGTCTGGGCGCTCATCGCCATCACCGACCAGATCCGTGCGGAAGCGCCGCAGAGCGTGTCGCAGTTGCGCGCCCTCGGCCTGCGGTCCGCGCTGCTCACCGGAGACAACGCGGAGACGGCAAGGAACGTCGCCGGGCGCGTCGGCGTGTCCGATGTGCGGGCGGACCTGCTGCCGGAGGGCAAGGCGGAAGCCGTCAGGGAGCTGTCCGCGCGCAACGGCCCGATCGGCATGGTAGGCGACGGCATCAACGACAGCCAGGCGCTGCTCGCCGCATCGGTCGGCATCGCGATGGGCGGCAACGCCACGGACGTGGCGATCGAGTCGGCGGACGTGGTCCTGCTGCGGGCCGACATGCGGAAGATTCCGTTCCTGGTGGACCACGCGCGGCGAGCGCGGTCCGTCATCATCGAGAACGTCAGCCTGGCGCTCGGCTCGAAGGCGCTCTTCCTGGCCTTCATGTTGTTCGGCGCGGCGACGCTCTGGATGGCGGTGGCGGCCGACATGGGCGCGACGCTGGTGGTCACGTTCAACGGCCTGCGGATGCTCCGCCGCCCACCCGAGCCCGGCGGCCCTCCGGGCGATCTGGCGCTGGAAGGGGCGTGACCGACCGGCCGGCGTCTCAGGGAGTGACGGTGACGGCGACGTCGGCCTCCGTAGCCAGTCCGCCGTCATGCGCCAGCGCGCGCAGCACGTAGTCGCCCGGCTCGGCGAACGTCGCCGTGGCTACCCACCGACCGTCCGCGGGAGCCGGGGGCGTTGTCCACCCCGGAGACCAGGGCGATTCTCCGGTATCCCGGGTATCCTCCCAGACCTTGATCTGCGGTGGATCGAACGCCACCTCGCCCGCGCCGCGATACACGAACCAGGACAGGCGGTGGCCGGTGGCCGTGTCGGTCGTGAAGCGGCCCGGGTGGCGCGGGCTCGACGCGGGCATGGACCGTGCCCGCGGCTTGCCGTCGTCCGTGGAGGTCGCGACCAGCTCCAGCGGCTCGCCGGCGCGCACCGCGCGCGTACCGCCGCCCTCGATATCCAGCGTCGGCGCCTGGTTCTCCGGCAGCTCGGGCGTGGTCCCGCCGCCCCCGCCCGCGCCGTAGTTGGCCTGGATCACCAGGTCGTCGATGAAGTAATCGCGCTTCAGCGTTGCGTAGGCGCGCTCGGTCTGGCCGTTGGTCGTGAGCGTCCAGACCAGCTCTCTGTCGCCGAAGTCTGCCGGCACCCGGACGCGGAACACGAAGCGGTTTCGCCGCGGGTAGAAGTGGGTCGGCTGCCCCTGGTCCGGGCCGCCGGGCTCGATGTTGTTGCCGGGGCCCACCGGCACGTCGATCACTTCCTCCCAGTTCCGGTTCATGTACCCGAACACCAGGTTGAAGGAGCCGTCGTCGTTCTGCTCCCAACCCTCGTAGGCGGGCGCAATCGTCTGCCCGGACGAGTAGCCCTGCTGGGCTGACGTGGCCCGCGGCGACGCAATCGCCGCCAGCGCCGCGGTGACAATCACGATCCGCGCGACGGTGCCGCTCATCGCGCGTCCCTCAGTTGCCGCCGGCGGTCGTTTCGTCCGCCTCGCCGCCGGCGCCGCACAGCAGGCAGCCGATGTCGGGCCCGCCGCCGGCCGCCATGGCCTCCTCGCGCTCCGCGACCGCCGCGGCGAACTCCTCGTCGTTCAGGTAGATCGCCTGGATCAGGTTGATGAACATGTTGTCGACCGAGCGATGGCCCGAGCCGGACCAGTTGCGCGGATCGACCACGTTGGGATTGGTCGGGGAGTTGTTGAAGTAGCCGGTCAGGTGCAGAATCGTCCCCTTCGGCAGCAGCGGCGCGGCGTCGTCCGCGTACTTGTAGACGCGCACCCAATTGTGGTCGTAGCCGGCGCAATTCAGGGTCTGCACCGACGTGCCCCAGGCCGCCTCCATGCACATCCGCACGCCCGGCGCGTGCATGTGGGGCTCGAACACGCTGAGCTTCGCGTTCTCGGGCAGCGTGAAGTAGGCGTCGGCCCGCTGGTCCGAATCCATGGGGCGAATATCCAGATCGGGCCCGTTGCCGAAGAAGAGCAGCTCCATCTCCTTCTCCGGCTCGTACCCCTTCGGATGGAACTTGAACGCTACGTCGATGTGTGCGCGTGTGTCGGTGCCGTTCGCGTGGAGGTGCGTCGAGGGAAACAGCAGGATCGAATCAGCTCGCAGGATCCGCCCGGCGTTCTCGTCAAAGACGTCCGCGTTGCGGCCGACCTCATGGACGGGCCAGAGCAGGGCGTCGCCCGGTTCGTCGCCCTCCACCATCGAGTAGAGCGTCGAATGGTGCACCACGAACAGGCCGCCCACCGTGTCGGAACGCACCCCGCGCTCCAGGTCATTACGCTCCTTGTACTCGATGGCCGCGACGTAGCGGTCCTCGGTCAGGCCGGTCGGTGTCTGGCCCAGGCTGCCCCACCAGTCCGGCGCGTTGCCCTCCATCTCGAAAGGCGGCGAAGAGATGACCAGGTCGGGCTCGCCGATTTCCCAGTCGTTGACATCGATGAACGGTACGGGCGGCGGCATGTCGGCCGGATCACCTTGCGGCGCGCCGCGATCGACCCAGCGCGCGATCGTCGCGATCTCGTCGTCGCTCAGCGACCAGTCGTCCTTGAACTTCTGGATGCCGATGTTGCGCTCGATGTACCACGGCGGCATCACGCCCGGCTTGTCGCGCAGCCCCGTACGGTTCTTGATGGCGCGCGCCCAGGGCCGCACCTCTTCGTACGAGATGAGCGACATCGGCGCCAGCGCGTTCGGCCGGTGGCACTTCTGGCAGCTCCGCTGCAGGATCGGCGCGATGTCCTTGCTGAACGTCGGCTCCTCCGGAACCGCTTCAGCCGCCGCCGGCCGCGCCGCCGCAACCGCCATGACCGCGGCCATTCCCAGCAGGCCAACAAGTTTCGAGGTCGTCATCTTGAGACTCCTTGTTGCCGAATATTGACGACAATAGCCATCTTCCGCAGTATACCGCGCGCTGACGTGGAGGCGACGAAGGTCTCAATCTTCATACACGGGACCGTGCACGGTCCGGTGCGACAGGTACTGCCAGCGGCCGTCGCGCAGCGCGTAGACGCGGACGTACCAGAAGCTGAAAGTCCGCGGCGCCTCGGCCAACGGGCCGCTGCGCGCCCGCACCCGCCCCATCGTGATGGCGACGTCGCCGTGCAGCTCGACCTGTTGCGAGTCGACTTCGCGCCGGCTGTAGCGGCCGGCCAGGGACGCGAGCCAATCCGCCCTGTGGTCGACGCCGCGCACCGCGCCGCCGGTGGTCCACCCGTCGCCGTGTGTGTAGGTGAAGTCGCTCGCGCAGACCTCGTCGAGAAAGGCGACGTCGGCCCGCAGCACCGCGTCTTCGATGCGCCGCTCCAGCGCGAGCACCTCGCCCGCGCGGCCGGCCTCGGCGCCAGATTGCTGCTGCCCGGCGGCGCCGGTCGCCCCTGCCAACAGGGCGACTATCACGGCACATGCGAAGGCGCGCAACGACTGTCGGACCGATCGACACACAACCCGCGCGGATGGCGCTACGTTCATGGTTCTTGCCGCTTCGTGACTGCTGTCCGGTCGTCGTTCTACTGCGGACAGAATACAGCGCGGATCGCGAATCTGCACTATCAGGTCATCTTCACGCCCGGTTGACGTTCTGCACAGTATGTCGTATGTTTGCAGCTTGGTAGTGTCGTATTTTTGCAGGATCTGACCAACATGGGTAGCAGCCGAAAGCCTCTGGAGAAGCGAATCGCGGAACGGATGGCGCGCAAGAAAACGAATGTGTTCCTGCGCAGGGACTTCACGGATCTTGGCGGCTACGATCAGGTTGGCCGAGGGTTGCGCAGCCTGGCTGCGAAGGGTCGGCTCGTCAGAATCGGCTACGGCGTATACGCCCGTGCGGTGCTGTCGCCAGTCTCCGGCAAGACCATTCCTTCCAAGCCGCTGCCCGCGCTGGCCGCAGAGACTCTGAAGCGCCTGGACGTCGAAATCGCGCCGTCGAGCTTCGCCCAGGCGTACAACGACGGCGCAACGACCCAGGTTCCGACCGGCCGCGTGATCGCAGTCAAGGGCCGTTTCTCCCGCAAGATTGGTTACGACGGCAGGTACGCCGTCTTCGAACGTGCCTCCCG
>JAGWAI010000008.1 GCA_021296485.1 Acidobacteriota bacterium
CGGACATGTTCCGGAAGTCGCGCAGGCGGGGATCGTCGACCGTGTCGATCCGGAGAGGCTCGATACCCACGGGAGTCGGCTGGACGCTCTACGTGGAGCGGACGACCGAGCGGTTGCTGCGATGCCGGTCGAGCACCTCGAGACCGAGCGACTTGCTGAGATATACCTTGGCCTCGCGGTTGTCCGCGACGTGCGGCTCGAACTTGACCACGTTGAATTCCAGATGGTCGAGCGTGCCGCGCATGCCGTACAGGCGGTTCTTGGTCTTGACGACGATCTCGTCGAACCCGTTGTCGTGCGCCCAGGCCTCCTGCTCCTCGGTGAGCGCCCGGAAGAACCCCTGGCCGCGCCAGTCCCGCCGGGTCCCCCCGATCCAGCTGTACAGCACCTTGCGGCCGGCAAACTCGATGCACTCTTTCAAGCGCGCGACCAGATCGGCGAGTTTGGGCTCGGCCTCGTTTGCATGCAGCTCATGCGATACCTTGTAGGCCACGGGCACGACGGTGGCCGGATCGTCGGGCAGCGGCGCCTCCGCCATCAGGATCTGGTGGTCGCGCTCGCGGAGCCGCGCGATAACCTCCGCCGACGTCTTGCGCCGCGGAAACTCCCCGAAGTACTCCTCGATGTACTCGATTTCGAGAGCGCCCTGCTGCAGGTCGTACTGGCGGATGTGGTATTCCATGCGCTCGCTGCAGCATCATACCAGCCTGCGGCCTGGCAGCCCGTGGTGAAAGGCCCCGCTGCATTCGAACGGGGGCTGGTACACTCCACTCCGGAATGAAGAGACTCTCAGGACTGACTGACGGACGCCGGCCGCGGTTTGCGTCGTTGCGTATCACTGCGGTCGCGCTGTGGCTGGCAGCGCTGGCGGCAAGCTCCCCGCAGGCAGCCGCCGCACAAGTCCAGGAGGCTGCGCAGCCCGAGCAATCAACCGGGCAGCCCGCCGGCGACCCGGATGCGGACACCGAGCGATTGACCTTTCTCGATTCCGTAACCATAACCGCCACGCTGCGGCCGTCGCCGGTGCGGGACATCGCGGGCACCGCCACTGTCATCGACAGCGCCGTCATCCAGGACCGGCTGCTCGAGAACCTGTCTGACCTCGTGAAGTACGAGCCGGGCGTCTACACGGAGAACGAGGTCACCCGCTTCGGACTGAACGGGATCAACATCCGCGGTATCGGCGGCAACCGCGTCCTGACGCAGATCGACGGCGTGCAGACGCCGGAGCAGTTCGACTTCAGGCTGCTCGGCATATCGCAGACCGGCGTGGATCCGGACATGCTGAAATCGGTCGAGATCGTCCGCAGCGCCAACTCGGCGCTCTACGGCAGCGACGCGCTCGGCGGGGTCATGTCGCTGGTCACCAAGGACCCGGCCGACTTCCTCCGGGGCGACAGCCTTCACATCGGCGGGAAGACGACGTGGGACGGCCGGGCGAACGATCTGAGCGGCAACCTCACGCTGGCCGCCGGCAACGACCGCGTGCAGGGCATGTTCTTCGGCAGCGTCAACCGGGGCGACGCGTTCAAGACCCGTGGCACCGTGGAGACCGAGGACAACACGCGCACGGCGGCGAATCCGCAAAGCCGGCGCGGCGCGCAGATCCTGGCCAAGCTCACCTTCACGGCAGCGCCCGGCAACCGGCTGCGCGCGTCCGGGGAGGCGTACGAAACACGGGTGGAGACCGAAGGATTCTCGCAGCTCGGATCGGTCAGCACCACCTCCAGCGACTTCTTCGCCGGTATCCGGGGCGTGCCCCGACTGCCGCCCGGACCGACGATTCGCATCGATACGGCCGAGCTCGATACCGTCGATACGCAGCGGCGCTGGCGCCTCTCGCTCGACCAGGCGCTGGTGGCCCGGGCCGGGCTGGACCTGCTGACGTGGATGGTGCACGGCAGCCGCAGCGACACCTCGCAACAGCTCGAGGACGCCCGGACCGTTACAACGCTGTTCGGGGGGCGGCCGATCGCTCCACCGTCGGACGAGCTACGCCAGGGCAGCTTCGACTTCGAACAGCAGACCATCGGCAGCTCGGTGCAGGGCCGGAAGGCGCTCGGCCGCGCTTCCCGCGGCGTCGTGCTCACCTTCGGCGGCAGCTACAAGCGCGACCGTTTCGATACGCTGCGGGACGTCGAAACGCGCCACGCCGCGCCGGGACCGCCGCCCACCGCGGGCCCGGGCCCCATCTACCCCACCAAGTTCTTCCCAGAGAGCAACGTGACGGAGTCCGGCGCGTTCCTGCAGGCCGAGGTCCAGACCGGCCGCGTCACCGTCACGCCGGGCCTGCGCTACGACCGCTTCACGACCGACGCCGACCAGCACGATGCGATCTACCTGGCGACCATGAGCCCGGAGCCTGTCGATTTCGCGGCCGGCGCGCTGTCGCCGAAACTGGGCGCCGCGGTCCGCGTGAGCGATGCTGTCACCGTCCATGCGCAATACGCCAGCGGGTTCCGCGCGCCGCCGTACAGCGCGGTCAACAACGGCTACACGAATCTGGCGGTGGGCATCCGGACCCTGCCGAATCCGAATCTCCGCCCGGAAACCAGCGACAACATCGAGCTGGGCGTGCGCACCACGTTCGACCGGATCAGCATCGGCGTCACGGGCTTCGTCAACCGCTTCGACGATTTCATCGCGCTGACCACGCTGCCCCTGGATCCCATGGACCGCATACTGGAATTCCAGCCCCGAAACCTGGAAGAAGTGCATATCGGCGGCGTCGAGGTGCGCGCCGAAGCGCATCTGAGCGAGCGGGTGACGCTGCGCGGGAGCTTTGCGGCGATCAGCGGCGAGAACGTCTCACACGACGAGCCGCTGGAGGAAATCGCGCCGACCGACGGGGTGATCGGCTTGCAGTACCTGGCCGGGTCGGGCAACTGGGGCAGCGAGCTGTCCGTCCGGTTCACGGCAGCCAAGGACACGGCCGAGGCCGGGGCGGCCGTCTATGCGCCCGATGCGCATGCAGTGGCCGATCTGGTGGGCTTCGTGTCGCTTGGTTCTGCGCTCACGCTGCGGGCCGGATTGCTCAACCTCACGAACGCCCGCTACTTCGAGTGGTGGAACGTCCGCGGGCGGCGTGCGGACGACCCGGCCATCGATCGCTACTCGAGCCCGGGCACCAGTTTCATCGGATCCCTGGCGTACGACTGGTAGGCCGGCCGCGGCGACCGCGCCATACACTTGGTCATGCCGGAATTGCCGGACGTCGAGGTGTACGTCGCGTGCCTGGCGCCGCGCATCGTCGGACGGCGGATCGAGCGGATCCGGCTGCTGCGGCCCTTCGTGCTGCGTTCCGTCGCGCCGCCGCTCGACGACGCCGCCGGTCGGACGGTGGAATCCGTCGCGCGGCTCGGCAAACGCATCGTCATCGGCCTGGCGGGCGGCCTCTTCCTGGTCCTGCACCTGATGATTGCCGGGCGGCTGCGCTGGCGCGAGCGCGGCGCGGCGATTCCGAAGAAGCTCGGCCTGGCGGCGTTCGACTTTTCAAGCGGCACGCTGCTGATGACCGAGGCCGGCTCCATCAAGCGCGCCGCGCTGCACGTTGCCGCGGGTCAAGCCGGCTTGCAGGCCCACGACCGCGGCGGACTCGAGCCGCTGGCGGCCGACGCGGACGCGTTCCGCGACGCGCTGACGCGCGAGAACCACACGCTGAAGCGCAGCCTGACCGATTCGCGGCTCTTCTCCGGCATCGGAAACGCCTACTCCGACGAGATCCTGCACGCCGCCGGCCTGTCGCCGCTCACGCTGACGCAGCGCCTGACCAGCGCCGAGATTACCCGCCTGCGCGAGGCCGCGCGGAAGACGCTGATCGACTGGACCGCACGCTTGCGGCGCGCAGCGGGCGACGACTTCCCGGAGAAGGTCACCGCCTTCCGGCCCGGGATGGCGGTGCACGGCCGCTACGGCAAGCCCTGCCCTGCCTGCGACGGTCCCGTCCAGCGCATCGTCTACGCCGGAAACGAGTCGAACTACTGCCCCGCCTGCCAGACCGGCGGCAAGCTGCTCGCCGACCGCGCCCTGTCGCGCCTGCTCAAGCGCGACTGGCCGCGGACGCTGGAGGAAATGGAAGCGCTGCACGATGAGCGCCGGGCCAGCGCGAAACCGCAGTCTTGATTGCGGTGTGATGCCCGCGGCCGCGCCAAGCGGCTCGCGAGTCCTGTACACGTCGACGCCCGTCGAGGCGTGGGTGTTGCAACTCCCCTTCAGTAGGTCGGTCAAGCCGCAGGCATACTCGATGTTCTCGATCCCCCGAGCCACTTGGCCAGCCGCCTGCGATGGCCTGGGGTTCTCGAACTCGTTGACCTGTGCTTGCGGCAGGCGTACCATCGATTGGAGCATGTGAGCTCCCGGGAGGATCGCCGTGGAAGAGAAGCGCGTGATCTGTGCGAGTTGCGACATCGCCTGTTCGGTGGTGGCGCAAGTCGAGGAAGGGCGCGTCGTGAAGGTGCGCTCATCGCGAAACCCCTTGTTTCGGGACAACATCTGCATGAAGGGCATCTACGCGCCCAAGGGATTCGCACATCCGAACCGCATCCTGGAGCCACTCAAACGGGTCGGCGAGCGCGGCTCCGGCGAGTGGCAGATCGTCTCCTGGGAAACCGCCATGGCCGACATCGGCGAGCGCCTGCGCGGCATCATCGAACGGCACGGACCGGAGGCCTGGGCAGTTTCCACCAGCCAGTGGAACACGAGCACGGACTACGGCTTGGGGCGGCGCGTGATGAACCTCGCCGGCTCGCCGAACTGGATCAGCGGCGTGTCGCTGTGCGCCGGGAACACCGCCGCCGTCAACCGCATGACTTACGGCTGGTTCCCGTGGCCAGATTACACGCAGACCAACTGTATCGTGCTGTTCGGGCACAACCCGAGGCGCCATAGCTGGACGCCCATCTACAACAACATCCGCCGCGCACAGAAGCGCGGGGCGAAACTAATCGTGTTGGATCCGCGCCGCAGCGAGAACGCCGAACTCGCCGATCTCTGGCTGCCGCTGAAGGCCGGAACGGACGCGGCCATGTGCCTCGGCTGGCTCAACGTGATTCTTGAGGAAGGGCTCCACGATGAGGACTTTGCCGCCCGTTGGACGCATGGCTTCGAGGCGTTCCGGGAGCGGATTCGGGAATATCCCGTCGAGCGCGTAGCCAAGATCACCGGCGTCGATGCGGAGCTCATCCGCAAGGCCGCCCGGACGTACGCCACCAATGGACCCTCCGTCATCCCCTGGACGCCCATAACCGATCAGCAGCGCAACAGCACATCCGCCATCCGTCTGCATTGCGCGTTGCGGGCGCTCTGCGGCTACCTGGACGTCCCCGGCGGCGAGACCCTGCAGGGCTTCAACCCGAACATCGTGCCGGAGTCGGCGATCGAGCTGCACGGTGCGTTGTCGGGAGCCCAACGCGCCAAGCAGCTCGGCGCAGACCACCATCCAGCCTTCACCTATCGCGGCACTGCCGCGTTGAAGGAACCCACACGCCGCGTCTGGGGCCACGAATACGCCAACCTCATTACCGGCAGCTACATGGCGGTGCCCCCGGCGGTGTTCCAGGCCATGGCGCATGCGGACCCCTATCCGGTCAAGGCGTTCTTCGTGCTCGGCAACAATGCGTTAATGAGCTACGCCAACATGCACCTCATTCACAAGGCGATCATGAATCAGGAACTTGTAGTCGTGCATGAGCAATTCATGACGCCCACGGCCCAGCTCGCGGACTACATTCTTCCTGGCGACGCCTGGACGGAACGGCCCTGGCTGCACGACGCCTGGGGCTGGATGGCGCAGGTCCGGCCTTCGGAACAGGCTATGCAGCCCCCGGGCGAATGCCGCAGCACCTTCGAGTTCTGGCGCCTGGTTGCAATCCAGCTGGGCCTTCAGGAGCAATTCCCTTGGGCCAGCATCGAGGAATTCCACAACTACCGTCTGAAAGCCACCGGCCTCACATTCGAAGAATTCGCGGCGCGCTACGACGTCTATTTCGCCGGCACCGAAAAATTCAAGAAGTACGAGAAGACCGGCTTCGCCACCCCCACCGGCAAGGTGGAGCTGCACTCCACGATTCTCGAAGACCTCGGTTTCAATCCACTGCCGTACTACCGTGAAGAGCCGCCGCCCAACGCCGAATTTCCGCTCGCGCTGTTCACGGGCGTGCGCGAACAGGAGTACTTCCAGACCGGACACCGCCACATCCCGGAGTTGCGGCGGCGCAAACCCGAACCGGAGATGTACCTCAGCGCCGCCACTGCCCAACGTTGGGGAGTGGAGCAGGATGAATGGGTCGCCGTGCGCTCCAAGACCGGCAGCGTCAAGCTCCGCGCCAATATCCGCGACGATATGCCCGAAAACCTCATCCGCGTTCCCCACGGTTGGTGGAAGCCGGAGATGCCCCAGGGTGTCGGCAAGCTTTCCGGCGCCTGGGACTACGCCGACGCCCAGGTCTGTCCGGACGACGAGGACTTTCTGGACCGGGAACAGGGCATTCCCCACCTCAAGGGTATCCCCTGCCGAATCGACAAGCTAGCGGCATGAGAACGGACAACCGCGCCTTCCGCAAGCGCGCGCGCGCCTACCGCCTCACCATGTGGCTATTGGAACGCGCTAGCCGCCACAACGGCTCGTGGATAGACCGGCTATCCTTGCGCCTGGTGAACCGAAGAATCACGCCAAAAGATCCTCGCCAGGATTTCATGCGCGACGAAATTGTCGACGCCGATATCGGCTTCACCGCCAGCGAACTCGATGCCTACCAGCGTGGCGGCCGGGAGTTGAAGCGTTCGATTCCAGGTAGCCCGTTGGCACGCCCTGGCGGCTCATCACTCCCACCTCCAGGCCCGCACGGCGAGCGCGAAGCAGCGGACTGACCTCGCTACCATTTCCAGCGTCGAGCCACCTTGCACGCAGAGCGGTTCGCCGCGGATGTCTGGACTGAGTCCCGCGCGAGATCGGCGGGACGGACCGCGGACAATCAAGGAGCTTGCAGCGCAGAAACCGGCGCACTAGCCCGCGGCCGTCGTGCGTGACGCCGTAGCAGGGTCGTAGGCGAGGTTTGGCGCCAGCCAGCGCTCGACGGTCTCCACGGCGAGGCCCTTGCGCGCCGCATAGGACTCCACCTGGTCGCGGCCAAGCCGGCCCACGGTGAAGTAGCGCGCTTCCGGATGCGCGAAGTACAGGCCGCTGACGCTGGCGGCCGGCAGCATCGCCGCGGATTCGGTCAGGGCGATACCGGCCGACTCGGCGTCCAGCAGCTCGAACAGCTTGAACTTCTCGCTGTGGTCCGGACAGGCGGGATAGCCGAACGCCGGCCGGATGCCGCGGTAGCGCTCAGCGATGAGATCCTCGTTGGAAAGGGCCTCGCCGGACGCGTAGCCCCACTCGAGGCGGACGCGCGTGTGCAGGTACTCGGCGAACGCCTCGGCCAGGCGGTCGGCGAGCGCCTTGACCATGATGGCCCGGTAGTCGTCGTGATCGCGCTCGTATTCCTGCACCAGGTCGTCGGCGCCGATGCCGGCGGTGACGGCGAACGCCCCCAGGTAGTCGGTCCGCCCGCATTCGCTCGGAGCGATGAAGTCGGCCAGTGAGCGGTTGGGCCGCTCGCCGCCGAACGACTCCTGCTGCCGCAGCATGCTGAACCGGACAATCTCCGCGCCGGCGGCGGGGTCGCAGAGCACCACGTCGTCCCCTTCGGCATTGGCCGGCCAGAAGCCGTACGCACCGCGCGCGGTGAGCCGGCGTCCGGCGACGATCTGCGCCAGCAGCGCCGTCGCATGCTCGTGCAGCTCGCGGGCCGCCGCACCTTGCGCCGGGTCGTCGAGAATTGCCGGAAAGCGGCCCTTGAGCTCCCAGGCGGCGAAGAAGAACGTCCAGTCGATGTACGGCGTCAGCTCGTCGAGCGCCACCTCCACCGCGCGGCGCCCCGTGAACGACGGCGCCGGCAGCTCGGCCGCGTCCCAGTCCGTGCGCAATGCATTGGCCCGCGCCGCGTCGTACGTCGCGATCGCCCGCGCGCCGCGCCCGGCGTACTGCTCCCGAAGCCGCGCCTGGTCGGCGCGGTTGTCGGCATCGAAACCGGGCCGCTGGTCCGCGCTCAGCAGGCTGGACACCACGTCGATCACGCGCGAAGCGTCGGCCACGTGGACCGTCGTCCCCGGATACGCTGGGGCGATCTTGACGGCCGTGTGCTGGCGCGAGGTGGTCGCGCCGCCGATCAGCAGCGGCACCTGCATCCCGCGGTGCGTCATCTCTGTCGCGACGTACACCATCTCGTCGAGCGACGGCGTGATCAGCCCGCTCAGTCCGACGAGGTCAGCGCCCTCGTCGGCTGCGGTCTGCAGGATGGTGTCGCATGGCGCCATTACGCCCAGGTCGACCACGTCGTAGTTGTTGCAGCGCAGCACGACGCCGACGATGTTCTTGCCGATGTCATGAACGTCGCCCTTGACCGTGGCCATCACGATCTTGCCCTGCGACGAGCCGGCGCTCTGCTCCTCCTCCATGTACGGCTGCAGGTACGCCACCGCCTTCTTCATCGCGCGGGCGCTCTTGACCACCTGCGGCAAGAACATCTTGCCCGCGCCGAACAGGTCGCCGACCACCTTCATCCCGTCCATCAGCGGCCCCTCGATGACGTCGAGCGGGCGGGCCGACTGCTGCCGCGCCTCCTCCACGTCCGCCTCGATGAAGTCCACGATGCCATGCACCAGGGCGTGCGACAGGCGGGCTCCGACGTCCCCCTCTCGCCAGGTCAGGTCGACTTCCCGTGCGCGCGCCTCGCCCCGCACCCCTTCCGCAAACCGCACCAGCCGCTCCGTGGCGTCGGGGCGCCGGTTGAAGATGACATCCTCGACATGTGTCAGCAAGTCGGGCGGTATGTCCTCGTACACGGCGAGTTGGCCGGCGTTGACAATCCCCATGTCCATGCCGGCGCGCACCGCGTGATAGAGGAACGCGGCGTGCATCGCCTCGCGCACCACGTCGTTGCCGCGGAACGAGAACGACAGGTTGCTGACGCCGCCGCTGACCTTTGCGCCCGGACAGGCCGCCTTGATGAGCCGGGTCGCCTCGATGTAGTTGACGGCGTAGTCGGCGTGCTCCTCCAGCCCGGTCGCGACGGCGAGGATGTTCGGGTCGAAGATGATGTCCTCAGGCGCCACGCCGGCGCGCGTGGTGAGCAGGCGGTACGCCCGCTCGCAGATCGCGACCTTGCGCTCGATCGTGTCTGCCTGGCCGGTCTCGTCGAACGCCATCACGACCATCCCGGCGCCGTAACGGCGGACCAGGCGCGCCTGCTCGAGGAAGACGTCCTCGCCCTCCTTGAGGCTGATCGAGTTGACGATCCCCTTCCCCTGGACGCACTTGAGACCGGCCTCGATGACGGACCACCTGGAGCTGTCGATCATCAGCGGCACGCGTGCAATCTCCGGCTCGGTGGCGACCAGCCGCAGGAAGCGCGTCATGCACGCCGCGGAATCGAGCATCCCCTCGTCCATGTTGACGTCGACGATGTTGGCGCCGCCGCGCACCTGCTCCAGCGCAACATCGGCCGCGGCGGCGTAGTCCTCCTCCCGGATGAGGCGGGCGAATCGGCGCGATCCGGTCACGTTCGTCCGCTCGCCGATCATCAGGAAATTGCTGTCGGGCCGCACGGTGAGGCGCTCGAGCCCGCTGTACTCGGCGGCGCGGGACGCCTCCGCGGCCGGGTAGCCACGCGGCGCAACACCGGCGACGGCGCGCGCCATGGTCCGGATGTGGTCCGGCGTCGTGCCGCAGCATCCGCCGAGGATGTTCACGATGCGGCTCGTGGCGAACTCCCGCAGCAGGCCGGCGGTTTCCTCCGGCTGCTCGTCGTACTCCCCGAACGCGTTGGGCAGGCCGGCGTTCGGATAGCAGCTGATCCACGTGCCGGCTACCCGCGCGAGCTCGGCCAGGTACGGCCGCATCTCGCGCGCGCCGAGCGCGCAGTTGATGCCGACGGAGAACGGTCGGGCGTGCGCCACCGACACCCAGAACGCGTCGATGGTCTGGCCCGAGAGCGTGCGCCCGCTGCGGTCCGTGATCGTCACGGAGAGCATCAGCGGCAGCTCGACCTCCATCTCGTCGGACACTTCCTGCACGGCCACGATTGCGGCCTTGGCGTTCAGCGTGTCGAAGATCGTCTCGATCATCAGCAGGTCGCAGCCGCCGTCGATCAGGCCGCGGGCCTGCTCCGCGTAGGCATCGCGGAGCGCGTCGAAGGTGGTCGCGCGGAACGTCGCGTCGTTGACGTCGGGCGAGATCGAGAGCGTGCGGTTCGTCGGGCCGATCGCCCCGGCCACGAAGCGCGGGCGGTCCGGCGTGCGCGCGGTCCACCGGTCAGCAGCCTGCCGGGCGAGACGCGCCGCGTCGCGGTTCAGCTCGTAAACGATCGCTTCCAGGCCGTAGTCCGCCTGGGCGATGGCCGTGCCGTTGAACGTGTTGGTTTCGATGATGTCCGCGCCGGCCGCGAGGTACTCGTCGTGAAGCTCCGCGATGACTTCCGGCCGCGTCAGCACCAGCAGGTCGTTGTCGCCGGCCAGGTCGCGCGCGTGCCCGGCGAACCGCTCGCCGCGGAAGTCACCCTCCCCCAGCCGGCGGCGCTGGATCATCGTGCCCATGGCGCCGTCGAGGATCAGGATTCGCTCGCGCAGCGCCGCGTCGAGCTGCGCGCGCACGTCGTCACCCTGCGCGTGGTGCGTGTTCATGAACTTCTCGAAGGCGGCCGGACCGGCCGCGCGGAACCCGCACAGCGGGTTACATGCCCCGGTAGACTATCCGCCAGACCCGGCCGCCGGCGTCGTCGGTCACGTAGACCGAGCCGTCCGGCCCCTGGCCGATGCCGGCGGGACGGTGGGCGGCGTCCTGGGGGCTCACGAGCGGCGACTCGGCGGCAAACCCGCCGGCGAATGTCTCCCACTTGCCGGTGAACTCGCCGTCGCGGCGCGGCGCGAACGCCACCTGATAGCCTTGCTGCTCCATCGGCGCGCGGTTCCAGGACCCGTGAAAGGCGACGAACGCCCCGTCCCGGTAACGCTCCGGGAACTGATCGCCGGTGTAGAACAGCATGTCGTGCGGCGCCCAGTGGCCGGGGAACGCCACCAGCGGCCGCTCGTACCGGCCGCAGTCTCCCTCCGCCTCGCCGTCGCCGCCGTATTCCGGCGCCAGCACGCGGCGGTCCAGAAAATGATCGTAGTAGCAGTACGGCCAGCCGAAGTCGGCGCCGTCGCGCAGCCTGAACAACTCCTCCGACGGCAACTCGGCGCTCTCCGCGTAATCGAAGTACGACCCGAACAGCGTCGCCAGCGAATCCCGCCCGTGCTGCATCGCGTACACCGCCCGGGTGGCCGGGTCCCACGCCATCCCGAGAAGGTTGCGCGTGCCGTGGGCGAACTTGTAACCGTCGTCCGCCTGTGTCTGCCCCGGACGGTCGGCGTCGAAGCGCCAGACGCTTGCCTGCCGCTCGCGTTCCGGGCATGGTTGCCGCCCCGGCGATCCGGCGGTGCGGGCCCGCTGCTGGCAGGCGTTCGATGGTGCGCCCACGTTCACGTAGATATTCCCGTCCTCGTCGAATGCGAACGCCTTGTCCCGGTGACCGCGCTGGACCGGAAACCCGGACACGATCAACTCGGGTTGCCCCGTCGGGACGAGCCGGCCGGGTGTCAGCGCATAGCGAAACACCTCTGTCGACGTCGAAGCGTAGAGATAGCCGTCGCGCAACTCGAGGCCGCTGCCGAAGTCATCGCCGAACCGCTCGATCACTTCCGCCCGTCCGTCGCCGTCCGCGTCGCGCAGCGCGACGATGCCGTCTCCCGTGGCTTCGCCGCGGCCGCCGCGCACGCCCCGGTTGCGAATGTAGATGTCGCCGTTGGCGGCGACGTCGATATGGCGAATGCCGCCGAGACCGTCAGCGACCACCAGCGCGCAAAAGCCGTCCGGCAGCTCGAGCCCGCCGTTGTCAGGATCGCAGGCAGGGACGCCGGGCGCGGAGGATTGCCCACCGCCCGCCTCCGGCGCGTCGCCCGCAAGAAAGAGGAGTGCGATGGCGGCGGCCACCGCCCGGCCGCCGCGGGCTGCTAGCGGGAGGGCCGGAAGGAGCCGCATCTCAGCATCTCCGAGCCATGGTACGGATTGACGATGTCGCCGTCCTCCTGTATCCACGACTTGCGGGCCATCGGACAGAAGGCGATCTTCAGCTCGCCGAGACCGGCATCGTCGGAGTACTTGATGACCGCGTCGCTGAGCAGGCCGAATGCGGCCCGCGACTTGACTAGATCGTCAGCCAGCGCGATGGCGTTCGCAGCGACGACAATCGCCGCGCCCGCATCTCCCAGGTCGCCGGCGGCGGCCACGATGGACTTCGCGGCGTCGGTGACGCCGTCGGTCGAATCGGCCGCCAGCGTGGCCTGAATATGCAGATACGGCGCCGCCACGTCCGCCGGCAGCTCAGCCGCCGCCGAACCCGCGCCCAGAACGAGCCCGATTCCCGCCAGCAGCAACATCCTCTTCATTTTTTTCCTCTCGGGGCTTCACCGCAGCCTGTTACAGGGTACTACGTATCGGCCGCTCGCGGCCCGCGACGTTGCGCGCAGGCGGCCCGATTGCTACCCTTGGCGCGAAGTGTCCACACGATCCCTCCTGCTGGCGGCCGGCGTCGTGCTGGCCATGTCCGCGGTCCCGTTGATTGGCCAGGATCAAGAGCAGCCGCTGTTCCGCAGCGGCACGGAGCTGGTCGACCTGTTTGTCACCGTCACCGACGGCAACGGGCGGCTGGTGCCGGACCTGACACGCGAGGACTTCACCGTCTTCGACGACGGCAATCCGCAGGAAATCGTGTTGTTCGAAAACACCGTGCGGCCGATCACGGTCGTCGTGATGCTCGACACGAGCATCAGCACGACTAACGTGATGGACCGCATCATGGGCGGCGCCGAGCAATTCCTGATTCGCATGCTGCCCGGCGATCGCGCGCGCGTCGGGGCATTCAACGACAAGATCGAGATCGTCCCGCCCGAATTCATCGGCGACCGCGACCTGCTGATTGGCGAGCTCGACGGGCTGGACTTCGGCAACGACACGCGCCTGCACGACGCGGTTGCGGCCAGCCTGAACTCGCTGCAGGACATCGAGGGGCGCCGGGTCATCCTGGTGCTCACGGACGGCCAGGACAGCGCCAGCAGGATCGGTTGGCGGGACGTTCTCCGGCAGGCGGTTGCCGAAGAGGTGATGATCTACTCCATCGGCCTCGAGGTGGAGTACTTCGATGGCGCCCGCAACCGGCGCACGTCGCCCGACCGCAGCCTGAGGCGGCTGGCCGAGGAAACCGGCGGCGGCTATTTCGAACTGCGCGAAACCGACGAGCTCGGCGCGACTTTCACGCGGGTGTCTCAGGAGCTGCACAGCCAGTACGTGCTCGGCTTCACCCCAACCGTACGGGACGGCGAGACGCACGAGCTGGCGGTCCGGCTGAAGCAGCGCGGCATGAGCGCCCGCGCGCGGCGCAGCTACGTCGCACCCTCGGATCCCTAGGTAACCGCGCCTCATGACGGGCCGGCGGGGGCTGCCGGAGCGCTCGCGGCTCGGCCGGCCGGTCTGATCAATGTACACACCACGCGTCGAGCTCGCGCTGGCTACCGTGCTGGAGGCGCATGGCCTCCGCCGCCGCAAGGCCGGGCGCGGCTACGAGGTCACGCACGTCACGTCGGTGGCCTTGATTACCGCCGACTACGGCTGCGACGAAGACACCGTCATCGCCGCCCTGCTGCACGACACGCTCGAAGACACCGCGCTCGACCCGCAGGTCATCCGCTCGCGATTCGGCGACCTGGTGCTGGGCATGGTGCGGGACGTTTCGGAGCCGCCCAAGCCGCGGCGGTGGCGCGCGCGGAAGGAGGCGTACATCGAACAACTGCGGCGTACGCCCCGCCTGGGATCGCTGGCCATCGCCTCCGCGGACAAGATTCACAACCTGACGAAGATGGTCGACGGGCTGCAGGCCGAGGGCCTGCAGTTCGCCGGAGCGTTCACCGCCGGACTCGACGCCATGCAGTGGTACCACCACACCGTGTACGAGCTGGCCGCGGCGCGCTGGAGCCACGCCATCCTCGACGAGCACCGCCGCCGTATGGACGCCTTCGACGCCGCGGCCCACGACGTCCAGTCAGCCTAGGCGCTCGGCCCGCCAATGCGCAGGACGACCGAGGACGGCGGCTTCGTCGAACCCCGCTCGCGACCCTGGATCTGGCTCGTCTACGTCCTGCTGTTCGGCGCCTCGGTCCCGTGGTACCTGCCGGCCGGCCCCGCGCGCCTCTGGTTCGGCCTGCCGCACTGGGTGGTGATTTCACTGGTCGCCAGCCTCGGGGTGGCCGTCTTCACGGCCTTCGTAATCGCGCGCTACTGGTCGGCGCCCGACGACGAAACGTACGGGGACGACGGGCATTGAGTCTCGCGCTCGGCGCCGCGTACGGCGTGGGACTCTACCTCCTGGTCCTGATCGCCCTCGGCTACGCCACGCGGCGCCCCGGCGGTCAGTCCGGCTTGGGCGACTTCTACCTGGCGGGCCGCGATCTCGGCGTATTCGTCCTCGTGCTGACCCTGTACGCCACGCAGTACAGCGGCAACACCCTGCTCGGCTACCCCGGCGAGGCGTTTCAGATCGGCTACGCCTGGGTGATGAGCGTCGGCTTCATGATGGCGATCGTCGTTGTCTACCTGACCTTCGCCCCGCGCCTCCAGCGCATCGCCCGCCGCCGCGCGTTCGTGACGCCCGGCGACTGGATCGCCTTCCGCTTCGACTCGCCGCGGCTGACACTGGCAGCCAACGCGCTGCTGGTGGTCGCCATCGCCAACTATCTGCTGGCGCAGCTAGTGGCGATGGGCCACGTCACCGAGGGCCTCTCCGGCGGGGCCGTGCCCTACTGGGCCGGAGTGGTGCTGCTCACGCTGGTCATCGGCATCTACGAAACGATCGGCGGCATGCGGGCGGTCGCCTGGACCGACTGCGTGCAGGGGATCATGCTGCTGGCCGGATTGACAGGTCTGCTGCTGGCGGTGGTCCCATCCCCCACCGACCTGGGCGCGGTGACGGCCGCCATCGCCGCCGAGGCGCCCGAGAAGGTAGCCGTGCCGCCCTGGAGCGTCACGCGCAACTGGCTGAGCACCATCCTGTTGATCGGCTTCTCCGCCGCCGTATACCCGCACGCCATCCAGCGCATCTACGCCGCGCGCAATGCCGCCACGCTCAAGCGCGCGCTGCGCGTAATGGTGTTCCTGCCGCTCGTCACGACCGGCGTCATGTTCCTCGTGGGCGTCCTCGCCATCGCCGAGCTGCCGGCCGGCGGCGACCCGGACCAGGTGATGCCGCTGCTGCTGACCGCCTGGAGCGGGCGGTCGTTGGCGCTCTACTGCCTCGCGGTGGTCGTCATCACCGCCGTCGTGGCGGCGATCATGTCGACCGCCGACTCCGTGCTGCTCAGCCTGTCGTCGATTCTCGCCAAGGACCTCCTCGGCCAGACGCTGCTGCGCGGCGCGTCCGAGGCGCAGCTGACCCGCGTCGGCAAGCGCCTGTCATGGCTGGTAGTGGCCGTGCTGGTGGTGCTGGCGCTGGCGCCGCGCACCACCCTCTGGGGGCTGACCGAAATCAGGATGGAGATACTGGCGCAGGTGGCGCCGTTGTTCGTGCTCGGCGTTGCCTGGCGCCGCCTGACCACGGCGGCCGCAATCACCGGGCTGGCCGTGGGCTGCGCCACCTACGCCGGACTGCTGCTGGCCGGATACCCCGAGGTGTGGAACATACACGCCGGCGTGATTGCGCTGGGGGTCAACGTGGGCTGCTGCGTCGCGCTGACGCGGCTGCAGGCGGCGGCTTGTGCTAAATTGCGTTGGTCGAATTCAGCTGCCCGGGAGCCCAGAATATGAAGATGACGGTGTTGGCGGCACTCCTTTCCGTCCTGCTTGTCCCGGCGCTTGCGGCGGCCCAACCGGCCGCGGCAGGCGGCGCGGACGTGACGTTCACGAAGGACATCGTCCCGATCCTGCAGCGCTCGTGCCAGTCCTGCCACCGCGCGGGCGAGATGGCACCGATGTCGCTGGTCACATACGAGGAAGTCCGCCCCTGGGCGCGGTCGATCAGGAACCGCGTCGTGGCCCGCGAGATGCCGCCGTGGCACATCGACCGCCACATCGGCATCCAGCAGTTCAAGGACGACCCGTCCCTGAGCGATGACGAGATCGCGATGGTGGCGGCGTGGGTCGACAACGGGTCGCCGCGCGGCGACCCGGCCGACATGCCGCCCCCACGCGAGTTCGCCGACGCGGCGGCGTGGCAGATCGGCGAGCCGGATCTTGTCATCCGCTACCCCGCCATGCCGGTCCCGGCGGAAGGTCCGGACATGTTCGGCGCGGTCTACTCGCCGCTGGAGCTGGACAGGGACCGCTACATCAAGGCGATCCAGCACCGGCCGGTCGGCGACGGCTCGCGGCAGGTCATCCACCACGCGCTGTCGTTTGCGGTCGACCAGGACGAGTTCACGCAGATGCCGTCGGTGAGCGGACATTTCCTGATGGAGTACGCCTCGGGCAAGAACGGCGAGGTGTATCCCGAGGACTCGGGCGTGCTGCTCCAGGCCGGCAAGAAGATGAAGCTCGATTACCACCTGCACCCGGTGGGCGAAGCGGTGGACGCCGTCATGGAGCTGGGCATCGTGTTCCATCCGGAGGATCTCCAGCCGAAGCACATCCGCTGGTCGAAGCAGCTCGGCCAGCACGTGACGGACATCGACGTTCCGGCCGGCACCGTCGTGCGCCGCGACGGCTACACGCTGATGAACAAGGCGGCCCGGATAACGGCCTTCCAGCCCCATATGCACGCGTTGGGCAGGTACCAGTGCCTGGAGCTCATCTATCCGACGGCCAGCACGCCGATGCAGACCGAGGTGATCAGCTGCGCCCACTTCGACTACAACTGGCACCTCGTCTACAACTATGCGGACGAGGTCGCGCCGCTCGTTCCGGCCGGAACCATCCTGCACATCATCAGCTGGCACGACAACACCGCGGGCAACCGCGGCAACCCGGATCCCAAGAACTGGGTGGGCAACGGCAGGGGGCGGACAATCGACGAGATGGCCTTCGCGTGGATCGGCTGGTACGACCTGACCGACGAGGAGTACGAGGAGGAGCTCGCGGCGCGCAAGGCGCGGCGGGCGCAGCAGGCCGCCACAACGGCGGGGCAGCAGTAGGAGCGGGCGATGGAAATGCGTCGCGCCAGTTGTCTGACGGCCGCGGTGCTGGCCGTGCTGCTCGCCGGCGGCGGGCTCGCGGGCGGTGGGCTTGCCGCCCAACAGCTCGACCACCTGCCGTGGATCCTCAAGTACAACTCCGGGCAGAACATTCAGCCGATCTTTCACGGCTGGTCCGAACGACCGGGCGGCGGGTTCCGCATGCATTTCGGCTATCTCAACCGGAACTACGTCGAGCAACTGCACGTACCGGTGGGCGAGGACAACAGCCTGGATCTGGACCCCGCCACGCACGACCAGGGACAGCCGACCTTCTTCTATTCGCGCTTCCATAACTTCGCATTCGGCGTGGACGTGCCCGCCGACTGGGGTGACCGCGAGCTGGTGTGGACGGTGACCGTGAACGGGCGCACCGACAGCGCCGTGGCCTGGCTGCAGCCCGAGTGGGAAATCACGGATCCCGCCGCGAGCGGCACCAGCCGCGAGCCGGAGGAGGGGAACGAGGCGCCGACCATCACGGTCGAACCCGTGCCGGCCGTGACGCTGCCCGCGAGCGCCACCATCACGACGCGCGTGGCGGACGACGGGTTGCCGGTGGGTGAACCCGCGGTGCGCGCGCTGGCCGTCGGGCAGGAGACCCCGCCCACGCTGCTGCCGGGACCGGACTCGGTCGAGTCGCCGGTCAACGTGCCGCAGATTCCCCCCGCGCCCGACCGGACCACGGCCTGGCTGGGACCCGACACGCGTCCAAAGGGCGTTTCCGTTACGTGGATCGTGTGGCGCGGACCGGCCGCGGCCACGTTCGACCCGGTCCACAGCCCGGACGAGAACGGCCGGACGACCACTACCGCCACGTTCAAGCAGCCCGGCACGTACGAGTTGCGGGCCACGGCCACCGACCGCGATCGGTCGGCCCGGGCGCACGTCGCGGTGACGGTTCGCGGTGACTGACGGCCAGACATTCGGGCGCAGGCTGCCGCTGGCGGCGCTCCTGGCGCTGGCCGTCTGCGGCGCCGCGGGCTGCGCGGTCGAACCGGCGGCCACCGTCGACCCGCCGCGCCACCTGACGCTCGACGCGTTCCGTCCGGGCGCCGCCGCATGCTACGACCGCGCAGCGCAGCCGTACACCGCGGTGGTCGACACCCACCTGCATTTCCGGCCGTTCGGCGGACCGGCCGTACCGTTCGAGGAGGTCGTGCGCTACCTCGAGGAGACGGGCGTTCTGTTCGCCAACGTCTACGGCATCGGCCAGATGCTGCCGGCCTCATCGCCGTGCACCTACTACCTGGACTGTCCCGGCACGCCGGTGACCCCCACGCTGCGGAACGACTTCGTCAACGCCGCCAACTACCTGACGAAGACGCCGGCCGGCATCCACCTGACGCTGTCCATGACCTTTCCCGACCTGGCGCGGCCGGAATCCGTCGTCGAGGGCATCGAGATTCTGGATGCGGAGTACCCGGGCCTGTTCCGCTGGATGGGCGAGGTAAACCTGGTGAAGCAGGCGCAGTTCGCCAACGATCACGAGCCGGTGCCGGCCGCCGCGATCGGCGAGTGGACGCCGTTCATGGACACCTTGCGCGAACGGGGCATACCCCTGGCGATTCACTCGGACCTGGGCAACGACGACGACCCGACCCGCTACGTGCCGCTGATGGAGGAGGTGCTGCGGCTATACCCGGACAACGCGATCGTCTGGGTGCATATGGGGCTGTCGCGCGAGCTGACGACCATGGACGCCGCGCAGCACATCGAGTTGCTTGCGTCGATGCTCGACCGCCACCCCAGCTTGCTGCTCGACGTTTCCTGGCGGGTGCTCGACGACGCCTACTTCTCGCAGCCGGAGGCGCGGGCGGCCTATATCCCGCTTCTGAATCGGCACTCCGAGCGGATCCTGCCCGGCACCGATTTCCTGGCGTCGGGCGACAAGGATCTGGAGGTATACCGCACCGAGCTGGACGTCACGAGCCGCATCTTCAGCTACCTGGACGACGAGGCGTTCCGCAATATCGCCCTGGGTGAGAACTACTTCCGGCTGCTGGACCTGGAATACGAGGCGCCGCCCATCTGCCCGGCGGCAGCCGGCGCGCAGCAGCAGGCCCGCTAGTCGCGCACGGCCCGGCCGGCGCGTATCGCTGCGTCGTTCGCCGCACCGAGTCCGCCGCCGGCGCGGCCGCCCCCCAGCATCGTGAACCCCTGCGCAATCCGGTGCGGCATGTCGGCCGCACTGGCGGTGATGGCGCACGTTACGCCGTGCGTGCGGCAGGCGCCGGCAATCGTCTCGATGGCCGCCTCGACCTCGGGGTCATCGCGCGGCAGGCCGAGCGAGTTGGACAGGTCGCTCGGACCGATCAGGATGCCGGTGACGCCCGGCACCCGCGCGATCGCGTCCACGTTGCGCACGCCGGCGGCGGTCTCGACCATCATGAACGCTACGAGGTCGCCCTCGGGGTTGAGCGGCCACAGGTCGGCGTGCCGCACGTAGTCGGCTACCGGCAGCCCCCAGAACCACGTTGCGATCTGGGTCCCCACGCCGCGCAGGCCGAGCGGCTCGGGATAGCGCGAATCGCGGCGTTGCGGATAGCGCATCGAGCGCACCGCGGCCAACGCCTGCTCCGGCGTCTCGATGGACGGGAAGATGAGCCCCATCAGACCGATGTCGAGCGCCTGCTTGACGACCCACCCGGACGAATCGCGGCCGTACGGCGGGATGCGCGCGAGCGGCGCCACCCGCTGGCGGACGCTGCCGCTCTCCGCGATTGCCTGCTTGTCGATCATCCCCAGCATGAACCCCTGGAGCGCGGCGAAGTCCATCGGCCCGTGCTCCATGTCGACGTAGACGTAGTCGATGTCCGCGCGCGCCAGCGACCGGGCGTTTTCCAGCGAGAGGTCGTACGTGCTCACCCCGTAGGCGCGCTCGCCGCGCGCGAGCGTATCGACCAACCCGCTGAGATGGCCGTCCGCGTCCTGGGCGGATGGCGTGCCGGAAAGTAGGCAGAGCGTGATCCCGATGGCCGCGGCGGCAGAGGCAAAGTGTGGCATTGGCTGTCGGACCCCTTCGGTTTGCGCAATCCTACCGCATGGTTCGCCGGAGCAGGCGTATGGGTGTATCTTCGGAACGAGTTCAATATTCGAGAGCAAGGGGTGCAATTCACGCGAGAACCGTGGGTCCCGGAGAACGGCCCCTTCGCCAAGACCTCGACGCTCATGAGTCCGGACGGTGTCAGGGTCGAAGTTGTCGAGCCGTTCCGGCCATAATGCACGCTGGCGTCACGGTCCCGATCTCCACTTGGCGATCATGCCGCGCAACCGCCCGAATCCCGAGTGGTTGAGCCAGTTGTTGCAACGCTGAACAAGGAGACATGCAGTGGGAGACAAAGGCGGTCAGAAGGACAAGAACAAGAGCCAGAAGCAAAGAGCCGCAAAAGACGAAGCACGGAAGAAGCAGAAACGGGACAAACAGGCGAAAGTGAAACGAGTCTGAACCCCGCAAGGCACTGTCAAACCGTTCGCGGTTGAGAGAGCACTCCTGACGATCTCATGTGAACTCGCATCCGGTGGCGATGGCCATCGCGCGGCACACCGCCCGCATCTTGTCCGGGCCAAGGGAACCGACGAAGCCCGTCAGTTGGCGCCGGGGCACCGTGAAAATGTGACAGAGGTTGACACAGGACGCCTGTTTCAGGCCTTCGTCCACGCCAATGGAAACCTCGGTCGGCGAGCCCCGCAGGGTCGACGTGACCGCCGCGACGGTCACCGTGTGCACGAGAGGTATCAGCGAGGACCGACTGATGACCAAGACCGGCCGGCGATTGTCCCGATGCGGCAGGTTCAGTCGCCAGATCTCACCACGATTCACGCGGGCGGCCATTCCTGCGCACCAGTCTGGAGCAGGTTTAGCGGTGGAGCTTCAGTCCCAGATCTACGCGCCCGAGGCGACGGCCGTCACGCTTGAACACGTCCAATCGCTCAGTCGCGTAGGAAGAGCGACAGGTCGATGCTCTCGGCCATCATGGCTGAACCCGCCTCAGTTGGGTGGAGGTGATCCCCGCGGTCGCACTTCGCGTCCAGGAGGTGCGGATCATCCGGGTCGACGCACGGCGCAGCAAAATCGATGATGCCATCGAACGCCCCGGGCGTTCTGGTCCACGTGTTGACGGCATCCTGAATCGTCTGCTTCCCGACCGTCCATGTTCTGGCGTGCTTGGACGGCCCGATATGTCCGCCGTAGACCGTGATCCCGCGCGCCCGCGCCCGCTCGACGACCTGCTGCATGCCGGTGATCAACTCGTCGGCAGTCACGCCAAGCTCTCGGTAATCGGCACAGCGTGCCAGCTCCTGGGGAAGCACCGCGGCGACGTCCGGATCACCAGCGCGGTCCTGCATACGGATATCGTTCCCGCCCAGTCCGGACAGAATGAGCGTGGTGACGCCGCTCTGTGACAGCGCTTCGTCCAGGCGGGCCAGGCCGCTGTCCCCCCAGCAGGGCGAATCAAACAGCAACCGGTTGCCCCCGATCCCGTAGTTCAGCACGGCCATCGTTGGACCGGGTTGCGCCGCCAGGCGGGACGCGAGCACGCCGGGCCAACTGGTCCGGCCACCTGCCGTGATCGAATCGCCAAAGGCCACAATCGCGCCACGCACGGTGTCCCCGGCGAGGACATCGACGGCCGCGAGCAGGACCGCGCCACTCAAGGGCGAGAATCCGTCCGCGGCGTCCTGCGCAGACACGCGTCCGGAGGCGATGTAACTCTCTGCGCCGCTGCCACCAATCGACGGGGCGCCGCGCTGGAGCGCGACGTGAAAGCTGATCGCGAGGTCCTGCATGGCAGGCAGCGCCACATCGAGCCGGTCGCTGATCACCTCCGCCCCAGGCGGAACGAGGATTGAGGACCGTCCGTTGAATGTGACAGGCTGGTTCGATCCCGCCGCAAGCGCCGCGCCTTCACCAGCCACACCGGCGTGGGTGTCATCGAGGCGGAACGGGCCGGTGCCCTTCCGGTTCGACAGACGGATCCGAAACGCCGTCCCTCCGACGGTCAACGGCACGACCTGGCGAATCGTGTGATCTTCAAGATCACCCTTTAGGCGCGCACTTGTCAGCGGGCCGACAGCCAGCGACCCGGTGGCCCATGTGGCTACCCATTTCTCGGCGGCAGCCGGCGTGGGCAGGACGATGCCTCCAATCAGGAGAAAGACCCACACGGTTCTGAAACTCGAGCGCCGTTTCACAACACACCTCCTGCGCATCTCTCCAGGAACAATCATCTCCTGCGACTGTAGCCTCGTGGCACCCAGGACGTGTCGACTGCTTGCGGTAGAGGCACGGCAGCACGCGGATCGCGACGTCGGTCAGCGGCGTTGGGAAGGTAGATTTGGTAGCGGTACGGGGATTCGAACCCCGGTCCCGTGGCTGAGAACCACGTATCCTAACCCCTAGACGATACCGCCTTTTATATCATGGAAACGTGAGTCGCACGGTCGTCGTCCTGGCAGTCCTCGTGCTCGCGGTCGCGGGGGCGGTCGCGGGCTTGTTCGTCATCCTGAACCGCGCCGAGGGGCCCGCCATAGAGCTGGTCCGGCCCACGGATCTCGTCGGCCGCAGCGCGGTATTCGAGGCGACGGTGGAAGCACCGCGCTCCGAGCTGACCGCCCTCGAAGCGGTCATCGAGCAGGACGGCGCCGCCTATCCGCTCTTCTCGTTCGGCGATCCGGCAGCCGCCGACATGCGCCAGGAAGGACCCGACCGGATCCGCATCAACCGCACGTTCGACCGCGAGTCGCATCCGGAGATCAGGGCGGGTACGGCGACGGTGCGGGTCTCGGCCACGCGGCCGGTCGTGTTCGGCCTCAGCGAGCGGAGCACGACGGTGGCGGTCGACGTCGAGGTGCGGCTTCAGCCGCCGCGGCTCGCGGTCGCCTCCACCTTCCACTACGTGAATCACGGCGGATCGGAGGCGGTCGTCTACACGGTGTCGCCGTCCGACTCTGAGTCCGGCGTGCGCGTCGGCGATCGCCTCTATCCGGGCTACCCGGCGGCCGGGTTGGTCGAGGCGGCCGGCGACAACCTCCGTCTCGCCTTTTTCGCGCTCGACTACGACCAGGACCTGAACACGCCAATCGAGCTTTACGCCACGGACGCGGCCGGAAACGAAGCGAGCGCCCAGTTCGATCACCGGCGCTTCCCGCGCAATTTCCGGCGCGCCCGCATCAACGTGAGCGACGGGTTCCTGCGGCGGGTCGTTCCGTCGATCGTCAGCCAGGCCCCGGAGCTGGCCGACGAGCAGCCGGACGGCACGGACGAGGACCTCCTCGATCTGTACCTGTTCATCAACGGCGAGCTGAGACGCCAGAACCGGGCGACCCTGATCGAGCTGGCGGCCGGCACCGCGCCGCAGGTGCTCTGGGACGGCGCGTTCCGGCAGCTGGCCAACTCGCAGGTGGAATCGGGCTTCGCCGACCACCGCACGTATCTGTACGAGGGCGACGAGGTGGACCAGCAGGTGCACCTCGGCTTCGACCTGGCGTCGACGGCGAACGCCCCCATCCGGGCCTCGAACGACGGCGTCGTGGTGCGCGCCGACTACTTCGGCATCTACGGCAACTGCGTCATCGTCGACCACGGCATGGGCCTGCAGAGCCTCTACGCGCACCTCTCGTCAATCGCGGTGTCGCCCGGCGACGGGGTGGAGCAGGGCCAGCAGCTCGGACTCAGCGGCCAGACCGGCCTGGCCGGCGGCGACCATCTGCACTTCGCGATGCTGCTGAACGGCCGCCCCGTGTCGCCGGTCGAATGGTGGGATCCGCACTGGATTGAAGACCGCATCCTGCGCAAGCTGCGCGCGGCGTCGGGCGCAGGCGACTAACGCCGCGCGGTCGGGGGCAGCCCCATTGGGACTACGTAACGGCGGCGGTCGCGCCACCCTGATAGGTGGAAGACGGAAGGGGACGGCAAGCATCAACGCGGCCGTCCCCAGCCGCGCACGGCGCGGCTCGGCGGGCACGGCGCGGGGCTACGGGGTCCCCGCTAGTGGCCGGCGGGGGTTTGGGGCGAAGCCCCAT
>JAGWAI010000091.1:0-318 GCA_021296485.1 Acidobacteriota bacterium
TCGTGGCGCTTGCCGTTCTCGCGGGTACGTCCGGCGCGCAGACACTGCCCTTTTCCGGCTACGTGCAGACCGTCCCCCTCGGCGGCACCGCGGGCAACGCGGTGAGCGACTTCAACCGCTTCCGGATATCCGCGACGCCGGACGCGGGGCCCCTGCGCTTCGAGGCGGCCTACGAGCATGTCCTGACCTTTCAGCGCACGGCGAGCCTGCCCGCGTTCAACCTGGCCGCGGTGCCCGGCGGCGGCGAATGGCTGGACCTGCAGTGGACGCTGACCGAGCGCGAGCACGTCGTCTGGCGGCACCGCTTCGACCGCTTCA
>JAGWAI010000091.1:374-1277 GCA_021296485.1 Acidobacteriota bacterium
CTGACGCCGAGCGACCCGTTCACGCCGTTCAATCCGGTCGACCCGTTCCGGGAGTTTCGCGCCGGGGTCGACGCCGCGCGCATCCGCTACTACCCCGGCCCGCTCAGCGAATTCGACGTCGTCGTCCGGCAGACACGGTCGCCGGCAGGCGAGGAGACCACGGCGCTCGTCCGCGGCCTGACGACCGTGCAGAACTGGGAGGTCTCGGGCTGGGGCGGCACGTTGTACGGCGACGCGGCCGGCGCCGTGGGCACGGCAGGCTCGCTGGGCAGTTGGGCCGTGCGGGGTGAGGCCGTCGTGCGCCGCCTGGAGGAGATGCTGGTGTTCCGCGGCACGATCGGCGTCGACCGGCAACTGCAGGCCGGCGGCCGGGACCTGACGCTCGCCGTCGAGTATCAGCGCGACGGCCTCGGCGCGGCCGGTCCGGACGAGCTGAGCGATTTACTGGAATCGGACACCTTCCTGCGCGGCGAGCACCAGGTGCTGGGGCGCGACGAGGCGGTCGTCCAGGCGTCCTACCAGGTGCACCCGCTCTGGAGCATTAGCGGGCTGTGGCTGTGGAACCTGAACGACCGCAGCGCGATCCTGGGGCCGAGTCTGGCGTACTCGGCCAGCGATAACGCCGCGATAGCGGCCGGCGTCTTCATCGGGACTGGTCCCGACGCGGCCACCGACGACCTCCCGCTGCCGTCCGAGTACGGCCTGGCCGGCGTCACCGGGTTCCTTTCCTTCAGTTGGTTCTTCTGATCCGCGCTGCGCGGCAGCGCGGAGGATTAGCCCGCATTTCTCACCAGCGTTCGTCGCGAGGGCGTCGAGGCGCCGGCGTGGTGGGTCGCACGGACTGAACGACGCTGCAGGCGTAGTCGTAACTACGTCGAAGCGGCGTGAGGGAGTACGGCCCGC
>JAGWAI010000091.1:1283-1700 GCA_021296485.1 Acidobacteriota bacterium
CGCGCAGGACGGCGCGTACGCCGCGCCGCGCCTGGCGGGCACCGAACACCCCGACCTGAACGGCATCTGGCAGGCGCTGGGCACCGCCCACTTCGATGTCGAGGACCACGTCGCCCAGCCCGCGCCGATCCTCGAAATGGGCGCCATCGGCGCCGTTCCTGCCGGCCGCGGCGTGGTCGACGGCGCCATCCCCTACCAGCCTTGGGCCGTCGAGCAGAAGCAGATGAACTTCGAGCAGCGGATGGTGGTCGACCCGTGGAACCGGGACATCGGCGACCCCGTGGTGAAGTGCTACCTGCCGGGTGTGCCGCGGGCCACCTACATGCCCTATCCGTTCCAGATCGTGCAGGGCGCCGACGAGATCACCATCGCCTACGAGTTCTCGAGCGCCACGCGCATCATCCACCTGCGCGACCA
>JAGWAI010000091.1:1868-6986 GCA_021296485.1 Acidobacteriota bacterium
TCGAGGACACGAACGTGTTCGAGCGGCCCTGGACGATGCGCATGCCGCTGTACCGCCGCATGGACGCGGGCGCGCAGGTGACGGATTTCAGGTGCCTGGAGTTCGTGGAGCCGCTGTTGCTCGGCTCCCTCAGCAATCCGGTCCCGTAAACGGACCGCGGCGGGTGGAGGTGCATCCGATGCGAATGGAGAAAGTCGTAGCGGCCGCGTGTGTCGCCTGCATGTTGAGTCTGTGCGCCGCGCCGGCCCCGGCGCATCACGCGTTCGGGGCGGAGTTCGACGCCAACAAGCCTATCCAGCTCGAGGGCACGGTGACCGAGATGGAGTGGATCAATCCGCACGCGTGGATTCACATGGACGTAACGCGGCCGGACGGCAGCGTGGAGAAGTGGATGGTCGAGGGCGGCCCGCCGAACTCGCTGGTGCGCCGCGGCTTCACCAAGAACTCGCTGCTGCCGGGCACGGAGATCCTCGTCGACGGCTATCAGGCCATCGACGGCAGCAACCGCGCCAACGGCCGGAATCTGACGCTGCCCGACGGGACGCACCTGTTCATGGGCTCGTCCGGTACCGGCGCGCCGCTCGACGGCCGCGACCCGACCGAGCGATGACAGTGAGGTAAGCGATGAACAAACGAACTCTCGCGGTGCTCGGCGTATGCATGTTGCTGGCGGGTGGCGTCGCCGTCACCACGGTCCAGACGCAGACGGATACGGCGGCGTTGCGGACGCCCTGGGGGGAACCGGACCTGCAGGGCGTCTGGCGCAACGAGACGGAGACGCCGTTCGAGCGGCCGGACGAGCTGGCCGGCAAGGAGTTCTACACGGAGGAGGAGGCGGCGGCGCTGGTGGAGGACCGCTGCGGCACGTCGCGCTATCGGAAGTGCGAGGACGGACGGCAGGCGGCCGAAGGCCCGAGCCCGGAGACCGACACGCAGCCGACCGGCACCTACAACCGTTTCTGGCAGGACGTGGGCGAGCCGGAGCGGGTGTTCACGCGCACGTCGCTGATCACCGGACCCACGGGGCGGATTCCGTTCACCCCGGAGATGCAGGTCGAGAGCGACCGCAACACCGCCAGCTACGGCCTGGGGCCGTTCAACACGTGGCACGACATCGATACCGGCGAGCGCTGCCAGACCGACGGGTTGCCCGGATCGGTCTGGACCGGCACGGCCGGCGGCCCCCAGCGGATCTCGCAGAGCCCCGGCTGGGTGGTCATCGAGGGCGAGCAGTTCCGCGACCGGCGCATCGTGCCGACGGACGGGCGTTCCCACGGCGCCGTCCGCCACTGGCTGGGCGAGGGCGTCGGGCGCTGGGAGGGCGACACGCTGGTGGTCGAGACCCGCAACTTCCTCGACAAGACCGCCGAGCGCTGGCTGGCCACCTGGCGCGTGCCGACGGAGACGATGCAGATCGTCGAGCGGTTCACGCGCACCGACGCCGAGACAATCATGTACCAACTGACCGTCGAGGACCCGGCCAAGTTCACCGCCCCCTGGACGGTTGAGGTGCCGCTGTCCAGGCTCGATCAGCCGTTCCTGGAATACGCCTGCCACGAAGGGAACTACGGCGTGATCCACACGCTGAGCGGCGCCCGCGCGCGCGAGGCGGAAGCGGCCGGCGGCGCGCGCTAGCAAGCAGTCAGCGCGGATCGACGGGGCGCGGCGACGCGGTTTCTTCTTCCCCGCAGTCGTCGCAGCCGTGGCAGGCGGCCGCGCTCCCACCGGCCTTGGCCTTGACCGGCGGCACTGACAGCATGCCGCGCAGGTGCCGGTAGAGCGACACCACGGCCCAGCCGACGATGGCGGCGACCGCCAGGTCCTGCCAGGTCATCCTGTCCCCCATCCTAGCAGCGTGCCGGCCTGATACACCATCAGCGACGCGCCGTACGCCAGCACCGACATGTAGGCGAACATGAAGATCGGCCAGCGCCAGGTGCCGGATTCGCGGCGCACGACGCCGATCGTGCTCATGCACTGGCAGGCCAGCACGAAGAAGACCATCAGCGAGACGCCCGCCAGCGGCGTCATCAGCGGCGAGCCGTCCGGGTGCGTGGCGTTCTGGAGCGAGGCGCGCAGCGAGGGGCTCTCCTCGTCCGCCTCCGCGATGCCGAACACGATGCCGAGCGTGGAGACGAATACCTCGCGCGCGGCGAATGCGCCGAGGATGCCGACGCCGATGCGCCAGTCGTAGCCGAGCGGTTCGATGGCCGGCTCGATCAGCTGGCCGACCCGCCCGGCGACGCTGTAGCGCAGGCGCTCCCCCGCTTCCAGCCCGTCGAGGCGCGCGATTTCCTCGGCCTGGGCGCCGGGGTCGGCGATCGACGCGGCGGCCGTCGTGCGCTGCGCGTCGTAGCGCTCCGTGATCGCGGCGCTGCGCGGATAGGAGAGCAGCGCCCAGAGGATGATCGTCATCGTCAGGATGATCGTCCCGGCGTCGATGAGAAACTTGCGCACCCGGCGCCAGGTGACCAGCAGCGTGTCGCGCCACACCGGCATGCGGTACGGCGGCAGCTCCAGCACGAGCGGCAGCCGCGGCCCGCGCAAGACCGTCCGCCGCAGCACCGCCGCGGCGCCGAGCGTGGCGCTGACCGAGAGTGCGTACATGGCGAACAGCACCACCGCCCCGGCGCTGAACAGGCCGAACACGCGCGCGTCGCCGGCGAACACCACCGCGGTCACCAGCGCGAACACCGGCAGCCGGGCGCTGCAGGAGATCATCGGCAGCGTCAGCATCGTGATCAGCCGATCGCGCCGCCCCTCGATGGTGCGCGTCGCCATGATCCCGGGAATGGCGCAGGCGAAGCCTGACAGCATCGGCACGAACGCCTTGCCGTGCAGGCCGATGCGCCCCATCACGCGATCGATCACGAATGCGACGCGCGCCAGATAGCCGGCGTCCTCCAGCACGGCGATGAAGAACGACAGCATCGCGATCTGCGGCACGAACACCACGACGTTGCCCACGCCGGCAATCACGCCGTCGACCATCAGGTCCGCCAGCGCGCCCTCCGGCAGCAGCGCCGCCACGCCGGACTGCAGCCAGCCGGCGGCCGACTCGATGGCGCCGATGAACGGCTCGGACCAGGAGAACAGCGCCTCGAACAGCAGCGCCATGACGGCGGCGAACGCCGCCATGCCGTACAACTTGTGCGTGAGGATGCCGTCGATGCGGTCCGTCCAGGTGCGCCGCACGCTCGCGGCGCCCTGCCGCACGTCGGCCACCACCGCCTCGATCCAGCGGTAGCGGGCGGTGATCAGCGCCTCGTACAGGTCGACGCCGTCGGCGGCGGCGCGGCGGCGGGCCGCGTCCACGGCCTCCCGCACCGGCCGTTCCAGACCTTCGACGTCGTCTTCGTCCGACTCGTGGGACAGCAGCGACCAGACGGCCCACGAGCGGCGCGCCGCCGGCGTCCGCGACAGTTGCGTTCCGCCGAGCGCCTGCTCCACGTCGGTCACCGCGCTCTCGACCGTGGCCGGCAGGCCGTTGCCGGCGGACTCGCCGCGCGGCGCCAGTCCGATCGTGTCGTCGATGGCCGCACGCAGCGCGTCGAGCCCCTGGCCGGCCGGGGCCACCGTCGGGACGACCCGCGCGCCGAGCCACTCGCCGAGCCGGCCGGCGTCGATCTCCATGCCGGCCGCCGCCGCCTCGTCGACCATGTTGAGCGCCACCACCGTCGGCACGCCGGTCTCGACGACCTGCAGCGCGAGGTAGAGCCCGCGCTCGATGGCGCCGGCGTCCACCACCACCACGACCACGTCGGGCGGATCCCCCCGGCGCCCGAGGATTTCGTCCACCGCCACCTGCTCGTCGGGGGAATGGGTGCTGAGACTGTAGGTGCCGGGCAGATCGACCAGCTCGGTCGAAACGCCGCTCGGAAGCGTGATCCGGCGGGAGGCGCGCGAGACGGTGACGCCCGGATAGTTGCCGACGCGCGCCCGGGCGCCGGTCAGGGCGTTGAATATCGTCGTCTTGCCGGCGTTCGGATTGCCGGCGACCAGCACGCGCGGCATGTGCGGCCCGGCAGGCTCCGCGCGGGGCGGGTGCGCGGGGAATCGCTCGGGCGCCGCGGACACCGCGTCCGCCCGGCGGCCGTCGTCGTCGAGCGCTGCCTGCCCCTCCGGGCGCAGCGAGACGCCCGACGCCTCGGAGCGCCGCAGCGACAACAGGTAACCGCGCAGCCGGATTTCGAGCGGGTCGCCGAACGGCGCCCGGCGGACCAACTCGACGGGTGTGCCCGGCAGCAGGCCCATCTCCATCAGCCGGCAGCCGACGCGCGGCGCGCAATCGACGCGATGCACCACCGCGCGGTCGCCTATCGCCAGTTGGTCGAGTGTGCGCAGGGACTGATGCACGCAGATACCGCGACCCAGTGTATTACAGCCCGCGCGCGGCTATCATTTGTGCGTCATGTCGGCTCCCCGGTGGCTGTCTTCCAGCGTTGCCCTGGCCGCGGTAACGGCCTGCCTTGCGGCTCCGGCGCAGGCGGCCGGAACGGATGCGCTGCGCGACGAGCTGCAGCGCGGCTACGACCTGGCGTACAACCTCGACTACGACGAAGCGGTCGAGACCCTCACGGCCGTCATCGAGGCTGATCCGATCCATCCCGGCGGCTACCGCGGCATCGCCGCGATTACCTGGCTGCAGATCCTGTTCCTCCGCGGCGGCGTGCTCGTCGACAGCTACCTGTCCGACTCGGGCGGCGCTATCAGCCGCCGGCGGGCCAGGAAGCCGAATCCGCCCGAGCAGCTGGCCGAGCGGTTCACGTCACATATCGAACGGGCCGTCGAGCTGTCCGAGGCAGCCGTGCGCCACGCCCCCGACGACCCCGACGCGCACTACGAGCTGGGCGCCTCCGTGGCCCTTGCGGCGTCATACCGCGCCTCGATCGAGGGCGACGCCCTGGGGGCGCTGCGGCAGGCCAAGGAAGCCTACACGGCGCACCAGACGGTGCTGGAGATCGACCCCCGCCGCAAGGACGCCAACCTGACGCTCGGCATCTACCGCTACCTCGTGTCGCTCCTGCCGCGTCCGGTGCGCATGCTCGCCTACCTTGTCGGTTTCGACGGCGGCAAGGCGGAGGCAATCCGTCTGATCGAGGAGGCGGCGGCCTATCC
>JAGWAI010000091.1:7007-7682 GCA_021296485.1 Acidobacteriota bacterium
CTGCTGTACAACCGCGAACGCGAGTACGGCGCGGCCCAGCGCGTGCTGGGCGACCTGCGGCGGCGCTTCCCGCGCAACCGGCTGGTCTGGCTGGAGTCGGCCTCGACCTGGCTGCGCGACGAGCGGCCGGTCCAGGCCGAGCGGGCCATTGTCGAAGGATTCGCCAGGTTGGAGCGGGACGACCGGGTTCGGATGCAAGGAGAAGAGGCGGTCTGGCGCCTGAAGCGCGGCGCCGCCCGCGTGGCCGCCGGGCGCATGGCCGAGGCGCTGCCCGACCTGCAATCCGCGGAAGCGGCAGGCGCCTTCGCCTGGGTCAGGGGCCAGGCGCAGATCGAGCGGGGCAAGATTGCCGACCTGGAAGGCGACCGGCGCCGCGCGCGCGCCGCGTACGACCAGGGACGCAAGCTGTGCCGGCAGGCGAAGCACAGGCGCTGCGCGGCCGCCGCGGAACGCCTGAAGCGGCAAGGGTACCCGCTGGAAACGAACGCGCGCGCAACGAGGTAGTCACGGCATGCACCAGGAACGACTGGCGATTCTCGCGGCCGGCGGTCCGGCCCCCGGCATCAACAGCGTGATCAGCGCGGCGACCATCCGCGCGCAGCTCGAGAAGATGGAGGTGCTCGGCATCCACGACGGGTTCGAGTGGATCATGCGCGGCGACATCGAGCACGTGAC
>JAGWAI010000091.1:7693-8466 GCA_021296485.1 Acidobacteriota bacterium
TTCCGCGGCGGCTCGTACCTGGGCATCTCGCGGGCCAATCCGACGCTGCACGACGAGCATCTCGAGAACACCGTCGTTGCGCTGCAGCGCCTCGGCGCGACGCAGTTGATCACGATCGGCGGCGACGACACGGCGTACTCCGCCTACAAGCTCGTCCAGCGGTCGGAAGGGCGCCTGCGCGTGGTGCACGTGCCGAAGACGATCGACAACGACCTGGACCTGCCGCCGTACGTCGACACGTTCGGGTTCCAGACCGCGCGGCATCACGGAGTCGAGATACTCAAGAACCTGATGGTGGACGCCAAGACCACGTCGCGCTGGTACTTCGTGACCGCCATGGGGCGCAAGGCGGGGCACCTGGCGCTCGGCATCGGCAAGTCCGCGGGCGCNNNGGCGCATCCGCCTGCAGATGCTCGTCGACATTCTGGCCGGCGCCATCATCAAGCGCCGCACGATCGGGCGCCGGGACGGCGTCGCGGTGCTGGCGGAAGGCCTGATACTGGCGATCGATCCCGACGACCTGCAGGCGCTGGAGCATGCCGAGCGCGACGCGCACGACAACGTGCGGCTGGCGGAAATAGACCTCGGCGCGGCGCTCAAGGCCGCCGTCACCGAGCGGCTCCGGGAGTTCGGGATCAAGATGACGATCGTCGCCAAGAACATGGGCTACGAGCTGCGCAGCGCCGACCCGATTCCGATGGATATCGAATACACGCGCGACCTCGGCTTTTGCGCCGCGCGCTACGTTCACGCCGGCGGCTCGTCGACGATGA
>JAGWAI010000091.1:8561-8886 GCA_021296485.1 Acidobacteriota bacterium
CGCTTCCGGATCGCCCACCGCTACATGGTGCGCCTGCGGCGCGACGACTTCGACGACCCGGGCGAGCTGGCCAACCTGGTGGCGACCGCCGGCACGACGGCCGAGACGTTCCGGGCGGAGTTCGAGTACGTCGTCGAACACGAGCAACCGCGGCTGATGCTCGACCTGGCAAGGGGATTCGTGCTCGACCACAAGCCGGCGCCGGTGGAAGGCTGAGACGCCGCGGCCGGCGCTGGAATCAGCTGTCCGGCAGCAGCTCCATCAGCGCCAGCGGGTCGACGCGGGCGTCGTTCAGGCGGACGGTCCAGTGCAGGTGCGGGCCGGT
>JAGWAI010000092.1 GCA_021296485.1 Acidobacteriota bacterium
GGCCGGGCGACCGCCCCGAGGTGTGGGAACGGGTCGCCGAGAAGCTGCGCGCCGGCTCCATGCCGCCCCCCGGGCGGCCGCGTCCCGACGTGCAGACGTATCACGCCGTGGCCGGCGCGCTGGAGGCCGAGCTGGACCGGGCCTGGGCGGCCAATCCCCGGCCGGGCCGGATCGGCGCGGTCCACCGCCTGAACCGCACGGAATACGCCAACGCGTTGCGCGACCTGCTCGCGCTCAACCCGCGCAGCTTCGACGTCAGGCCGCTGCTGCCGGGCGACGAGACGGCGGACGGCAGCTTCGACAACTTCGCCGACGTGCTCACGATCTCTCGCGTCCACCTGGAACGCTACCTGTCGGTCGCGCGCCAGGTCACGCGGCTGGCCACGGGCCTGCCGCCGGCCGCGCTCGGCTTCGAGACGTTCGAGATTCCCCTGCACATCGTGCAGGACGATCGCCAGAGCGAGGACCTGCCGTTCGGCTCGCGCGGCGGCATCGCCGTGCCGTACCACTTCCCCGTCGACGGCGAATACGTCATCCGCGTGCGGCTCCGCCGCCAGTACCAGGACTACATCATGGGCATGGGCTGGCCGCAGCAGCTCGACGTGCGCCTGGACGGCCGGCTCCTGCAGCGCTTCGAGGTCGGCGGCCGGGTTCCGGGCCGGCCGGCCGCGGCGAGCTACGCCGGCGCGGGCGAGCCGGGGTTCGCGGGCGACCCGGAGTGGGAAGAGTACATGCAGGTGACCGGGGACGCAGACCTGGAGCTGCGCGCAACGGTCCCCGCCGGACCGCGCGTGGTCGGCGTGTCGTTCGTGCGCGAGCTGTGGGAGCCGGAAGGCTTGCGGCAACCGTTGCAGCGCGGCCGGGTGCTGACGAACGACCAGATCTACATGGACCACGCCGCGGTCGGCGCGGTGGAGATCGGCGGGCCTTACGTGGTCGGCGACGTGGCGGACACCCCCAGCCGGCGGGAAATCTTCGTCTGCCAGCCCGCCGCGGCCGCGGAGCACCGCGCGTGCGCATCGACGATCCTGTCGCGGATAGCCCGCCGCGCGTTTCGCCGGCCGGTGACGGACCGCGATCGGGAGTCGCTGCTGGAGTTCTTCGAGACGGGGCGCCGGGAGGGCGGCAGCTTCGAGGCGGGCATCCAGTACGGCCTCGAACGCATCCTGGTGGACCCGGACTTCCTGCTGCGGGTATACCGCGAGCCGGTCGACCTGCCGCAAGACCGCGAGACCTATCCCCTCAGCGACCTGGAGGTCGCCTCGCGGCTGGCGTTCTTCCTGTGGAGCAGCATCCCGGATGAAGAGCTGCTCGACCTGGCCGAGAGCGGGCGGCTGACCGACGCCGCAACGCTGGAGGCGCAGGCGCGGCGCATGCTGGCCGATCCGCGCGCCGCCGACGCGCTGGTCAACGACTTCGCCGCCCAATGGTTGAACCTGCGCCGCGTCGGCGAGGTGGTGGTCGACCCGCACCGCTACCCGACCTACGACGAGAGCCTGCTGGAAGCCTTCAGGCGCGAGACCGAGCTGTTCGTGGCCAGCACGCTGCACGAGGATCGCAGCGTGGTCGAGTTGCTCGACGCCGACTATACGTTCGTCAACGAACGGCTCGCACGGCACTACGGCATTTCCGGCGTGCACGGCAGCCGCTTCCGGCGGGTCGTGCTCCCGAACCGCGAGCAGCGCGGCGGGCTGCTCGCGCACGGCGCGGTTCTGGCGACGACGTCGTATCCCGACCGCACGTCGCCCGTGCTGCGCGGCAAGTGGCTGCTGGACAACATCTTCGGCCTGCCCGCGCCGCCGCCGCCGCCCGGCGTCGACACGAACCTGGAGTCCACGCCGGCCGACCTGGAGCTGTCCATCCGCGAGCGCCTGGCCCGGCACCGTTCGAATCCGGCCTGCGCCAGTTGCCATGCGGTCATCGACCCGCTGGGGTTCGCGCTGGAGAACTTCGACGTCATCGGCGGGTGGCGCAGCGTGGATGACTCCGGCGCCGCGGTGGACGCGCGCGGCACCACGGTGAGCGGCGCGGCGGTCGAAGGACTGGCCGGGCTGCGGGAGCTGCTGCTGGAGCGGCCCGAGCAGTTTCCGCGCACGCTCACCGAAAAACTGCTGGCGTACGCCCTCGGACGGCGCCTGGAGTATTACGATAGACCCGCTGTGCGGCAGATCGTCCGCGACGCCGCGGACAGCGACTACCGCTGGTCGTCGCTCGTCACGGGGATCGTCAAGAGCCCCGTCTTCCTGCTGCGCGCATCGTCCGCAACCGCGCAGTAAACGAGAGGGACGCAGTCATGCCCATCCTGACGACGAAACCGTTGGCGCGGCGGACCGTTCTACGTGGCCTCGGAGCGACGGTCGGCCTGCCGCTGCTCGACGCCATGCTCCCTGCCTTCGCGCTGCGCGCGCACGCCGCGGGGCGGCCGGCGCACCGCTTCCAGGCGTTCTACGTGCCCAACGGAATGGCCATGGAGTACTGGACGCCCCGCTCGGAAGGCAGCGGCTTCGAGCTGACGCCCATCCTCGAGCCGCTGGCGCCATACCGCGAGCAGTTGCTCGTGCTCTCGGGCCTCAAGGCGAACTGGAACTACATCCACGCCGGCGCTTCCGGCTCGTTCCTGACCGGCACCACCCGCGGCGGCCGCAACGAGGTGGAGATCATCGCCGACGTCTCGATGGACCAGTTGCTGGCGCGGCACTACGCGGACCAGACGCAGATACCCTCGCTCGAGCTGGCCCTGGACCAGCCGAACAACGCCGGCGCCTGCAGCGGCCAGTTGAGCTGCGTGTACACCCACACCATCTCGTGGCGCAGCCCGACGCAGCCGCTGCCGATGGAGTGGAATCCGCGCGCGGTGTTCGAGACGCTCTTCGGCGACAGCGGCAGCACGGACTGGGCGGCGCGCGAGGCCCGCCTGCGGCAGCACAAGAGCCTGCTGGATGTGGTGACCGACAGGCTGACCGATCTCAAGCGGGAGCTCGGGCCGCAGGACCGGCACAAGGTCGACGACTACACGGAGGCGATCCGCGACGTGGAGCGCCGCGTGCAGAAAACGGAGGAGCAGCAAGACCTCGACCTGCCGGTGATCGAGCAGCCGCAGGGCGCGCCGGCGAAGTTCGAGGATCACCTGGAGCTGATGCTCGACCTCCAGGTCCTGGCGCTGCGCTCCGATCTCACGCGCGTCATCACGTTCATGATCGGCAAGGAGCAGAGCGCCCGCCCCTATCCGCAGATCGGCGTGCCCGAGGCGCACCACCCGCTGTCGCACCACAACGACGTGCCGGAGATCGTCGCGCACATGTCGCAGATCAACCGCTACCACGCGCAGTTGTTCGCGGGTTACCTGGCGAAGCTGCGCGCCACGCCGGACGGCGACGGCTCGCTCCTGGACCACATGACGATCCTGTACGGCTCGGGCATCTCCAACAGCACGCGCCACGCGGGCGACAACCTGCCGCTGCTGCTGGCGGGCGGCGGGGCCGGCAAGCTCGACGGCGGACGGCACCTCCGCTACCCCGACGAGCCGCCGCTGGCCAACCTGCTGGTGACGCTGATGGACAAGCTGGACGTGCCCGTCGACCGGGTCGGCGGCAGCACCGGTCCGCTCCCCATAGACACGCTGCCGGGCTTATAGCAGGCCATGGCAAAAGCCCCGCTGCATTCGACCGGCCATGCATCCCACCTGACCGCGTTGTTCCTCGCTCACATATCGTCGAATATGCTTGCTCGTCACGCCTTGCCAGCCGGGCGCCTGACCGGTCTCGGTGCGACGCGGGGTTTCACCATGGCCTGCTTGCAGGCCATGCGGACATTCCTCACCGCGCTGGCCGTCCTGCTCGCCACCGGCAGCGGAGCGGCCGCCGAGGCTCCGCCGCTGGTCGACGCGGCGCGGCACGCCGATGCAGCGGCGGTGCGGGCATTGCTCGACGGCGGTGCGGACGCCGCCGCTGCAGCCTTGGACGGCACGACGGCCCTGCACTGGGCGAGCTACCGGGACGCTGCCGACGCGGCGGAACTGCTGCTGGGGGCCGGGGCCGACGCAAACGCGGCGACCGACCTGGGCGTGACGCCGCTCTGGCTCGCGTGCGAGAACGGCAACGCCGCCATGGTAGGCCGCCTGCTGCGGGCCGGCGCCGATCCCAACCGGGCGCTGCTGGCCGGCGAAACGCCCGTGATGGTGGCCGCCCGCGGCGGCTACCCCGAAGTCGTCGAGCTGCTGGCGGACGCCGGAGCGGACCTGAACGCCCGCTCCGCGCGCGGCCAGACCGCGCTGATGTGGGCGGCGGGACAACGGCGGAACGGGGCCGTCGCGGCGCTGCTGGCGCACGGAGCGGACGCGCACGCCCGCTCCGATGTCTGGAGCCAGGTGATGGCGGTGCCGCCGCACGCCCGTCCGGAGAACAGCCGTGAGATTCCACACGGCGGCAACACTGCGCTGATGTTCGCGGCGCGGGCCGGCGACGCCGCGTCCGTGCAACTACTGGTTGCCGCGGGCGCCGACGTCGACGCTGCCGATGCATGGGGGGTCAGCGCGCTGGCGCTCGCGGCCCATGCCGGACATCGAGACGTCGCCGAAGCGCTGCTGGCCGCGGGCGCCGACGCAAGCGCCGCCGGGGCCGGCTTCGCCCCGCTCCACGCGGCGGTCATGCACCGGGACCAACGGCTGGTTGCCGCGCTGCTGGAGCAGGGCGCGGATCCCGACGCGCGGGTTCGCAACTGGACGCCGACGCGGCGGGCGTCGCGCGACTACCACTTCCCGCCGGCCCTCGTGGGCGCGACGCCGTTCTGGCTGGCCGCGCGCTACCGCGAGCCCGGCATCATGCGGCTGCTCGCGCGCCACGGCGCCGACCCGCTGTTCGTCCACCGCGTCGACTACCTGCCGTCCCGGAGCAGCAAGCGCCGGCATGAAGCCAGGACCGCGTTGCTGGCCGCTACGGACGTCGGCGGCGGGCGGATGGCGCGCGGGTGGGTCCCGCCGGCGAGCGACGACATCGAAGCCCGAATGCTTGCAACCGTCAAGCTGGCGCTGCAGCTCGGCGTCGAC
>JAGWAI010000093.1:0-1655 GCA_021296485.1 Acidobacteriota bacterium
CGCCCGGCTCACCATCCAGGGGCTGCCGCTGCTCAAGCCGCCGTACGGCATCATCGCGGCCATCGACATGGACCGCGGAGACATTCTGTGGCGGATTCCGCACGGCGAGACGCCCGACAACGTCCGCAACCACCCGGCGTTGCAGGGCCTCGACATCCCCCGCACCGGCCAGCGCGGCAGCGTCGGCACGCTGGTGACGAGCACGCTGCTCATCGCGGGCGATCCGGGCACCCACACCCTGCCGTCGGGCGAGCGCGGCGCGATGCTCCGCGCCTACGACAAGGCGACCGGGGACGAGGTGGGCACGGTGTTCCTGCCGGCGCAGCAGCGCAGCAATCGGGATCGCCGATGACCTACCTGCTCGACGGCGTGCAGTACCTCGTCGTCGCGGTCAGCGGGGCCGGCTACTCGGGGGAGCTCATCGCGTTCCGGCTGCCGGCGTGACGTGGGGCTGTCTCGTCGAGGAACGCCGCGCCTATTCTCGCTCCACGACGATCTCGGTGCCGTTCCGGACCCGGCCGAGCACCGTCGGGTCTCCGTCGATGGCGCCCAGGACGTTGACCGCGCTCGCCGGGCGGATCTCGTCGCCGCGGCTCATCGGGGTCGGTCCCCAGAAGAGGCAGAGCGCATTGCCCGGCGGCCAGTACGCCACCGCGCCCTTGTCGACCGTCGCCTGCGCATCGGGCGCCTCCGCCGCCTCGACCGGGATGGGGAAGTAGATCTCGTCGCCCCACGTCTGGACCTGCCCGGTGATCGGCAGCGCCTCCCACACCGCGTCCGCGGTGGACGAGTCGTCGAGTGTCGCCGACACGGTCGCCGCGCCTGTCCGTATCCGAATCCGTCGGTCGCTCATGTTGCCCCCGCGTGAATCACCGTCCATAGTAATAGCGAGCGAGCAATGACGAATCTGCGATCCGAGGCGTTCGAGCTGGTCACGTTCGGCGCGGGTGGGCGTTTCTCCTGCAGCATCGACGACCCGGAACCGTGAGAGGATGAGCCGATGCATGCCAGCGCGAAGACCCTGCTCGTTGTCGGTATCGCCGCCGCCACCGCTTGGCCGCTGCGCGCCGCGGACTGGCCGGAGTGGCGCGGCGCCGGTCGGCTCGGCGTCTGGACCGACACCGGCATCGTCGAGACGTTACCCGAGGGCGGCCTGACCGCCGCGTGGCGGACCCCGATCCACGGCGGCTACGCCGGGCCGGCGGTGGCCGACGGCCGCGTCTTCGTCACCGACGCGCGGCGTCCCGACCCGAACAGCACCGCGGCCGTCGAGCGCATCCTGGCCCTGGACGAGGAGACCGGCGCGGTTCTCTGGACCCACGAGTGGGAGACCAACTACGCCGGGCTCCAGCTCGCCTACGCGATCGGGCCGCGCGCGACGCCGACCGTCGACGGCGACCGCGTCTACGCGCTGGGGGCGATGGGCAACCTGCTGGCCCTCGACGTCACCGACGGCCGGGTCCTGTGGCAGAAGGACTACGTCCAGGACTTCTACGCCTCGGTTCCGTCCTGGGGCATCAGCGGCGCACCGCTGGTGGACGGCGACCGGCTGATCTGCCTGGTGGGGGGCGAACCCGACGCCAAGGTGATCGCCTTCGACAAGCACACCGGCGAGGTGCTCTGGGAGGCGCTGTCCTCGGATTGGGAGCCGGGCT
>JAGWAI010000093.1:1854-5289 GCA_021296485.1 Acidobacteriota bacterium
GAGAGCCATCCCGACGCCACGCTGATCTGGCAGGGGATCGGCGAGAGCGATCCGGAGTACGGGCGCGATCACGACACCCTCGACTCGGTGATCAGCACCCCGGTCATCCAGGGCGACTACGTCTACGGGGTCGACGGCGAGGGGAACCTCCGCTGCCTGGAGCTGCGCACCGGCCGGCGGGTGTGGGAGACCGCGGAGTTGATCCGCGACCCGGCACGCTGGGCCACGGCGTTCTTCGTGCGGCACGGCGACCGCTACTTCATCAACACCGACGGCGGCGATCTGGTGATCGCGCGGTTCTCGCCGGAGGGCTACGACGAGATCAGCCGCACGCGCCTGATCGAGCCGACCAGCCCCTACGTGCGGCGCCGCGCGCAGGGGCCTTACGTGAACTGGTCGCATCCGGCCTATGCGAACCGGCACGTGATTGCACGCAACGATGAGGAAATCGCACGCTTCTCGCTGGCCGCGACACCCTAGACCAGGGAGCCGGCCCGGAACGGCGTCCGGCGCCGCGGTCGGCTCGTACGGGCCGCACGGTGCGCGGTATCGGACGGCCGGCGCCGGCGCGGCGCCGGTGCGTGCGGTCCTGTTTCCGGCGGGGACGGCGCTGGCGGTCTGTATGGCGGTGGCGGCGGCCTGCGCAGTGGTAACGGCGCCGCTGTGGTGGCCGGTTGAGCCCGCCGCGGCGACCCTGCTGGCGGGACGGCAGAACGACTCGCCGCGGCTGGTCGCCGTAATCGCCGACCTGCACATGGGCCTCGGCCGGGACGCAACGGGGGCGTGGCGTGTCGAGGAGGACTTTCGCTGGGGCGAGGAACTCGCGCTCTTTCTCGAGGCGCTCGACGCGGAGGGCGGCGGCGCGACAGACCTCATCCTGAACGGCGACACCTTCGAGCTCGACCGGCTCGCGGGCGAGCGCTGCGCGGCTGACGACGCGGCGCTCGGCTGCACGGAGGCGGAGGCGCTGGCACGGCTCGAGCGCGTGCTGGCGGCGCACGCGGACACGGTGGAAGCCCTGGCCGCGTTCGCGGCGTCCGGGTCGAACCGGGTCTTCCTCGTGCCGGGCGAGCACGACGCTGCGCTCCTCTTTCCGGCCGTGGCGCGGCGGCTGGAGCGGGCGCTCGGGGCTCCCGATGCGCGCGCCACGGTGGCGGCGGACGGATCCTGGCGCTCGGAGGACGGCCGGGTATACGTCGAGCACGGTCACCAGATCGGCTGGCGCGCCGACCGCTTCGAGGCGTGGCCGGAGCCGTTCATCGGGCAGGGCGGCCAGCGCCGCCTCGCCCGGCCCGTGCGGGCCGGCCCCGTCGACGCCTTCTTCGACGAGCACGAGGCGCGCTATCCGGTCATCGACAACTTCGCCGACGAGGGCGCCGGACTCACATACGGTCTGGCCGCCGCGGGGACCACCGATCTCGGGGACGCGGCGCCGGCGCTGCTCCGCTACGTCCTGTTCCGGATGCCGTGGCAGCAGTTCCGGCTGGATCTCGACGCGGGCGACGTGCAGCCCCCCGCCTGGGATCTGGACGCGGCGCGGGCGCAGGGGCCCGCCCTGCTGGTCGATTCGCTGCCGAACGACCATCGGTTCAAGCCGCTGGCGCAGCGGGCGCAGGAGGCGGGTCTCCTGAGTGCGCTCGTGGACGACCTGGACGACGACGAGCTCGTGGCCCTGTGCGACTACCGTGCGGCGGCGCGCCGCGCCCGCCGCCGCTTCGAGCGCGTGCTGACGCAGTTCGATCCCCAGGGACCGCCGGTGCGCGAGTGCCCGCGCCTGCCGGACAGCCGCGGCGGGCTGTTCGATTACTTCTGGCGGACGCGCGACCTCGTCTACGGCGGGCGGCTGGAAGCGGCGCAGGACGGCGCGCCGGCCGCCGCCGGACCCATCGCCGTGTTCGTCCACAACCACACCCACCTGGTCGACTGGCGCCAGAGCGTGCTGGAGCTGACCCGGCTGGGCCGCACCGTCATCGTGGACGGCTTCTCGCCGGTGCGCAACGCCCTCTCGCCGGTGGTCGTCAACGGGGGGCCGTGGCAGCGGACGATCACGCCCGTGCAGTTCGGCCGCCTGCAGGCCGAGCACGGTCTCTCCGACGCCGAGTTGCTGGGCGCCCTGCGGCCGGAACATCTCGCGCCCTGCTACGGCTTCGTGCAGATCGATCCGTACGACGACACGCCGGCGCTCCCGGCGATCCGCTACTGGCGGCAGGCGGAGGGCGGCGACTGGGAGCTGGCGGCCCGGTGCGGCCGGCAGCCTGCGCTGTAGCGCCTGCGCCGATTCGCTTCAGCGCAACTCTCGGAGTACCGTGCGGCTTGCGCGATTGAGCGCCTCGTCGTAGCTGGAGAAGCGCGCCTCGCGAGTGCCGGCGTGTCGCACGACCTCGGCGAACGAAGCGAGATGCACACTGTCGTAACCTCGCAGCCCATGTCGTTCGGCCAGTTCACCCGCCTCCCGACAGAGGGACGCCGTGGCCTCTACTGCGAGGTACTTCGCCCAGTCCGCGTCGAACGCACTCTTGGCCGTCGTGAACGCGCGTGCGCTCAAGGCGCCTTCACGTCGCCGGCGAGCCAACGCCGCACGGGTTTCGGGGTACGCGATCTGTGAGGTAGCGACCACGGTGGCGTCGTCGACCAACTGGCGCACCGCCTCGGCGCCGGCCTCGGCGACATAGAGTTTCACCAGGCTGCTGGTATCCAGATAGGCGGTCACCGCCGGTCCTCCAGCACGGCGGACGAGACGGTCGCCTTGGGTGTGATCTCGACGGGGCGACGGGGTCCTGCCGGTTTTCCGCCCTCCCACCGCGCCCGACCCTCCGCAACGAGTCGCCGCGTCCAGGCGAGGTCGGGACCGCGCTCGATCGGCGCGATGGTGGCGATCGAGCGCCCACGATCCGTCACCACGATCTGCGCACCCGCCTGTACACGTTTGAGATGACGGCTCAGGTGCGCCTTCAGGTCGCGAATTCCGACACGCTCCGTGGCGGTGAAGTTCTCCATGATGTGCACACATCATGCTGGATGAAGTAACCACATTGCAAGCTCGTCGACCATCGTTTGGATGTAGGAGAAGAGATCCGGCACCGTGTACAGGATGACGATTCAATCTTCAAATCGTCCAGCCCGGCCCTCGGCGGTTCCAGAGCCATACCTGATCAGGTATCTTGAAGTAATGAGCTCGACGCTGGGCGTTCTGATCCGGGAGGCGCGGGAGCGGGCGGGGTTGACGCAGGCCGATGTCGCGCGTCGCGCCGGCACGTCTCAGCCGGCCATCGCGCGGTACGAGGCGGAGCAGGCTCGGCCGCGACTCGAGACCGCGCAACGTTGCGTCGAAGCGTGCGGCTTCGAGTTGCGGATCGAGTTGGAGCGGACGAGTCCGCAGCGACAAGCGGCTGCCGAGGCCGCCCGCGCGCGCAGTGTGGAGGACCGCCTGCGCAC
>JAGWAI010000093.1:5511-15323 GCA_021296485.1 Acidobacteriota bacterium
GCCTTCGCGTTCCCGGCGTGGGGGAGCCGGTCGAGGTGCCGCTGGACGGGCGGACGTTCGGTCACTACGAGGTGTCGACCTGGCGGACGATTCACGGTGACATCGACGTCATCGCAGGGACACCGAAGCGGGTCTGCGGGCAGCTTGCGACTTTCGATGAGCTGGCCTCCAGGGCGCACGCACGTCAGGCGTTCGGGATGACGATTCTGGTCGCCGACCTGGACGACATCATCGAGGCGAAGGAGACGCTGAACGGGGAGCCCGACCGGGTCGCACTGCCGGAGTTGCGGCAGCTTCGCGACCAGCCTCGCCGCGGCGAGGCTGGTCGCTGAGCCGGCGTTGAGCGGGAGGCCACGCGGGCGCCCAGGGGTATCAGCTCCGGCGCCAACGTGCTGTCATGGCGCGCTGTAATCGCCGCCACCACGTGAGCAGCAAGTGTTGAAAGGTCATCCGGTGCCACCGGTTCGCCCACCGCGACCCGGCGGTGGTGGGCCGTGGAACGCGTACGATGGTGCGAGTCTTCGTTCGGCGTGTTCGACGCTTCCCAAGCCGCCAGCCACCGGCTTCGGCCGCAAGCACGATGCGCGCGCACGCCACTGCGTCCGCTCCGGCATCGTGGTGACGTAGCGGGATACCGAGCCGTCGGCAGACGTCGGGGAGCTTTGTCGGGCGGATTCCCCACTGTGCGCGGGCGAGTTGCACGGTGCAGGCGAACCGCGTCGGCGGTGGGCGTAGCCGGTACCGAGCGCAGCAGGCATGCAGGACGCTGCGGTCGAACGGCGCGTTGTGCGCCGCAACGAAGGCCGCGTCGGCGATCCAGGCACGGATTGTCGGCCACAGCTCGGCGAAGGTCGGGGCGTTGCGTACGTCCTCCCACTGCAGACCATGGAGGTCGGTGAACGTAAACTGCGCGGAGGGCGGTCGGATCAGGTAGGTCCGTGAGAGGACAACCCGACCGGCGCAGCCGGCGGCGATCCCGACCGCGCAGGCGCTGTCCCGGCGAGCGGAGGCGGTCTCGAAATCGATAGCGACAAAGGTTCTCAAGGTTTCGGACGCGGCAACCGTACGGCGGGCGGTTGCGGCATCCCGGTTGGCCGGGTGGTGAATCAGGGGAGAGTGCCGCATGGTCGCGTGGGGGAAGTTCGACAGGTCATCGGGTCGCGTCCATCGGCTCGAACATCATTGCGCCGATGTCGCGGCATGCTTCGAGGCCCTGCTGGGCGATCCGGTGCTGCGCGCGCGGTTCGTCAAAGCAGCGGGCGACAACGAATTCACGGGCACTACCGTGGCCCGCCTGACGTTCCTCGCTTACCTGCACGACTTCGGCAAGCTGAACGCCGGCTTTCAGTTCAAGGTCCGGCCGCGTAACGAGTTGCCGTCTCGCGCCCCGCGGCCGGCCGGACACATCGCAGAAGCGTTGCTCTGCTTCGACCAGCCTGACGTCTGTGAACTGCTGGGGCTCCATGACATCGTGGACGAGTGGGGTGCTGGCATTATTCCTCTCGCGCATGCGATGCTGGCCCATCACGGTCGACCGGCACGCAGACCGACCCGGTCCGGAAGTGGCCCGCCTGAACTGTGGAAGCCGTTTGCCGGGTACGATCCGCGCGCGACGGCCAGGCTGTTGAGCGCACGAGGTCGTTCCTGGTTTCCGACTGCGTTCTCCCGCGGGCCCCACACGCCCGACAGCCCGGCGCTGGCGCATCTATTCGCCGGGATCGTAGCCCTTGCCGATCAACTCGGGTCGGACGAAGAAGCGTTCCGATACGAGCCGGATCCGGATCCGGACTATATCGAGCGCGCCCGTCGCATCGCGGCTGATGTCATCCGGAGCAAGGGGTTTCGGCGGCGCGATTCGATGGCCGTCGCCACCGCTACTGGTTCTCGAGACTTTCGAAGCCTCTTCGATTACCCGGACCTGCGACCATCTCAACGCGCCGTGACCGACGCTCCGGTCGATCAGCCGCTGCTGATTCTGGAGAGCGAGACCGGATCCGGCAAGACGGAGGCGGCGATCCTTCGCTTCGCTGCGTTGTGGCATGCCGGCCTTGTGGACGGACTGTACTTCGCGGTGCCGACGCGTGCCGCGGCCAAGCAACTGCACGAACGAGTGCGCCGGGCGTTGGAACGGCTCTTCCCGCCAGCGGCACATGTCGAGACCGTTCTTGCCGTACCTGGTTATCTCGTCGCTGGCGACGCCGAGGGGCGCCGCGTCGAGCGGTTCGATGTCTTCTGGGAGGACGACCCCGACGAGGAGAAGCGCCTTGCGCGGTGGTCCGCGGAGAGCGCCCGCAAGTTCCTCAGTGCGTCCGCGGCCGTTGGGACGGTCGATCAGGTGCTGCTTGCCGGGTTGCGAGTGAAGTGGGCGCACTTCCGGGCGGCCTCGCTCTCACGGAGCCTGCTGGTCGTCGATGAGGTGCAGGCGAGTGACGGCTACATGACCGAGTTGTTGCTCGGGGTGTTGAAAGGACACCTGGCGCTCGGCGGGCATGCCCTGTTGATGTCGGCCACGCTCGGTGCCGCGGCGCGGTCGAAGTTCATGAACCGGGGCGCGAGGTCCTCTCCTCCCGCACCGAGAGATGCCGAAGATGTGCCGTACCCGGCGCTCACGCTCGTGCCTCCGGACGGTCTTCCGGAGATCCGCGCGATCAAGACGAGCGGCCCGAAGAAATCCGTCTCGATGAGTGCGGTGTCGATGCTGGGTGATCCCGACTCCATCGCCCGAACGGCTGCAGCCGCCGCTCGGGACGGGGCCAGCGTCCTCGTGATTCGCAACACGGTATCCAGTGCGCAAGCGGTGTTCGGTGCGCTACTGGCGCAGGGCGGGGACGAAGTGATGCTGACGGTTGCCGAGGGTCCGGCGCTGCATCACAGCCGCTTCGCTGTCGAGGACCGCAGGCTGTTGGACGATGCCGTGGAGGAAGCGATCGGCAAGGATGCGTCCCGCTCGCCGGGTGGCTTGGTGGTCATCGGCACCCAGACGCTTGAGCAATCGCTCGACATCGACGCCGACTTCCTCATCTCGGACCTCTGTCCGGTGGATGTCCTTCTGCAGCGAATCGGCCGACTGCACAGGCACACAAGTACAAGTCGGCCACGACGCTTTCGGGAACCGCGATGCCTGGTGCTGGTTCCCGAAACGGGGCTGGAGGACGGGCTCGGCGGCGCGCTTCTCCGCCACGGGCTCGGTGTGTCGGACCGCGGAGGCATCTACCTGGACCTTGTCGGCCTGGAAGCGACGCGCAGGCTGATTTCGGATCACGCGACGTGGACCATCCCGGCGATGAACCGGATGCTCGTCGAGCGTGCGACCCACGCGGAGGTGCTTCGTCAACTCGCCGACGAGCTCGGGGAGCGTTGGGTGTCCCACGCTTCCAGGGTGTTCGGCCTGCGCGCCGCCGGAGCTGGAGTCGCCAGGAACCACGCCCTCACCCGGGACGAGCCGTTCGACGAAGAGCTGGTGTTTCCCGATCTCGACGAGCAAGTGCGTACGCGGCTGGGCGAGGATGGTCCTCGCGTCGTTCTCGCCGACCCGGTGCCCGGACCGTTCGGAGCTGCCGTGCAGACCTTCAACCTGCCGGCTCACCTGTTCTGGGGCAGGCCGCCGGGGAAGGAGGAGATCGTGGCGGCGCGGGGGACTCCGGGACCGGAGGGCGGTCTCGTGCTGCAGGTCGGCGATCACAGGCTGACCTACGATCGGACGGGGATACGATCCGCGGATGCATAACCTGCTCACCGACCCACTGCTTCGGGTTCGTCTGACGAACGGCACCTCGGAGATCTTGTCGTTGCCGGAGGTGTACGAGGCGCTGGCGGCGGACGGCATCGCAGCTTTCTCCGCGTTGCGCCCCCACCAGCGCCACGCGTGGCATGCGTTTCTGGCGCAGCTCGGCGTGATCGCAGCACAGCGATCCGACGCCGCCACGCTGCCGCGAAGGGCAGGTGATTGGTGCGCACTGCTCCGAAACCTGACGCCGAAGTTCAGCGCTGACGAGCCGTGGCGGCTGATCGTGGACGATCCGGCGCAGCCGGCCTTCATGCAGTGTCCGGCGCCGAACGGGTTGGAGCAATATCGCGGCCGGGTTGCGACTCCGGACGACCTCGACATCCTGGTCACGGCGAAGAATCACGACGTCAAGCAAGCGGTTGCGATCGGCTGTGCGCCGGACGACTGGATGTTGGCGCTGGTCGACCTGCAGACGATGGCGGGTTTTCTCGGCGCCGGGAACTACGGAATCGCTCGGATGAACGGCGGGTTCTCGGCGCGACCGTGTCTCGGTCTGGCGCCTGCCGATGGTGGCCTCGGCGCACATCTCTTCAACGACATGCGGCGGATGCTGGCCGGTCGCACCTCACTGCTGGACAGCCATCCGGAGTATTTCGATCCGCACGACGGCCTGGCCCTGCTGTGGTTGGAGCCATGGCACGGTACGGCATCCCTCGACTTGCGCGAGTTGGATCCGTACTTCATCGAGGTCTGCCGCAGGGTACGGCTACGGGCGGGGAATCGAGGGATCGTGGCCTGCACGGCGACCTCGAAGGTGCCCCGCGTCGCCGCGAAGGATGCTCATGGCAACGTGGGCGATTTCTGGACTCCGGTCGGTGCGAAGGACGCGACCGCACTCTCTCTGTCCAACGTCGGCTTTCGGTACGATCGCCTGGCCAAGTTGATGTTCGAGCGCGACTCCTACCGTCTTCCGCCGGCTATGCGGGTCGACTCGACGCGGCCAGGACGCTGGAGGGTTGTCGCTCGGGGGGTGGCTGGCGGGCAGGGGAAGACCGACGGCTACCACGAGCGTAGCGACATCGCCTTCGACAACAGGATCACCGCGGCTCTCGGCAGACGAGAAGGCCGCGACGAGCTCGCGCGCATCTCCGAAGCCCAGATCGAGGAGATTCGAGAAGTCGAGCGGGCGCTGCGTTTCGGCATCGCCGTGGCGCGGGAAGCCCGCGGACGAACTGACGAAGGCCGACCGGATGCACGCCAACCCCTACGCGCGCCGTTTCGACGAGGCCGTCGACGCAGCGTTCTTCGGAGCACTCGATCGTCGCTTCGCGGCGGCGGATGATGAAGAGAGAGCGGCACGCGCCGAGTTCGTCCGGGACATGATCGGCACGGCGCGAGCACTTCTCCACGAGGCGATCGAAGCCGTGCCTTGTCCGGCCGTCTGGCGGTACAGGGCGCAGGCGAGAGCGACGAGCGCGTTTCACAGCCAACTCAGGCGACCGCAGAGCGTGTTCAGCGATCAGCCCGATATCTTCGACGTGCAGGAGGCTCACAATGCCGCGTGAAGACACGCGACCAGAATCTGAAGGCGCGCCGACGGCACAAGACCTGCGCGAGGCGATTCCGAAGATTGCGGGCGAGATCGCGCGTCTCGATCCAGGGCCGGCGGCGGCGCTTCGCCGCGGTCCGTACCACGGGGCCGGCGCGGCGGCCTTCTGGAAGCTGCTTGCCAGGCACCGTCCGGTCGCCGCGCAAAACGAGGCGGGTTGGGCCGCGCTGATTCAGGCCATTGCGGTCCTGACTCCGAAGGGCCGGGATCCCCAAAAGAAGCCTGCCCACGACTATTCTCTGCCCATGGGGCGGGCGCTGTACGAAGCGGGATTCTCCGAGCCGCGCCTGGCGCGCCTGCTGTCGTCCGCGCCCGAGTTGCGGCGGGAAGTCGCCGTTCGGACGTGCCGCCGCCTTGCGGCCGGTGAATCCAACCGTTTCAATCTTGTGACTCTGGGCGAGTTCGTTCTGTTCGGCGGCGACCACACCGACCGTCGGATTGCCCGCGACTACTACCGCACCCGCGCCGCCGCGGAACGCGTGTCTCAAGACGGGGAGACCTCCACTGATGTCTGATGCTCGTTTCCTCCAGATCCACAGTTTGCACGGCTACTCTGCCGTGTTGCTCAACCGTGATGACTCCGGCCTTGCCAAGCGCATCACCTACGGTGACGCGATCCGCACACGGATCTCGTCGCAATGCCTGAAGCGCCACTGGCGAGTTGCGGACAGCGCCTATGCGCTGCAGAAGATCGACGGCGCCACCGCGAGCGTGCGGTCTCGTGAGACCGTGACAAAGCGCGTCATTGGCCCGTTGGAGGGTGCCGGCCACGACTCGGACGCCATCAAGGCGATCTCGACGGCGTTCCAAATCGCCGTGTACGGGGAAAAGGGCGACAAGCGATCCAATCGACAGCCGCTGCTGCTCGGTGAGCCGGAGATCGCCTACCTTGCCGAGGAAGCGCAGAAGATCGCGCGGGACCATGGAAATGAAGCGAAGGCGGCAGGGGTCGCGGCGGCGGAATGGGTCAAGAAGTCGAAGGCGAACATGAGAGCGTTGCGAGACAACTGCGCCATGCCGGGAGGCATTGCCGCTGCGCTGTTCGGGCGCATGGTCACGTCGGATGTCGAAGCCAACATCGATGCGGCCGTCCACGTCGCCCACGCCTTCACGGTGCACGCGGCAGAGAGCGAGAGCGACTACTTCACGGTCGTGGACGATCTGCAACGGGCGGAGGAAGATGCGGGAGCTGACCACATCGGCGAGACCGAGCTGACCTCCGGGTTGTTCTACGGCTACGTTGTGCTGGACCGCGGCACGCTGCTCGCCAATCTGGGCGGGGATGCCGAGATCGCGGGTGACGTGGCGGCCCGGCTCGTCAGCCTGATCGCCACGGTATCGCCTGGGGCGAAGCTGGGACCGACCGCTCCGTACGGGTACGCGAGCTGGATGCTGGTGGAGGCAGGCGACCGGCAGCCGCGCAGTCTGGCCGAGGCATTTCGCGAGCCGTGCAGACCGGCGACCAGGACGGCGGGCGAGAAGGCGGCACAGCACTTGGAGAAGGTGGATGCGGCGTACGAGACCGGCGAGGAGAGGCGACTCATGAGCCTGGAAGACGCGGCGATGCCCGGCTCGGTCCGCTTGCCATCGCTGAACGAACTTGCTCGATGGTCGGGCGCCGTCGTGCGCACGGGCAGCGCGTGATGCGTTGGATGCACTTGCGTTTCCACGCCCCGCTGGCCGCTTTCGGCGGGGAGATGATCGACGCCCACGGCGTGATTCGGAACATGCCGGCCCAGTCGATGCTCACAGGCCTGCTCGCCAACGCGCTCGGATGGACGCGCGCAATGCGTGCTGAACACCAAGCGTTGCAGGAGCGGATCGTGTTCGGCGTCGTGTGGGAGCGGGGCGTAGCGCGCAGCCGAATGACCGACTACCAGACGGCGCAGCTTGGAAAGAACGATCGGGCATGGACCACGCGCGGCGTTCCGGCGGGGCGCGCCGGTGGAGCCGCCACGTATGCCGGGGCTCATCAACGATGGCGGGACTATCACGCCGACCTGCGTCTGGCGGCTGTGCTTCGGCTCGACCCCGCCGATGCGGACCCCACGCTGGACGCTCTGGCGGCGGCTCTCGATCGGCCTGCAAGGCCGCTCTTCATCGGCCGCAAGTCCTGCTTGCCTTCCGCACGGATTCTCGGGGGCTGGGTGACCGAAGCGGCTGACGCCCGCACCGCGCTGCGCGCCGTTGCGCCGACGAGCGCGACCGGGCTTCTCGCGTTCTGGCCGGAAGGAGAGGGGACCGGCGGTGCCTCCCGCATCACTACCGTCACCGACGAACGCAACTGGGTAAGTGGACTGCACGGCGGTGGACGCCGAATCTGCGAGGGCTCGATCTCGTCTTCGAGAGACGAAGCATGAAGATCCATCTGATTCATGCTCCGCTCGACATGCGCAAGTTCCATCGCTGGGCCGGTAATCGCGGATTGATCCGGAACGGTTCGTTCGATGCGGGTTACGCTTTCCACGTTCTTCTGTCCGCGATGTTCGGCAAGGGCGTGCTGCAGCCCTTCCGGCTCTTCGCATCCGAACGTCGGGCGAATGCTGCACTCTACGCCTACGCAGATGTCGACGAAGCGGAGTTGCGAGGCACGGCCGCCGCTGTAGCTCCACCGGACTGCCTCGACGTGATCGAACCGGACACAATGCGGTCGAAGCCCATGCCGTCGCGCTTCGCTCAGGGGCGGCGCCTGGGCTTCGACCTCCGCCTTCGGCCAGTGCGCCGGCTGCACCGCGATCTGGCGGACGCGCAGCTTGGCCGGCCGTTGTCCAGGGGAGCCGAGGTAGACGCCTTCCGCCTGGAGGTGATGCGACGGTTTCCCTCGGGGTGGGGGGCCGGCGTCACGCGGGAGTCGGTCTATGCCGAATGGCTGTGCCAGCGATTCGGCGATGCCGTCGCTGTTGAAGAGTGCAGGTTGGTCTCCGTCAATCGGTCACGGGCAGTGCGGGGCAAGAATGGAGGTCCGGAGGGTCCGGACGCGATTCTTCACGGAACACTCGCTGTGGCCAACGAGGAGACGTTCGCAGGGTTCCTGCGGAACGGCGTCGGGCGTCACCGCGCCTACGGCTACGGCATGCTTCTCTTGCGCCCGCCGAACAAGACGGTCCCGGAGCGGTAGATGCTGAAGGGGCGCCTCGGACTCGAGACCGCGCGCATTCCACACGCCGACCGATCCGGTCTCCTCTGGCTCTCGCGCGGCGCGCTCACGGCGCGCGACGGAACGTTGTCGTTCGAGCGCGGGCCGAACGTGTCGGAGGACGACCCTCTTGAGCCCGGACACTACGCCATCCCGTTTCAAGGCGTGTCCATGATTCTCCTCGGCCCCGGATCCACCGTCAGTCACGACGCGCTCCGGCTTCTCGCGCGGCACGGCACGGCGCTGGCCGCGGTCGGCGAAGATGGCGTGCGCTGCTACACCGCGCCGCCGTTGATTGCCGACCGGTCGGGGCTCGCCCGGCGACAAGCCAGGGCCTGGGCGAACGCGGATGTTCGTCTTCACTTCGCGCGGCGCATGTACGCCTGGCGCATGGGCGAGGTGCTGCCTCATCAGGACATTGCCGTCCTTCGTGGCATCGAAGGGGCCAGGATGAAAGAGACCTACCGCTTGATGGCCGCGCAGATCGGTATCGAATGGCGAGGGCGTCGCTACGACCGGGCGCGCCCGGGGGCGAACGACGCGCCGAATCAGGCGTTGAATCACGCCGCGAGCGCCGTTGAAGCCGCGGCTGCGATCGCCGTGTCCGCCACGGCGACGCTTCCGCAGCTCGGATTCATTCACGAGGATTCCGGTCAATCGTTCGTGCTCGACATCGCGGATCTGTTTCGTGACTCGGTCACCATTCCCGTGGCCTTCCGCGCCGCCAGGAAGGTGATGACGGCCGCCGGCGGTGAGAACATCGAGCGGGTGACGCGGCGGGAGTGCGGGCGAACGCTGAGTCGGGAACGGACTATCCCCAAGATGATCGAGCGGATCAAGGCGCTGTTTGAAGAGAGCGAAGAGCCAGCAGTGCCACCAGACGTGTAACAGCCATGCCGATGACCGTGGTCGTCACGCGTGACGTCGAGCCCAGGTACCGCGGCTTCCTTGCTTCGGCGATGCTGGAGATCGCTCCGGGCGTGTATGTGTCACCCGATCTCTCGTCCGGCGTGCGCGAGCGCGTCTGGGCAGTGCTCGAGGACTGGTTCACTGCGCTCGGAAACGGTGCGGTAGCCATGATCTGGCGAGACGGCACCGTCGCTGGAGGCTTGGCGCTCCGGCATCTTGGCGATCCGCCCAAAGAGATCCGGGACGCCGATGGCGTGCTTCTCGTCAAGAGGTTGTGATTCGACGGAGTTCGGGGTCCTGCCGCTCTTTGACAACTGAATCGACGGAGATCCGTCAATAGTCTGACAGAGGCTTCCCCGCACCCGCGGGGATGGACCCAAGGGGGAAACCACCATGGAAGACACAAGAGAGGCTTCCCCGCACCCGCGGGG
>JAGWAI010000009.1:0-22071 GCA_021296485.1 Acidobacteriota bacterium
CTGCAACCGCAGCGAGATCTACACGGTCTGCGAAAACCCGCGCCATGCCCGCCAGACGCTGACGTCGTTCATGAGCGGCTTCCATGACGTGCACGAATCCGAGCTCACGCCCCACCTGTACGCCCGCAACGACGCCGACGTGGTCCGCCACCTGTTCCGCGTTTCGGCCGGACTGGACTCGCTCGTCGTGGGCGAGCCGCAAATCCTGGGACAGGTAAAGGAAGCGTTCACCGTCGCCGCGGACCTGCACCACACGGGCACCTTGTTCAACCGCCTGTTTCCGTGGTCTTTCGCGGCCGGCAAGCGAGTGCGGTCGGAGACCGGGCTCGGCGAGGGGGCCGTCTCCGTCAGCTACGCCTCGATAGCGCTCGCCCGCAAGATCTTCGGCAGGCTGGAGAACCTGCGGGTGCTGCTGGTGGGCGCCGGGGAGATGGCGGAATTGACGGCGACGCATCTGCGCTCGCAGCAGGTAAGCCGGATCGGCGTGACCAACCGCACCGCGTCACACGCGCAGGCGCTGGCCGCGCGCGTCGGCGGTGCGGCTGTCCCGTGGGAACATATCGCGAGCGAGCTCACCGCCTGCGACATCGTCGTGGCGGCCACCGGCTCGGCGGCTCCCATCATCACCCGCGCCGACGTCGAAGCCGCCATGCGCCCGCGCCGCGACCGGCCGCTGTTCATCATCGACATCGGGGTGCCGCGCGACGTGGACCCGACGTCGGCCGGCATCGAACAGGTGTTCCTCTACAACATCGACGACCTGCGCTCCATCGTGCAGGAGAACCTGGCGCGCCGTCAGTCGCGGGTCGATCGGGCCGAGTTGATGATCGACGACGAGGTCAACCGGTTCATGGCGTGGCTGCGCTCGCGCGCCGCCGTACCGACCGTGGTCGCCCTCCGGGAGCGGTTCGAGGCCGTCAGGCAGTCGGAGCTCAAGCGCCTGAGACCGAAGCTCGCGGGGCTGTCGCCCGCCGCGCAGGCCCGCATCGAGGAGATCACGCGGTTGCTGGTCGAAAAGCTGCTGTCGGCGCCTACCGAGCGGCTGAAGGCAGCCACCGACGAAGAGGAAGTGGCCGCATACGCGGAAATGCTGAACGACCTCTTCAAGCTGCCGGAGCAGTCCGGCGCCGACGGCAAGACCCGGCCCGGCGCCGGGCGGGACAGCATCGCGGCGTATTCCAGGGATCGCGCGCATTGAACGCGTTGAGGATCGGCACGCGCGGCAGTCCGCTCGCGCTGTGGCAGGCGCGCGCCGTCCAAGGGGCAATCCGGACCATCGGCGGCCCGCCCTCCGAGCTGGTCGTCATCCGGACGACCGGCGACCGCCTGGCGACGCGCGACTTGTCGGCAATCGGCGGCAAGCGGCTGTTCGTCAAGGAAATCGAGGAAGCGCTGCTGAACGGGCGCATCGATCTCGCGGCGCACAGCGCGAAAGACCTCCCGGCGGATCTGCCGCCCGGTCTGGCGATTGCCGCGGCGCTGCCCCGTGAGGATCCGCGCGACGCCGTGGTGCTGCCGCGCGGCAGCGCCGCTGCCGGCGGCGCGCTGCAGTCCGCGCTGGGCGTAACGCCGCGGGTCGGCACGGGCAGCGTGCGCCGGGTGGCGCAGTTGTGCCGGGCGATGCCGCGCGCGCGGTTCCTAGCGATCCGGGGCAATGTCGGCACCCGCCTGCGCAAGCTCGACGACGGCGAGTGCGACGCGCTGGTGCTGGCGGCGGCCGGCCTGGTCAGGCTGGGTCTGGCGGAACGGGTCTCGGCGCGCCTGACGGCGGATGAGTGCCTGCCGGCGCCGGGACAGGGAATCGTAGCCATCGAGGCGCGCGAGTCTGACCAGGCGGCGGCAGCGGTGCTGGCCGGCATCGACGACAGCGACGCGCACGTCGCGCTGACCGCCGAGCGTGCCCTGGTAGAGGCGCTGGGCGGAGATTGCCGGGTGCCGATCGGCGCCCTTGCCGCGCCGGACGGCGCCAACCTGACGATGGACGCCGTCGTCGCTTCCGTGGACGGCCGGCGGTTGTTGCGGCGGCGGGCTTACGGTTCGACGGACGCCGCGGCCGCGCTCGGGGCCGATCTGGCCGCACAACTGCTCGCAGACGGGGCCGCCGAGATTCTCGCACCTCACAGGAGCCCGCAGTGAAGCCCGGTCGCGTATACCTGATCGGCGCCGGACCGGGCGAGCCGGCACTCATCAGCGTTCGCGGCCTGCGGCATCTGGGCGGCGCCGACATCGTCGTGCACGACCGCCTGGTCCACGCCCGCCAACTGCGGGCGGTCCGTCCCGACGCGCAACGGGTGGACGCCGCGACCGTCCTGGAGCGGTCACCCGGCCCGCACGCTGTCGCCCGACTGCTGGCGGAGAAGGCGGCCGCCGGCCAGACGGTAGCGCGTCTGATCCACGGCGACCCGTTCGAACACGGCGCCGGCGAAGCTGCCGCGCTGCGCGCACGCGGCGTACCGTTCGAGGTGGTGCCCGGCATTCCGCAGGCTATCGGCGACTGCGGCTTCGCGGGCATTCCGCTCGGCCACCCGGACGCGGGCGACGCCGTGCTGTTCGTGAACGCGCGCACCGGCCGCCTGCCCGACACGGACCGTGCGTATGCCGCCTCGCCGCGCGTCACCGTAGTGGCGCAAGCCGACGCCGCCGGCCTGCGGTCGATCATGGACGACCTGCTGGCGGCGGGACGAGCCGCAGGCGATCCGGCCGCGCTGATCATCGACGGGACGCTGCCGACCCAGCGGACCATCGACGGCCGGCTGGGCGACGTCAGCCGGACGACGCCGGATGTGCTACCGCGCGGATCGGGTGTGCTGGTCGTCGGACAGGTGGTGGAACTCCGGCAACAGCTGCGGTGGTTCGACAACCGCCCGCTGTCGGGCCGCCGCGTGCTCGTCACACGGGCGCGGGAACAGTCGGCCGAGCTTGTCGACCGACTTGTGGATCTGGGCGCCGAACCGGTCGAGGCGCCGACCATCCGCATCGCGCCGCCCGACGACTACGGACCGCTGGACGCCGCATGCGCCGACGCCGAGTCGTTCGACTGGATCGTGTTCACGTCGGTGAACGGGGTCGACGCATTCCTGGAAAGACTGCTCGCCGGTCCCCGCGACATTCGCGCGCTGGGCGGCGTGCGGCTGTGCGCCATCGGTCCGGCGACAGCCGGGCGGCTGCGACGGCACGGCCTCAAGGTGGACGTGATGCCGGCGGAGCACCGCGCAGAGGCGGTGTTCGACGCCCTGCGCCGGGCGGGCCGGCTGGCGGGCGCGCGGGTGCTGCTCGCGCGCGCCGACATTGCACGCGCAATGCTGGCGGACGCGCTGCGCGCCGCCGGCGCGGAGGTGACCGAGGCCACCGCCTACCGCACGGTACGGGCCGATGGCTGGAGCGGTCCCGAGTTGCACTCCCTGTTGCGCGAACAGCCGGTTGACGTCGTGACGTTCACCAGCGCCTCCACCGCCCGCAACTTCGCGGAGATCCTGGGCGCCGAAACCGCCGCGGAGCTGTTGGCCGCCACCCCTGTCGCGTCGATCGGGCCGGTGACGGCCGCGGCGGCGGCGGAGCTTGGAATCGAAACGAGGATCATGCCGGCGGCGTATACAATCCCGGCACTGGTCGAAGCCATCGCCGACCACTTCGCCGGCGCCGAAACCGCCGAAAAAACGGAGACGCCATGAGCACCACAGCGACGAAGGAGCGTATCCGCAACCTTGCCCTGACCCACCGGCCGCGGCGGCTGCGGCGCTCGCCCGCCATGCGCGACATGGTGCGCGAGACGCGGCTCGCTCCCGCGATGCTGGTATATCCCCTGTTCGTCTGCTCCGGCTCCGGCGTGCGGCGCGAGGTGCCGTCGATGCCCGGCGTCTGGCAGCTTTCCGTCGATGAGGCGGTCCGCGAAGCGACCGGCGCCGAGCAGGAAGGGATCCGCGCCGTCCTCCTGTTCGGACTGCCGGACGACAAGGACGAAACCGGGTCGGCGGCCTACGATCCCGCGGCGCCGGTGCAGGCGGCCGCGCGCGCCATAAAGCGCGCCGTGCCCGGCCTGCTGGTCGTCACCGACGTCTGCCTGTGCGAGTACACCTCCCACGGGCACTGCGGCATCCTCGACGGCGAAGAGATTGTCAACGACGCCACCGTGGGGCTGCTGGCGCGCACGGCCGTCTCGCACGTGGAGGCCGGCGCCGACATCGTCGCGCCGTCCGACATGATGGACGGCCGGGTCGGCGTCATCCGCGAGGCGCTCGACGACGCCGGCTTCCACGACGCCGCCATCATGTCATACGCCGCCAAGTACTGCTCCGCGTATTACGGGCCGTTCCGGGACGCTGCGGACTCGGCGCCGGCGTTCGGCGACCGCCGGACGCACCAGATGGACCCGGCCAACGTGGAGGAAGCGCTGCGCGAGGTGGCGCTGGACCTGGAGGAAGGCGCCGACCTCATCATGGTGAAGCCGGCGGTCCACTATCTCGACGTGATCTCGCGGGTGAAGCAGGAGTTCAACAGCCCGCTGGCGGCGTATCACGTCAGCGGCGAGTACGCCATGCTGAAGGCGGCCGCGCGCAACGGCTGGATCGACGAAACCCGCGCGATGCTGGAGTGCCTGACGGCCATCCGGCGCGCCGGGGCCGACATCATCATCACCTACTACGCCCGCGAGGCGGCGCGCCTGCTCGGCTGACGCGCGGCCGCAGCGACCGGGCCAACGCCCGCGTCAGCGGGCTTCCTCGGCGCGCTTGCCGGACAGCATGTTCGGCAGGCCGTAGTTGCCCTCGTGGCAGGCGTACTCGAAGAGCGGGCCTTCGATGGCGGACATCGGCATCAGCGCCGTCCAGGGGCCGGTCCATTCGCCGTCGTCACGGACGGTTACCTCGTAGTCGATTGCGTCGGCGCCGGTGCGCGTCAGCCGCTCGACGACACGGCGCTGCGGCTCCTCGAGTTGCGTCGTCTCGATAACGAGGGTGTCGCCTTCCCAGCGGCCTATTGACTGACCCAGCCACTGCTCAACCCCGTCCGCCGGGCTGCCGCCGAGGCGCACGATGCGGGCGTCGTGGATCATCTCGACGAGAATCACGACATGGGTCGGCGTCTGCAGGATCAGGTAGTTGTGGTTGTACCACCCGGGCGTCATGGCCCCCGGCAAGCCGCGCGTCAGGCAGCGATCATAGGTACTGAAGTCCTCCCACGACACCAGCTCACCACCCGTATAGCTGGCGCGCCGTCTGGCCAGCCTGGCCTGCGCTTCGGGCGTGAGCGGCGGATAGCGCCCATCGGGCGGGTCGACGATAAGCGACGTGCGCAGCAACAGCTCGCCCTTTTCCAGCCAGTAGTCGTTGACCGCGCCGGTCGGCATGAACTCGGTCCGCGTCTCAGCCGAGATGCCCGAGCCCGGGTTGCGCGCGGCCCGCTCTTCCTCGGTCAGGAATTCGCGGCCGGCGAGGTCCTCCGGCCGCTCCATGGGCGTCGTGGTGGTATTCGACCAGATCCCCTGCAGGTCCGGATGGCCCCACGGCGTCCGCGGCAACTGCGAGGCTCCACCGGCCTGCGCGGCGGCAGGCGCCGGCATGAGCAGCAACGGCAAGCCGGCAAGCAACATCACGGCGACGACTCGAACAGGCACGGTGCTCCCTATCCCCCTGACGTGCATGGAGGTCAATCGTTCGCGCCCACGGCGCCGGCATCAATGACGAACGCCGGTGTCGCCTCGAAGTGGTAGGCCGTCGATACCGAGGTGCAGACGCCGTTGTCGGGGTCGGGATGGCCGTCGGCGACGCGCGGCAGCGCGTGGTACATTCCGGCGCACATGTATCCGAGCGCATCGGACGCGCCGCGTCCGGTATGGCGATTGCGCGTACGGTGGTCGTTGCGCAGTTTGAACATGTTCTCGATGTCCCAGTACGCGCCGATCATCCCCTTCAGCCTGCCGTCCGCCAGCACCTCGGCCCGCACCTGCAGGTCGCGGAAGTAGTACTCGAAGTCGATGACCTGCTGCCGGTAGCGCAGCCGCACGTCGACCGGATCAGTCGTCAGCACGCCGTCCTTGATGCGGCCCGCTGTCGGCTCACTAACGTACGCGGGATCTTCGTACAAATCCATGCTGGTCCAGGGCACCACCCCGCTGGCCGCGTCGAGGGTGATGATGTCGGCGCTCGAGGCAAACCGCACCCGCACGTCGGCATCGTTGCGGGCGTCGTCCACTCCAGTCACCTCCAGCAGGATCGGAATGCCTTCCTTGATGAAGCTGCCGCTGTCGGCGCCACGCTGGATCTGACCGTCCGGCTGATACCCCCGGGTGCACCCGAGCAGCCGCCAGTGCTGGTTGTCTATGCCCCGCCGGCCGTCCGGGCTGGTGAAGTCGTCGTGGGCGCACTGACCGCCCTCTGCGCGCGTCGACGCGACGCCGTCCAGGTCGAGGCCCGCCAGCGGCAAGTCAGCGTCGAACGTGATGAAACCGGGGTCCGGCTGCGCCAGCGGGTCGCGGCAGGCATCGGGCGGGAAGACCTCATCCTCCGCCGCCTGCAGGCTGCCCAGGCGCTCGCGCGCCTCGCGCACTGCCCCCCTGGGAATCTCGAAGTACTCCCTTTCGTTCTGGTTCAAGCCGTCCGGGCAGTGCTCCGGCGCCACGTCCGGAATCTCGTCGCGCCACATCGACACGACGAAACCCCACGTGTCGCCCGCTCCGGCGCCGCTGTCCGGCGCGTCGCCGGACACGCCACACCCTGCGGAGACGGCTGCCGCGGCGGCGAGTGCGACCAGCCGCGTCGCGATATGGAAACTCATGCGAGCACCTCCGATACCGGCCGCGACGTCGCGTTCTGCCTGACGCCGAACGACGCGACCGGCAGGCCCATTACCTGCTGCATGGTCAGCGCCACGCGCGCCGTCGACTCGCCGACGCCGCGCACATGGACTCCAGGTTGCACGCGCCCGCCGGCGCGCCCGGCCAGGATCACCGGCAACCCGGAAACGCTGTGGGTGTTGGCGTCCGAGCTCTCGGAATGGCACATCACCAGGCAGTTGTCGAGCAGCGTTCCGTCTCCCTCCGGCACCGTCGCGAGCGCCTGCACGAATTCGGTCCAGGCCTCCATCGTGCGCATCACGAATGCCGTCGCCCGCGGCTGGTAGCCCAGCTCGGGGTCGTTCGGTTCCTCGTGCGTGAGCGTATGGTGCGTGTCGCTGCTGCCGGCCGTGTGCAGGCTCGACGCGGCGTCCGAGAACACCATGTTGAACACGCGCGTCTGATCGCACGCCAGCGCCATTGCCAGCACCTGGCTCATCAGGCGGTGGCTCTCGACGACGTGCCCGACCTCCAGGCTGTCGGCCAGCTCCGGCGGCGCTTCCGGCACGCGGCACGCCTCCAGCGGCGGCGGCTTCGTCAGGCTGAGCTCCAGTTGCCGTTCAAGCTGCCGCAGCGACGTGAAGTACTGGTCCAGCCGCGCCCGGTCGGCCACACCGAGCTGCGCTTCCATGCGCCTGCGGTCGTCGGCGACCACCGACAACGCGCTGCGGCGCAGCAGGACGCGCGGATCGGGCGTGAACTCGGCGGCGTTCGGATCGGCGAAGCCCGGGCCGAAGACGCGGTTGTAGAGCGCCAGCGGCGACGGCTCCGCCGGGTTGAGCGACGTGGCATTGCGGCGACTGTAGCTGTGCTCCGGCCGGCCGGTCGCCGACATCTCGAGGGAACGGAACCGCGTGGCCGTGCCAATCTGGTCGGCGATCAGGACATCGAACGTGGGCAGGTCGGCCGCGTCCATGCGCGCGGGCGCTTCACCGGTCAGCGTGCCGACAATCCCGGTGTAGTGCACCTGGTTCGCTTCGCCGGCCAGCAGCACGCTGAACCCGCTGAGCACGCTCAGGTGCTCGCGGACCGGCGAGATCGGCGCGAGCTCGGGCGGCAGCTCGAAGTCGGCGCCCTCCTTCACGGGCGCCCAGCGGTCGGGATTCATCCCGCAGCCGAAGAACCACGTCCCGAAGCGCCGCGGCAGCGGCGCGCCGGAGGCGAGCGCATTGCCGTTGCTGTTCAGGAAGATCTCGAGATACGGCAGTCCCACGGTGACCGCGGCCCCGGCCACCGAACCCCGCAGAAACTCGCGTCTATTGATGGGAATTGTCATGACTCTCCTGCGGCAGACGCCGCTGGCGGCGCGTCTCCGGTCGACGGCGGCGGGGCCGTCCGGAATCCGGCGCTCAGGGCTATGGCGCGCAGCGCCGCGCGCAGCCGGAACCCGGCCGCGGCGAACTCGTCCGCGATGTTGTCGACCATCCGCCGCTCCGACTCAACGATATCGCGTCCGACAGCATACTTGTACAGATTCTCTACCAGGCACGACGCCAGCCGCGGGTGATCGCGGAACGCCGCGCCGAGCTCAACGTGGTCCGCGAACCTCTGGCCATCGAGCTCGCCGCTCTCGTCGATCGGCGCCTCGTTCTCGGTCGTACGGTGCCGCCCGATCCCATCGAACTGCTCCAGGCCCAGCCCGATCGGATCGGTCAGCTGGTGGCAACCCCGGCAGCTGGGTGTCGTCGAGTGGACTTCGAGGCGGTCGCGAGCGGTCCGGTGCTCGGTGCTCTGGTCGTTGTTGAACAGCGCGAACTCCACGTCCGCGGGCGCAGGCGGCACCGTCTCGCACAGCAGCGACTCACGCAGGAACTCGCCGCGCAGGGTCGGGGAGCTGCGTCCCGGATGGGCGTGCAGCATGAGCAGGCTGGCGTGGGAGAGCAGTCCGGCGCGGGGATGCCCTTCCGGAAAGTCCATCGCCTCCCATTCCCGGGAACGCACTGGCACCCGGTAGAGCGGCCCGAGCGTGCGCGTCATGAACGACCGGCGCGTCGTGAACAACTCCCGGTAGTCCCGTTCCTCCGTCGCCAGGTGCTCGACGACCAGCCGCAGCGTCTGCTCGCGCGCATCGCGCGCCACGGCCTGGCTGAAGGTCGGGAAGCGGACCAGGTCCTTCTGGAGCGCCTCCACATCGGCGAGGTGCAGCAGATCGTCGAAGAAGGCGCGCACGCCGGTTTCGTAGCGCGGCGAGTCGAGCAGCCGGTCGACGTGCCGCGCCAGCGTATCTGCCGCGGACAGCTCGCCGGCGGCGGCGGCGGCGCGCAGCGCCTCGTCCGGCCCCGCACTCCACAGGAAATAGCTGAGCCGGGAAGCGAGAGTGTCATCCGTGAGACGCGCCTCCCCGGGGGCGCCGGGTACCGGCTCGGTTCGCTCGACGCGGAACAGGAAGTCGGGCGCCACCAGCAGGCTGAGCGCGGCCAGCTCCAGACCCGCGTAGAAGTCGCCCATCTCCTCTGCGGTACGCGACGCGGCCGCGACACGCGGCCGGACATCCGAGTCTTCGAGCGCACGGCGCAGCAGGCGGCTCCCGGCCTCCCGTACGAACGCCTCCGTGCACTGGTCGTCCGGTCCGGATTCGGAAACGGGACGGCATACGAGCCGATCCCGCCGCTCCGGGGCAACGATCTGCTCTGCTACGTTCCGCGCCAGCGCTTCGTATCCCTCGAAACCGGCCGCGGACACGGTCACCTGCGCGTTGCCGACGGCCAGCAGTCCCGAGCGGCGCGCCTGCGGCTCGAAGCGGCCCGTCACCTCGATGTCGCCGCCGAACGCCGCCGCGATCGCGGCGCGGTATTGCGCGGGATTGAGGCGCCGCAGGGCCGCGGGACCGCCGGCTGCAACGGCGTGATCGTGCGTGCCGGATCGAAACGCCGCGTGCCGCACCTTGCCGCCCGCGTCGGCAATCGCCGCGGTCGCGGCCAACGACACTGCGGCGGCCAGCGCGACTGCGATCGACGACGGCGCCTGCCAGGCAGGCCGCCAGACGGACGCCGCGAGCGCTCCGAGGGCGAGCGCCAGCGTGAGGTACAACGTGCGCCCCCAGGTGCCGGCCAGCGCGGCGTGGCGGTCCAGCCACTCGCGGCCGGTCCCGTCGAGGGCGTCGTATACCGCCGGATAGGCCGCCTCGCCGGCGGACATCACGAACAGCGCCGACGCGGCGGTCGCCGCCACCAGGGCGAGACCGACGCGGCTGGTCTCACGGCGGCGGAAAACCAGACCTGCCACAAGCACGACCCAGGCAACGAGCAGCCCGGTGATCGGGAAGTGGTTGAGCACCACGTGCCGGTAGGCGGGGTCCTGCAGGAATTCGCCCAGCAATTCCATCGGCTCGCCGCCACAGTACCCCGCGCGCAAGACCCAGTCAATCCGCGGCTATCCGGCGCGCGGCGGCGGCCGTGATATCGTTCCTCTCCACGCATGCCGCGCCTCGCCCGCACGGAATCGAGCAAGCTGTTCTCACGCGCGAGACGCGTGCTGCCGGGCGGCGTCGACAGTCCGGTGCGCGCATTCGGCGCCGTCGGCGGCGAGCCGCCGTTCATCGAGCGCGCGCGCGGCGCCCGCATCCGGGACGTCGACGGGCGGACGTACATCGACTATGTCATGTCGTGGGGCCCGCTCATTCACGGCCACGCGCCGGCCGGACTGACGCGCGCGCTGCGTTCCGCGGTAGGCCGCGGCGCCAGCTTCGGTGCTCCGACCGCACAGGAAGTCGAGCTCGGCCGGCTGGTCTGCCGCCTCATTCCCTCGGTGGAACGCGTGCGCTTCGTCAATTCCGGTACCGAGGCGACGATGAGCGCAATACGCGTCGCCCGCGCCGCCACGACGCGTGACCGGATCATCAAGTTCGCCGGCTGCTACCACGGCCACGGCGATGCCTTCCTCGTGCAGGCGGGCTCCGGCGCCACGACGCTGGGGGTGCCGACGAGTCCGGGCGTCGCGCGGGCAACGGCGGCCGACACGCTGATCGCCGACTACAACGACCTCGATTCGGTGACCCGCCTCTGCCGCGCCCACCGTGAATCGGTCGCCGCGATCATCGTCGAACCGATCGCCGGCAACATGGGCGTCGTGCCGCCGGCCGACGGCTTCCTCGAGGGTTTGCGGGAATTGTGCGACCGGGACGGCATCGTGCTGATATTCGACGAGGTCATCTCCGGCTTCCGAGCCGCCAGGGGCGGCGCGCAGGCGGTCTACGGCGTGCGGCCGGACCTGACCTGCCTCGGCAAGATCATCGGCGGCGGGCTGCCGGTCGGAGCGTACGGGGGACGCGCGGACCTGATGGCGCGGGTCGCGCCGGCCGGGCCCGTCTACCAGGCCGGCACGCTGTCGGGAAACCCGTTGGCAATGACCGCCGGCATCTGGGCGCTGTCCAATCTCTCGGCGCCGCTCTACCGGCGGTTGGCGGCGCTCGGACGGCGGCTCGCGGACGGGTTGTCGGCCGCCGCGCGTGCGGCAGGCGTACCGCTGACGGTCAACGCGGCCGGTTCGGTGCTGACGCCGTTCTTCAACGCAGGCCCGGTGAACGGCTACGCGTCGGCGACCGCCTCCGACACCGCCGCGTACGCCGCGTTCTTCCGCGGCATGCTGCGGCGCGGCATCTACCCGCCGCCCTCCCAGTTCGAGGGTTGGTTCCTGTCGGCCGCGCATACCGGGCAGGACGTCGACCGTACCATCCGGGCGGCGAGCCAGTCGCTGAAAGCGCTGCGGGCCGGCGACGCGTAGTCGCCTGCTATCATGCGGGTAGGTATGACGAACGTCCAACTCCACCGCACGACGGGCGTCGCCGTGGGCGGTATGCAGATCGGTGGCGGGGCGCCGATCGCGGTGCAGTCGATGACGCTGACCGACACCGCCGACGCCGCGGCCACGGCCGCGCAGTGCGTCGATCTTGCGAATGCCGGATCCGAGCTGGTCCGGGTCACCGTCAACGGCGACGATGCGGCGCGCGCCGTACCCGAGATCAAGCGGCGCATGCTGGACGCCGGGTGCGCCGCGCCGCTGATCGGCGACTTCCACTACAACGGCCATCTGCTGCTCACGCGCCATCCCGACTGCGCCGACGCGCTCGACAAGTACCGCATCAATCCAGGCAACGTCGGCACGGGCCGGCGCCGCGACGAACAATTCCAGACCATCTGCGGCGTGGCCCGCGAACACGGCAAACCGGTCCGCATCGGCGTCAACGGCGGCTCCCTGAACCAGGAGCTCGTCATGGCCCGGATGCAGGAGAACACCGACGGCGACCTCGGCAAGACATCGGAGGAGATCATCAACGAGTGCATGATCATCTCCGCCCTCGATTCCACCGCGCTCGCCCTCGACAGCGGCCTGCGGGAGAACCAGATCATCATCTCGTGCAAGGTTTCCCGCCCCCGCGATCTGATCGCCGTCTACCGTGCGCTGGCCCGCCAGACCACCCAGCCGCTGCACCTCGGGCTGACCGAGGCGGGCATGGGCATCAAGGGGCTGGTCTGGTCCTCATCGGCGATGGGGCTGCTGCTCCACGAGGGCATCGGCGACACCATCCGCGTCTCGCTGACGCCGCGCCCCAACGGCGACCGCCGCGACGAGGTGCATGCGGCGTGCGAGCTGCTGCAGGCGCTCGGCCTGCGGTCGTTCGCCCCGAGCATCACCGCCTGTCCCGGCTGCGGCCGGACGACGAGCAGCACGTTCCAGGAGCTGGCCGAACGGATCCAGGAATACGTGCGCGACATGATGCCGCAGTGGAAGATGCGCTATGCGGGGGTCGAGGACATGAGCGTCGCCGTCATGGGGTGCGTGGTGAACGGTCCGGGGGAATCGAAGGCGGCCAACATCGGCATCAGCCTGCCGGGCACCGGCGAAGCCCCCACCTGCCCGGTGTACATAGACGGGCAACACACCCATACGCTGCGCGGTTCGTACGACGAGCTGGCGGAAGCGTTTCGCGCACTCGTGGACGAATACGTCGAACGGTCGTACGCGCGAAAGACGGTCGAATCGTAGCTCCCGCTCCTGGCATTCCGTGCCGATCCGCCTGATCGCCATCGATATCGACGGCACCCTGCTCGACAGCCGCGGCGACCTGCCGGCGCGCAACCGGCGCGCGGTGCGGCGGGCGCTCGACGCCGGAATCCATGTTGTGCTGGCGACCGGCCGCGCCTTTCATCACGCGCTGCCAATCGCCGATGACCTGGACGGCGACGTCGTCCTTATCGTCAGCAACGGAGCGCTGACGAAATCCCGCGCGGGCGATACGCTGGCCGCCCGCCTGCTTCCGCGCCGCAACGCGCTCGCGGTGTTGACGGCGCTCCGGCCGCGGCATCAGGGCGTCGCCGTGGTGTTCGACCGGCCCGATGCGCGTCAGTACACCTACGACGGCATCGACTGGAGCCACCCGCAACGCGCGTGGTATTACGAGCGCAACCGGACCTTCATGACCCGCACCGAGCCGATCGAGGCGTCGCTGACTGCGGATCCGGTGCAGGTCTCCTACACCGGCAGTGTGTCCGACATGCGGGTCCTGGCCGCCGACGTGCGGCGCCTGCCGGTGGCGGCGGAGCTGGCCATTACGCTGACCGAGTATCCCGAGCGTGATTTCTCCCTGCTCGACCTCACGTCCGGCGGCTGCTCGAAGGGCGCGGCGCTGGCGGCCCGGGCACGTCGCCTAGGCATCGAACGGCGCGCCGTGATGGCCGTGGGCGACAACCTGAACGATCTCGAGATGCTGGAATTCGCCGGCGCGCCCGTCGTGATGGGCAACGCCGTCGAGCCGCTCAAGGCGCACGGCTGGCCGTTGGCGGCAGCCCACGACGACTGCGGCCTGGCGGACGCGATCGAGCGGGCGCTTACGGGTGAATAGCCCGGCCTGCAGCGAATCTGTGCGCGAGCTCCCGTTCGCGCCGGTGCCAGATCGCCAGCAGCACCGCGCCGATCACGGTGAGGCCGATCAGCACCCCTATCCAGAGCCCGATGACGCCCCAGCCGCTCACGAAGCAGAGCGTGTAGCCGATCGGCAACCCGCACATCCAGTGGCCCGCCAGGTTCATGCGCATCGGCGTCCGCGTGTCGCCCAGCCCGCGCAGCGCGCCGGTTGCCGCCACCTGCAGGCCGTCGAAGATCTGGAACAGCGCGGCGACGAAGATGAGCGTCAGGCCGATGCCGACCACGTGGGCGTCCGGCGTGAACACGCCCAGAATCAGCCGCGGCGCGGCGAGGAAGACGGCCGCCGACACCAGCATGACGCCGGCGCCCAGTGCGATCGCGCTCCAGCCCGCGGCCGAGGCGCCGGGCGCGTCACGCCGCCCTACCGCGTGGCCGACGCGGACGGCGCCGGCCGCCGAGATCCCCAGCGGCACCATGAACGTGAGTCCGGCTACGTTGACCACGATCTGGTGCGCCGCAAGGGTCGTCGGTTCCAGGCGCCCCGCCAGGAGCGTCACCGCGGCGAACGCGCCGTATTCCAGCGTGTGCTGCATGGCGGCCGGCCAGCCGAGCGCAAGGATCCGCCGGAACCCGGCGAGGCGCACGCCGGCGCGCGGGCGCCCCAGACCGCCCTGGCGGGCGGCAACCAGCGCCAGCGCCGCGGCCATGTAGGCGCGCGAGATGCAAGTGGCCCACGCCGCGCCTTCCACGCCCAGGGCGGGCGCACCCAGATTGCCGAACACCAGCACCCAGTTCGCGACGGCGTTCACGACGTTGGCGGTGACGAGTGTGACCATGATGGGGGTCACCCGCGTCACCGCCTGCAGATAGCGCCGGAACGCGGCATACAGCAGCAGCGGCGGCAGGCTCAACGTGACGATGTCAAAGTAGCCGTGAACCAGCCCCAGCACCGCGGGATCGAATCCCCACACCTCGAGGTTGGCGCCGACCGCGCGCGCAATCAACCCGATCGGCAGCGCGACGACCAGGGCCAGCCAGAGGCCGTGGCGCAGCCAGCGGCGACACTCGCTCATGTTGCCGGCGCCGTACGCCTGCGAAACAAGCGTGTCGAGGCCGAGCAGCAGCCCCATTCCGAACACGCCGAATGCGAGGAAGAGCGCACTCCCGACGCCGACCGCGCCGATCGCTTCCGGACCGAGACGTCCCACCATGCCGATGTCGACGAGCTGCATCGACACCCAGCCGACCTCGGCGACAACCACCGGGACAGCTAGCGTTGCGACGGCACGGAGCTCCTTGCGGAGCCGGGCGAGTGGCGGCATGCAATGAGATTGCGCGGTTCACGCGAACGCGGGGACCGCGAACGGAGACAGGCGACCCCGGCGGCTAGCGCCAGAGCATGAGCCGCTCGATCCAGGCGACGCGGGTCAGGTCGTTGTAGATGACCGTGACCATCAACATCATCAGTGCGACGAAGCCGAACAGCAGCATCCGCTCCTTGACGCGGGCGCTGAAGTCGCGCCGCGACATGCCCTCGAGCGCCAGGATCGCGATATGGCCGCCGTCGAGCACCGGGATCGGCAGCAGGTTCAGGATGCCCAGGTTCAGGGAGATCATCGCCATGAGGCTGAGCAACGCGACGAACCCGACCTGCGCTGCGCCGCCCGACAGCTGGGCGATGCCGACCGGACCCACGAGCTGGCGCGGTGAGGTCTCGGCGGTGAACAGCCCCACAAGCGTCTGGAAAATCAGCCCGGACCACTCGTAGTTGCGCTGCAGGCTGTAGCCGAACGCATCGATGAGACCGGGATCGATGGAGCGCACCTCGTACGGACTGATCTGCACGCCGATCAGGCCGACATCGCCGACGAGCGCCGGCGTCACCGTCACGTCACGGCTTGTCTCGCCGCGCCGGACGGTCAGCGTGAGCGGCTGGTCCGCGTGCGCGTTGATGCGCTTGATGAGCTCGTCGCTCGCGACGCCGTCACCCTCCACCGCCGCTATCACGTCGCCGACCTCGATGCCGGCGGCGTCGGCCGGCTGACCAGGCTCGACTCTTCGAATCTGCGGCCGCATCACCGGGCCGATCCCGAGATCGCCCAGCTCGAACTGCGTCTGGCTGTCGGGCGTGACCCGCAGCTCCCGGGTTCCGTTCGCGTTGCGGACCACGACCGGGATCTCGCGATCGGCGCGCGGGCGGACGGCAAGCAGCAACTCCTCCCAGTTCTCGACGACCTGGCCGGCGACGCTGACAATGCGGTCTCCGACCCGAATCCCCACCTCGTCGGCGGCCGAACCCTCGGCGATGGTGCCGACCACCGGCGGCTCGGACTCGTACAGCGGCACGTCGACGCCCTGGTACAGCACGAACGTCATGACGACGATAGCCAGGACGACATTCATCGCCGGCCCCGCGATCAGGACCTGGAAACGCTCCCACTTGCTCTTGGAGAGGAACTCGTCCGGCTTGCCGGTGCGGCGGTCGTCCGTATGCTCGCCCGCCATCCTCACGTAGCCGCCGAGCGGAATGGCGCACACGCAGTACTCGGTGTCGCCGCGGCGGACCTTCAGCAGCTTCGGGCCGAAGCCGATCGAGAATACGAGGACGCGGACGCCGATGCGCCGGGCGGCCAGGTAGTGGCCCAGCTCGTGGACGAACACGAGCACCCCGATGACGAAGATGAACGCGAGGATACTGGTCAAGACAATGCTCCGCTAGCTTGATTCTACCTTGCTGACAAGCTCGGCGGTCTGGCGGCGGGCCCACGCGTCGACCTCCCGCACGGCCGCCAGCGTCTCGACGCCGCCGGTCGCCAGCCGCTCGCCCGCGTCCAGCGCCTGCTCGATGACCGCCGGGATGCCGTCGAACGGCATCCGCCGCGCCAGAAACGCGGCGACGGCCAGCTCGTTGGCCGCGTTCAGGATGATCGGCAGGCTGGCCGGACCGCGCAGGGCGTGGTACGCATGCGCCAGACAGGGAAACCGGGATACGTCCGGCCGGTCGAATTCGAGCCGGCGGGAGCGGACGAGATCGAGCGGCGGGAGCGGCGACTCCCAGCGGTCGGGGTACGAAAAGGCGTACTGGATCGGCAGCTGCATGTCGGTCACGCCCAACTGCGCGATGAGCGAGCCGTCACACAGCTCGACCAGCGAATGCACGATCGACTGCGGGTGCACGACCACGTCGATCCGCTCCGGCGGCGTGTCGAATAGCCAGCGCGCCTCGATCACTTCGAGCCCCTTGTTCATCAACGTCGCCGAGTCGATCGTAATCTTGGGACCCATGTTCCAGGTGGGATGGTCCAGCGCCTCTTCCGGCGTCACGGCGGCGAGATCCGCCGCCGCGCGCGTGCGGAAAGGACCGCCGGAAGCGGTGAGGATCAGGCGCCGCACGTCCGCCGGATCGTGCCCCCGCAAGCACTGGTGAATCGCGTTGTGCTCGCTGTCGACCGGCAATATGGCGACCCCGCGGCGCCGTGCCGCAGTCATCATGACCCCGCCGGCCATGACCAGCACTTCCTTGTTGGCCAACGCCACCGTCTTGCCCGCCTCGATCGCCGCCAGCGTCGCATCCAGCGCCGCGGTGCCGGACGAGGCGCACAACACGAGGTCCACGTCCGGGTGCGTCGCCACCGCCAGCAGCCCTTCCGGGCCGGCGCAGGCGCTATCGACGGTTGAACCGCCTGCGCCGAGCGCGGCCTGCACGTCGCACAGCGCCTCCGGCGTCGCCATGGCGATGGCGCGCGGGCGGAAGCGCTTCACCTGCTCCGCGAAGCGGCCGGCGTTCCGCCCGGCCGCAAGCCCCACGACCTCGAGCCGGCCGGCCTGCGCCGCGACCACGGCCAGCGCGCTGTGGCCAATCGATCCGGTCGAACCGAGGATGGCAATCCGCCTCATGTGCCGCCTCTACCGGAAAAAACCGAGAATGACGTAATAGACCGGCGCGGCAAACAGCCAGCCATCGATGCGATCGAGCATGCCGCCGTGGCCCGGAATGACCTGTGAAGCGTCCTTGAGACCAACGCCGCGCTTGAGCGTCGATTCGAACAGATCGCCGGCGATGCCGAACAGCGCGAGCAACATCCCGAGCGCAATGCGCCAGCCGGCGGAGAGATCCGGAAGCCACCACGCACCCGCGCCCCCCATGACGAGAGCCGCCGTCGCGATGCCGAAGGCTGCCCCCTCTACCGTCTTGCCCGGGCTGACAGCCGGCGCCAACGGCCGCCGGCCGAGCCATCGGCCGCCGTAATACTGGGCCGTATCGCTGGCCATGAGGGTGACGAGCAGCAACATCAACGCTTCGCGCCCGTGCGTGATGCGCACCACGGCCAGCGAACCGAACGGAATAGCGAGGTACAGCACGCTGAACGCCGCCGCCGCCGCGGGCGCCAGCGTCTGCTCTCGTGGCCAGCGCGAGAGCTGCACCGCGGAAATACCGATGATCGCCGCCATCAGGGCCGCCGGCAGCATGGCCGGAGCAAGGCTGAATACCGCGCCCACGCCCAGTACCGCCACCGCCGTTGGCGCTTTCGACAACGGCGCGCCGCTCCGGGCGGCGATTTCCGCGTACTCCAGGAACGCGGCGAGCAGGGCCACCTCGACCAGCAAGAGCGTCGCCAGCGGAGGCAGCAGCCAGATGACGCCGACGACAACGAGGAGTAGCGCTACCGCGCTCAGGATGCGCTGCATTATTTTCCGGGGTGCGGCCCTTGTCCTGCCTGGGTTTGCACCCTGAACCCCGGGCGGCTGCTAGCGGCCTACGACCACAGGCTGCGGCTTGATGCCGCCGTATCGACGATCGCGCTTCTGATAGTCGACGATGGCCTCGAGCAGATGTCGAGCCCGGAAGTCGGGCCACAGCGTGTCAGTCACCCAGATCTCCGAGTACGCGATCTGCCACAGCAGGAAGTTGCTCACGCGCATTTCTCCGCTCGTGCGTATGAGCAGGTCGGGATCGGGCTGTCCGGCGGTATGCAGGAGGGCGCCGAAACGATTCTCGTCGAGCTCCTCGGGCAGGATGCCGGCGGCAATCGCGCGGCGGGCGGCCTCTACGATCTCCGCGCGCCCGCTGTAGTTGAAGGCGATATTGAAGCGCATGCCGGCGTTGTTTGCCGTCCTGGAGACGGCGGCATTCAGCTCCACGCGCACGTCGGGGGACAGCTCATCATCCCGGCCGATCATCTGGAAGCGGATGTCGTGACGCATCAGCGTCTCGATCTCGAGCCGCAGGTAACGCTTCAGCAGGCTCATCAGCAGCGACACCTCGGCGGCGGGCCGCTTCCAGTTCTCGACGGAGAAGGCGTAGAGCGTCAACACCTTGACGCCCAGCCGCGCGGCGAGCTCCGTAGAATCCCGCACGGCGTCGATACCGGCGCGGTGGCCCTCGGCGCGCGGCAGATATCGCTGCGCCGCCCACCGGCCGTTGCCGTCCATGATCACCGCGACATGGGCCGGCAGGCGGTCGAAGTCGATCTGGCGCACCAACTCGCCCTCGACCGACCGTTCCGGGACCCATTCAAGGACGTCTTCGAGACTCATCGGCAGCGACCGCGAGGGCCCGAACCCAATCCTCTATCCAGGGTTCCCACCGCGATCAAAGGTATGCATCTGATGATACGAGGTGTCCACTACACCTTCAATGGTAGTCCACTCGGACCAGAAACAGGCCGCGCGCCGGCGCCGTCGGCCCGGCGCTCGCGCGCCGGCGCGCCGCGAGCGCGTCCGCGACGCTGCCTGCCTCGCGGCGCCCCTGCCCGACTTCGACCAGGGTGCCGACGATGGCGCGCACCATGTGCCGCAGAAACCCGTCGCCGCGCAATTCGATGCCGATGATTTCGCCGCCGCCGGACGCCGGGCGCCAGTCCGGCGGGCGCTCCAGGGCGATCCGCAGTCGGGAAATGGTGCGCACGGTGTTAGCTGTCGCGGTACCGCCCGCCGCCTGGAATGACGCGAAGTCATGCCGGCCTTCCAGCAGTGCGCCGGCCGCCTGCAGCGCATCGAGATCGACCGGCTGCGGCAGGTGCCAGGCGTAGCGCAAGTCCAGGGGATGCGCTACGGAGCCGGTCGCCAACCGGTAGCGGTAGACCTTTCCGCGCGCATCGAACCGCGCGTGAAACCGATCGTCGGCCTCCTCGACGCACAGCACGCGCACGGCGGGCGGCAGGTTGGCATTGAGCGCCCGGAGCAGGGCGTCCGTATCGATTGGGTGCGTCAGCCGCACGCTGGCGACCTGACCGAGCGCGTGCACGCCGGCATCGGTCCGCCCGGCTCCGTGAACCGCTACGGCGCACCCTTCCAGCGGCTGCAGCGCGCGCTCGACCAGCGCCTGAATCGTCTCCGCGCCGGCCTGTCGCTGCCACCCGGCATAGCCGGTGCCGTCGTACGCCAGCGTCAGCTTGAGTGTCCGCATGCCATGATCGGCGGGTCCGCGGCAATGGGCTGATAAACTCGGCCCGTGGTCGCGGACGTGTCCGTCGTCATCATCACCAAGAACGAGGCCGACAACATCTCCGGGGTCCTCGAGTCCGTGTCGTGGGCCGACGACATCGTGGTGGTCGACTCGGAGAGCACGGACGACACCGTCGCCATCGCCCGCCGCTACACGGACCGCGTGTTCACGCGGCCGTGGCAGGGCTACGGAGCGCAGAAGAACTACGCGACCGGACTGGCCGCCCACGACTGGGTGCTGTCACTCGATGCGGACGAACGCGTGCAACCGGAGCTGGCCGGCGAGATCGACGCGGCGTTGCGACGCTCCCCGGTCCTGAAAGGCTACCGGATCCCCCGCACGACACGCTATCTGGGCCGGTGGATCCGATCTACCGACTGGTATCCCGACTACCAGCTGCGTCTCTACGACCGGCGCGTGGCATCGTGGGACTCCCGGTTCGTGCACGAGTCGGTGACCGTCGACGGCAAGGTCGGCACGCTGTCCTCGGAAATCCGCCACTATGCATATGACGACCTCTCCGACCATCTCGCTACCATCAACCACTACACGACGCTCGCCGCCAGACAAATGGAGGCGGAGCATCGCCGCGCCGGAGTGGCGGACCTCATCATCCACCCGCCGCTCGTGTTCCTGCGGAACTACCTTCTGCGCGCCGGGTTCCGCGACGGCGGACCCGGCCTGGTCATCTCGCTAATGAACGCCTACTACGTGTTCCTGAAGTTCGCCAAGCTGTGGGAACGGCAGCGGCATCCCGGCGACCGCTAGGAGCCCGTGGTGTTCTCCGTCCATATCGACACCGCGCGGACCTGGCGCGGCGGCCAGAACCAGGTGCTGCTCACGGTCCGCGGCCTGCGCGCCCAGGGCCGGCGCACCGCGCTCGTCGCGCACGGCGGCGGCGAGCTGCGGCGGCGGATGGCGGAGGATCCCGACCTATATCCGCTCACGGCGCGCAGCGAGCTCGACCTGCACGCCGCCTGGCGCCTGGCGCGCCTGCTCCGGCGACTCGCCCCCGACGTGGTGCATGCCCATGACGCCCACGCAGTCGCACTCGCCGCCGCAGGACTCTCACTGGCCGGAGCGGGCCTCCGGACGCGTCTCGTCGCCGCGCGGCGGGTCGATTTCAGCCTCGCCAGGAACGCGTTCTCGCGCTGGAAGTACCGCCGGGTGGACCGCTTCATCTGCGCGTCGGACGCCATTCGTTCGCTGCTGGAAACCGCCGGCATACCGCCGGAGCGGACGACGGTCGTATACGAGGGCGTCGACATCGAACGGATTCGCGCCATGCCGGCGCTCGACGTGCGCAAGGAATTCCACCTGCCGCGGGGCGCGCCGATCGTGGGCAACGTTGCGGCGCTGGTGCCGCACAAGGGGCAGCGCTACCTGATTAACGCCGCGGCGCAGGTCGTGCGCCGCGTGCCGGATGCGCGCTTTCTCATTGCCGGCGAGGGCGAGCTGGAAGCCTCGCTGCGGCGGCAAATCGCCGATCTGCACCTTCAGAAACACGTCCTGCTCGCCGGGTTTCGCCCCGACATCATCCCGCTGCACAAGGGGTTTGATCTGTTCGTCATGAGCTCAACGACGGAGGGTCTGGGCACATCCGCCCTCGACGCCATGGCCTGCGGCAAGGCGGTCGTCGCGACGCGCGCGGGGGGGCTGGCGGAAGTAGTGGTGGACGGCGCAACCGGCCGCCTAGTTCCGGTCCGGGACGCGCCGGCGCTGGCCGACGCGATCGTCCAGTTGCTGCGGGATGCGACGTTGCGCGAGCGCTGCGGCGCGGCCGGGCTCGCGCGCGCCCTGAACACCTTCGATGTCGGGCGCATGGTGCGCGAAACGCACGCGGTATACGAGAGTCTGGCCTCGGCGGCGCGCGGTCCCTCTTAGCCCGCATTTCTCACCAGCGTTCGTCGCGAGGGCGTCGAGGCGCCGG